>CAZMXB010000069.1:0-17003 GCA_964569855.1 uncultured Rhodoferax sp.
TGGGCGTGATGTCGCCAAAGCCCACCGTGGTCATGGTGGTGATGGCCCAGTACACCGAGGTGGGAATATTGCTGAAGCCGTGCACGGGGCCTTCCACGACATACATCAGGGTCCCCATCACCAGAACAATCATCAGCACCGCCGACAGAAACACCAGAATCTTGCGCCGACTGGCCCGCAGTGCGGCGCCCAGCGATTGAAACTCAGCCGCATAGGCCGTGAGCTTGAAGACGCGAAACACCCGCAGCAGGCGCAGCACACGCACGTCGATCAAAGCGTGCACTTCCGGTACAAAAAGGGCGATGTAGGTGGGCAGCAAAGCCGCCAGGTCGATCAGCCCGTAAAAACTCAGCGCATACCGTGCCGGGTGGCGCACACACACCAGGCGGGCCGCATATTCCAGTGTGAAGGCAATGGTGAAGACCCACTCCAGAAGGCCAAACGCCCGGTCATAACGGGCACCCAGCGTCTGCACGCTGTCGAGCACGACGGCCAACACACTCGCCAGGATGATGGCAATCAGCCACTGGTCGAACAGTCGCCCGGCCCTTGTGTCGGCCTCAAAAATAATGGTGTAAAGCCGCAAACGCCATCCGTTCAACGGCTTGCCCAGCGAATCATCCAACGAGCCCAAAATTACGTCCCTTCTGCTTCCTGCAGTGTGCGCCACATGACTTTACCTGCACCACTTTTGGGCAGTGCGTCGACAAACTGCACCACACGCGGCACTTTGTAAACCGCCATGTTCTCACGGCACCAGGCGACGATGTCCTGCTCGGTCACCAGGTCCCTGTGGGTGGACCGCAACACCACCACCGCTTTGACCGATTCGCCGCGGTAGCTGTCCGGTGTGGAGATGATGCAGGCCTCCTGAATGGCGGGGTGGCGGTACATCAGGGCCTCCACTTCGGCGGGCCAGACCTTGAAGCCCGACGCATTGATCATGCGTTTGAGCCGGTCGGTCAGGAAGAAGTAGCCGTCTTCATCGACGCGCCCGAGGTCGCCGGAGCGAAAAAACCGTTTGCCGTCCATGTCAATGAAGGCCGCCTCGGTGGCGTCGGGCCGTTTCCAGTAGCCCCGAAAGACTTCCGGCCCATGGATGACGATTTCGCCGGCCTCGCCCACTGGCATTTCCTGCAGGGTGTCGGGGTCGATGACGCGGGCGTCCGTGCCCATGAAGGGGATGCCCAGGCACTGCTGCTTGGGAGCGTCGGGCGGGTTGGCGTGGGAAGGGGCCGCCGTTTCGGTGAGCCCATAGCCCTCCACATAATGCAAATCAAACTGCTCCAGCAGGCGCTGCGCCACAGCCTGCGGCATGGCGGCACCGCCGCCGCCGATGTAGGTCATGCTGGAGAGGTCGTAGCTATTGAATTGGGGGCTGGCCAGGAGGTCGATCACCATGGTGGGGATGTTGGTCCAATGGGTCACTCGCCAGCGCGAGATCAGCCGCCCGGCCAGGTCGCGGTCCCAACGTGGCATGACGACCAGCGTCGCACCACCGCGGATGCTGGTGTGCATCACGCTCACCATGCCGGTGATGTGGAACATGGGCACCACCACCAGCACCACGTTTTCAGCGCAGCCGTTGCCCCACATTCCACTGGCGACGGCATTGTGCATGATGCTGCTGTGCGGGTGCATGCAGCCCTTGGGCAGACCGGTGGTGCCGCTGGTGTAGGGCAATATCGCCAGGTCGGCTGGGCCAACCTGTAACTCTGGCAACCCGCCACCAGCGTCTAGGGCTTGATTCCATGCAAGAACCTGTCCACCGGCAAGAGCGGGCAGCGCATGGCGCGTCAGCAGCCAACCGTTCCAGGCCGCGGGTGGCGCGTCATCACCTGCCCTATCGACGTCAAATGCGTCAGTGAAATGGGTCACGATCAGATGGGCCAGGCGGTCCCTGGGCGGCAACGCATCGCTGGCACGGGCCAACTCTGCGCCCAAATCGGCAGTGGTTATGGCGACCCTGGCGTCAGGGTCGGTGATGTAGTGTTTGAGTTCCTCCGCACGGTTCATCGGATTGACCGGCACCACCACGGCGTTGGCCCGCAGGATGGCAAAGTGGGCGATGACCAGTTGCGGGCAGTTTTGCATGCAAAGCACCACCCTATCACCCTTTTCGACCCCCAGCCCTCGCAAACACTGCGCAAGTTGCTCTGCTTTTTGTAGCAGTTGGGCGTAGGTCAGCACCGTGCCGAAGAACACCAGCGCGGCCTTGTCGGGGTAGCGCCGCGCGCTGGTCTCCAGGTTGTCCCATAGCGATGTGAAAGGAATGGTGATGGCATGGGGCAGCCGCTTGGGCCAGAACTTGTAATGGGAACGCAACGCAACAACTCCTTCGATGAACAGTCCGGCCAAGCCTAATGCCCGCAACGCCAAACCGCATCCGGGTCGGCCCCAAGAATCGCCAGTTTCAGTCGCTTGCGCGACGCTGTGCGGGTCGCGCGGTAGCGGCTCTCTGCATTTCGGCAGCGCGCAACGGCATGGAAATTGCAAAGTGCCTGCGTGCCAAAGAGCAGCGCTGCGTATTGATGCATGCACATTTTGCATGGCTTCCCCGTGTAAACCCATGGGTTCGATTCGTCACAAAGTCGTAATATCCCGGTGTTGCCCCGCGGGTCAGAGCGCGTGCAGCAATTTGGCCCAGATTCACCATCAACCGAAGACTTTTAGGAAACGACACATGAAGAAACATTTGTTTGCCATCGCTGCAGCGACTCTTGCCGCATCCCTGTTCCCCCTGGGCGCCGCCGCTCAAGCAGTGGACACCCTGGCGAAGGTCAAGGCCTCGGGCACTATCACCATGGGTGTGCGTGATTCGTCTGGCGCGTTGTCCTTCACCCTGGGCGACGGCAAGTACGTGGGTTACCACGTAGAAATCTGCCAGCGCATCATTGCCGCTGCCGAGAAGGCCGTGGGCAAGAAGCTGGAAGTCAAATACCAGCCTGTCACTTCGCAAAACCGCATTCCCCTGGTGCAAAACGGCACCGTGGACATTGAGTGCGGCTCCACCACCAACAACGCCACCCGCCAGAAAGACGTGTCGTTTGCTGTTACCACCTATGTCGAAGAAGTGCGCATCGCCGTCAAGGCCAGTTCCGGCATCACATCCATTGCGCAGTTGAACGGCAAAAACGTCGCTACCACCACCGGCACCACTTCAGTGCAAACCCTGCGCAAGAATGAGCGCGCAGCAGGCATAGACTTCAAGGAAGTGTTTGGCAAGGACCACTCCGACAGTTTCCTGCTGCTCGAATCGGGCCGCGCTGAAGCCTTCGTGATGGATGGTCAGATTCTGGCGGGCAACATTGCCACCGCCAAGAACCCGGCCGATTTCAAGATCGTTGGTGAAGTGTTGAGCGTAGAACCTATCGCCATCATGATGCACAAGGACGACCCTGCATTCAAGAAACTGGCCGACGACACCATCCGTGAAATGCAGAAGACCGGTGAGCTCGCCAAAGTTTATGACAAGTGGTTTGTGCAGCCCATTCCTCCGAAGAACACCCGGGTGGGTCTGCCCGCCAGCGAAACCACCAAGGCCGCATGGGCCAATCTGAATGACAAACCCATGGAAGACTACGCCAAGAAATAAAGGCAGGCAATCGATGGTGATGCGGAGCACGCGCCCCGCATCACCGATTTTCTTGATCTGGAGACATTGATATGGCGTGGGACTGGCAGGTATTTCTCAATGACGATGGCAGTGGCGGGAGAACCTACCTGCAGTGGATGATGGACGCCTGGGGCTGGACCCTGTCCGTCGCGGGCAGTTCCTGGGTTGTTGCCATGGTGGTGGGTGCACTGATTGGTACGCTGCGCACGTTGCCCAACAACCCCTGGCTGGTGCGCCTTGCCAATGTATGGGTGGAGCTGTTTCGCAACATTCCGCTGCTGGTGCAGATATTTCTTTGGTACTTTGTGGTACCCAAAGTTTTTCCGGCCATGCAGGGCGTTCCGAGTTTTGTGCTCGTGGTGTTTGCGCTAGGGTTCTTTACCTCGGCCCGGATTGCCGAGCAGGTGCGTGCCGGCATTCAGTCTCTTCCCAAGGGCCAGCGTTATGCGGGCATGGCCATGGGTTTTACGACCACGCAAACCTACCGTTACGTGATTTTGCCCATGGCATTTCGCATCATCCTGCCACCGCTGACCAGTGAATCCATGAACCTGTTGAAAAACTCGTCGGTGGCTTTTGCGGTGTCCATTGCCGAACTGACCATGTTTGCGATGCAGGCCCAGGAGGAAACCTCACGGGGTATCGAAATCTACATTGCCGTGACGGGCCTTTACGCCATTTCCGCCTTTGCGGTGAACCGTGTCATGGCCTTTGTCGAGAAGAAAGTACAAATTCCGGGCTATGTCGTCGCCGGTGGCACAGGCGGGGGACACTAATATGGGCGGACTCGACCTTACCTTCGTCAACTGGGACATTATCAGCAAGTTTGTGCTGGGCGGTTTCATGTTCAGCGTCAACCTGACGATTGTTGCCACGCTTGGCGGCATTCTGTTTGGCACCATCCTGGCCCTGATGCGCCTGTCGGGCAACAAGGTCTTTACCGTGATTGCCACGTTTTACGTCAACGGCATGCGTAGCGTGCCACTGGTGATGGTGATTTTGTGGTTCTTTCTGCTGGTGCCGCTGATCACCGGGCGGCCGGTCGGCGCAGAACTGTCGGCCACCATCACCTTCATTGCTTTTGAAGCCGCGTACTTCAGCGAAATCATGCGGGCAGGCATCCAGTCCATCCCGCGGGGTCAGGTCCATGCCGGACAGGCGCTGGGCATGTCTTATTCACAAAATATGCGTCTGGTGGTGCTGCCCCAGGCGTTCCGCAATATGCTGCCGGTACTGCTGACACAAACCATCATCCTGTTCCAGGACACATCCCTGGTGTACGCGATTGGCGCCTACGACTTGCTCAAGGGTTTTGTGACCGCAGGCAAGATCTACGGTCGCCCCGAAGAGGCCTACCTGATGGCCGCCGTTCTGTACTTTGCCGTGTGTTTTGGTCTGTCCGCGCTGGTCAAACAGTTGCAGAACAAAATCGCCATCATCCGTTAACCCTTTCGAATGGTTTGAAACATGATCAAGATTGACAACATCTCCAAGTGGTACGGCCCGGTTCAGGTTCTTAACAACTGCTCGGTCACCATTTCCAAGGGCGACGTGGTCGTGGTTTGCGGCCCCTCGGGCTCTGGCAAGTCCACACTCATCAAAACCGTCAACGGCCTGGAACCGGTGCAACAGGGCAAGATTTTTGTTGACGGCACCGAGCTGCAGGCGCCCACCACCAACCTGCCGCAGCTGCGCAGCAAGGTCGGCATGGTGTTCCAGCACTTCGAGCTGTTTCCCCACCTGAGCGTCACCGAAAACCTGACCATTGCCCAGATCAAGGTCTTGGGCCGCTCACCGGATGAGGCCAACGTCCGGGGCCTGAAGATGCTGGACCGCGTTGGCCTGATGGCACACAAGGACAAGTTTCCCGGCCAGCTTTCGGGCGGGCAGCAACAGCGGGTGGCGATTGCCCGCGCCCTGTCGATGGACCCTATCGTCATGCTGTTCGACGAGCCCACGTCGGCGCTGGACCCTGAGATGGTGGGCGAAGTGCTGGATGTGATGGTGACCCTGGCCAAAGAAGGTATGACCATGATGGTGGTGACGCACGAAATGGGCTTTGCCCGCAAGGTGGCCAGCCGGGTCATCTTTATCGACGTGGGTGGCAAAATTCTGGAAGATTGCTCGAAGGAAGAGTTCTTCAGCCACCCGGAGAACCGTCAAACCCGCACCAAGGATTTCCTCAGCAAAATTCTTCAGCACTGAACGCGTCCAACCCCTATTTGGAGGCAACCCCTGAGCTGCAAAAATCGCACAGTGCGTGCATACTGAAACCCCGTCATTTATGGAGTACGTGCTGATGAAATTGAATACCGTGAAAATCGCCGCCACCGTCGTGGCCTCCCTGGGTGCGCTGCTGGCAGCCCCCGCCCACGCAGGCAAGACACTCGATGGCATCAAGGCGCGTGGCCAGGTCATTTGTGGTGTGCACACCGGTCTGGCAGGTTTCTCTGCAGCCGACTCGAGCGGCAAATGGAATGGCCTGGACTCTGACATCTGCCGCGCCATTGCGGCAGCCACGCTCGGTGACGGCGACAAGGTGAAATATGTGCCCCTGCCCGCGCAGGCCCGCTTTACGGCACTGCAGTCCGGCGAGATTGACGTGTTGTCACGCAACACCACGTTCACGTTGACCCGCGACGCGTCGCTGGGCTTGAACCAGACCGCCGTGACCTACTACGACGGCCAGGGTTTCATGGTGCCGGTCAAGAGCAAGATCAAGAGCGCCAAGCAACTCAAAGGCCAGACCATTTGTGTGCAGTCCGGTACCACCACCGAAAAAAACCTGACCGACTTCTCCAAGGCCAACGCATTGAATATCAAACCGGTCGTGTTTGAAAAACTCGAAGCGGTGGAAGGCGCCTACTTCTCGGGACGTTGCATCGCCTACACCACGGACGCGTCCGGCCTGGCATCGGTGCGCAACAAGTCGGCGAAGAACCCGGCCGACCACATCATCCTGCCGGAAATCATTTCCAAGGAACCGCTCGGTCCCCTGGTGCGCCGTGGGGACGATGAGTGGTTTGCCATCGTCAAGTGGGTGATCTACGGTTTGATCGAAGCCGAGGAATATGGCGTGACACAGGCCAACGTCGACGCCATGAAGACCAGCGCCGACCCGGTCGTGGGCCGCATTTTGGGCACCACCGAGGACACCGGCAAGCTGCTGGGCCTGGACAAGGAATGGCTGGCCCGCGCCATCAAGACCACCGGCAATTACGGCGAAATTTTTGAGCGCAACGTCGGGCCCAAGTCGGCGCTGCAATTGCCACGCGGCTTGAACAATCTGTGGAACAAGGGCGGCATCATGTATGCCTTCCCGGTTCGCTGAGTCGTCGACCCCTGGTCCGCCAAGGGCAGTGGGGCTTTGTCCCGCTGCCCTTTTTCGCAATGCAAGGTCAGGTTTTCCACATGAAGAAAAAACCGTTCTCATGGCGCAGCCAGGCCTTTCGCGCCCTGGTGTACCAGGTGCTGGCCATCGCCGGCATTGGTCTGGTGGTCTGGTTTCTGGCCCACAACACGGCCACCAACATGCGCATTCGCGGTATCCAGAGCGGCTTTGACTTCCTCACCAGTGCCGCTGGCTTTGATATCGGCGAAAGCCTCTACCCTTTTGATTCGGGCGAGCCGTATTGGCGCGCCTTCCTGATCGGTGTCACCAACACGCTGCGAGTCGCGGTGCTGGGCATTGTGCTGACCACCATCCTGGGCACCCTGATCGGCATTGGCCGGTTCTCGCGCAATGTGCTGGTGCGCGGACTATGTGCCACCTATGTGGAGGTGTTTCGCAATATCCCCATCCTGTTGCAACTGCTGATGTGGTATCTGCTGTTCACCGAACTACTCCCCGCCTCCACCGAACCGCTGGTGTTGGGGCCGCTGTTTCTGAGCAAGGGCGGACTGAACTTTCCTATTCCCGTCTGGGCCAGTGGCCACGCGTGGGCGGCGTGCGCCTTGGTCGCCGGATTGCTCCCGGCCTGGCTGTACCGCCGGCGTTCCATCCGCGCGTTTGAACGCACCGGCCACCCGGCCAGTACGTTCTGGATGCCGGTGCTGGTGATGGTGTGCTGTGGAGCGCTGGGCTGGCTGCTGGGTGGTGCGCCCACCACTTTCGACAGCCCGAAGCAGGGCGAATTCGCCATTGAAAACGGTGGCGCCCTGACGCCGGAATTCCTGTCCGTGTTGCTCGGTCTCACCATCTACACTGCGGCGTTTGTATCGGAGGTGGTGCGTAGCGGCATCCAGTCCGTGCCGCGGGGTCAGGCAGAGGCCGCCAGTGCGCTGGGCCTCTCGCCGACGCAGGAAATGCGGCTGGTGATGCTGCCGCAGGCGTTGCGGGTGATCATTCCACCCATGACCAACCAGTACCTCAATCTAACCAAGAATTCCTCGCTGGCCGTCGCCATCGGCTACCCCGACGTGGTGTCCATTGCGAACACCGCCATCAACCAGACCGGGCGCGCGGTGGAGTGCATTTCGGTCATCATGCTGGTTTATCTGAGCACTTCGCTGGCGACCTCGCTGCTGATGAACTGGTACAACGCCCGCGCGGCCATCAAGGAGCGTTGAGCATGGCGGCACAAAGCTTTCAACCCATTGCCGCGCGCCCCGCTCCGGTCAAGACCGAAGGCCTGGTGCCCTGGATCCGGGCCAACCTGTTTGGCAACTGGCAAACATCACTTGGCACCATCATTCTCGGTGGGCTGTTGCTGTGGATCGTGCCCAACCTGCTGGGTTGGGCCTTGTTCCGCGCCGCTTGGGCGCCGGATGCAGAGGCCTGCCGCCTGGACGGTGTCGGTGCCTGCTGGGGCGTGGTGGCCGAGAAGTACCGCCTGATCATTTTTGGTCGCTATCCGTTCGAGGAACAGTGGCGCCCACTGGTGGCCACGGTGCTGATGGTCGGTCTACTGGTGGCCAGTTGCGCGCGCGCCTTCTGGAAGCCTTGGTTGGCCCTGCTATGGGTGGGTGTGCTGGGGGCGTTCTTCACCATCATGTTCGGCGGGGTGCTGGGCCTGAGCCGGGTCGAGACCGACCGCTGGGGCGGTCTGCCGCTGACGATTTTGCTGTCATCGCTGTCGATTGCCATGGCCTTCCCGATTGCGCTGCTGGTGGCGCTGGGGCGGCGCTCGGGCATGCCGGCCATCCGCAGTGCCTGCACCGTGTATGTGGAACTGATCCGCGGCGTGCCGCTGATCTCGGTGCTGTTCATGGCGTCCTTCATGTTCCCGCTGTTCATGCCGCAGGGCTTCACCATCGACGTGCTGATCCGCGTGCTGGTGGGCATCACCCTGTTTGCTGCGGCCTACATGGCCGAAGTCATCCGCGGCGGGTTGCAGGCCATCCCCAAGGGGCAGGTGGAAGCGGCTGCCACCCTGGGCCTGTCGTACTGGCAGACCCAGCGCAAGATCGTGCTGCCGCAGGCGCTGGCCATGGTGGTGCCGGGCATCATGAACGGGTTTATTTCCACCTTCAAGGACACTTCCCTGGTGACCATCGTGAGCCTGTACGAGCTCACCGGAGCCATGGGCCTGGCCCTGAACTCGGATGCCGACTGGCGCCCCTTCAAGATAGAAGGCTACCTGTTTATCGCCTCCATCTACTTCCTATTCTGCTTCTCCATGTCGCGTTACAGCCACTGGGTCGAAAAGCAGGTCAACAAGTCAAAGCAACGATAAAACGATTGCGGGACAGTCCGCAGTTACGCGAAGCGAACAAGCTCTGTCCCCAACTGATTGAGAGAAATCCATGTCCCAACCCATCATCACCTTCGACAAGGTCAACAAATGGTATGGCAACAACTTCCATGTGTTGCGCGACATTGACCTGTCAGTGGCCAAAGGCGAACGCATCGTCATCTGCGGGCCGTCCGGCTCCGGCAAATCCACACTGATCCGCTGCATCAACCGCCTGGAAGAACACCAGGAGGGCCGTCTGATCGTGGACGGCGTGGAACTCAGCGACGACGTCAAGGCCATCGACCAGGTGCGCAAGGAAGTCGGCATGGTGTTCCAGCAGTTCAACCTGTTCCCCCACCTCACGGTGCTGGAGAACCTGACACTCTCCCCCATGTGGGTCGGCAAGATGCCCAAAAAGGAGGCCGAAGAAAAGGCCATGGAGCAGCTCAACCGGGTGCGCATTGCCGAACAGGCCGGCAAATACCCGCTGCAGCTCTCCGGTGGTCAGCAGCAGCGCGTGGCGATTGCGCGGGCGCTGTGCCTCAAGCCCAAAATCATGCTGTTCGACGAGCCTACCAGCGCGCTGGACCCCGAGATGATCAAGGAAGTGCTTGACGTGATGATTGAACTGGCCAACCAGGGCATCACCATGATCTGTGTGACGCACGAAATGGGCTTTGCCAAGGCCGTGGCCGACCGTGTGATCTTCATGGACCAGGGCCAGATCGTCGAACAGAACAACCCGCATGACTTCTTCACCAGCCCGCAGAACGAACGCAGCCGGGACTTCCTCTCGAAGATCCTGGGGCATTGATGGCAGTGTTCCAATAGGCGTCAATGACCCAACGATTTTCCTATGCCTTCCCGCTCGTTTTTGTACTGCTGTGGTCCACCGGCTTCATCGGCGCGCGGCTGGGCTTGCCACACACCGAGCCACTGACGTTTCTCCTCATTCGTTACATCGCCGTGCTGGCCTGCATGACCCTGGTCGCCATGCTCACGCGCGCGCCCTGGCCGGCAGGCGCCAGTGCCTGGTTTCACATCGGTGTGGCCGGCTTGCTGTTGCACGGGGTGTACCTGGGCGGTGTGTTCATCGCGATCTCCAAGGGATTGCCCGCCGGCGTGGCCAGCCTGGTGGTGGGTGTGCAACCCCTGCTGACGGCCGTCGGAGCGGGGTGGCTGCTGCAGGAGTCGGTCCTGAAACGCCAATGGCTGGGCCTGCTGCTGGGCCTGCTGGGCGTTGGCCTGGTGGTGTTTGGCAAGATGGGTTCGGGCTTTGGCATGGAGGCTTTGTGGCCTGCCATCGCTGCCCTCCTGGGCATCACTGCGGGAACGCTCTACCAGAAGCGTTTTTGCGCACCGTTTGACTGGCGCACCGGGGCCATCGCGCAATTCTTGCCCACCGCCCTGGCGACCTTTGTTGGGGCCTGGCTCACCGAGACCTTCCAGGTGGAGTGGACCGGCGAGTTCGTGTTTGCCATGGGTTGGCTGGTCTTCGTCCTGTCGATCGGCGCCATCAGCCTGCTGAACTGGCTGATCCGCCACAGTGATGCCGTCAATGTCGCCAGCCTGTTTTACCTGGTGCCGCCGTGCACCGCACTGGTGGCCTGGTTGCTGTTTGACGAAGCCTTCACCGGCTTGGCGCTGGTTGGCATGTCACTGACGGTGTCGGGTGTCTATCTGGCGCGCAAATAGTATGCGCTGCGACGTCACCGGTAGCCTCTGCTCGTCACAAAGCGCCAGGCGGTTACACGGTTAAAGGTAATCAGCAACCTGGAACCGTCGGGTCTTGAGCCAATATTCCCAGGTGTAGCCCGGCCACAGGGTGTCAATGCGGCCGTCGGCATTCTGGTACCAGCTTTTGCAACCCGAGGCCCAGACCGTGCCCAGCATCTTGCGCTGGTTCAGCTGGTAATCGTCTCTCTGAACCGCGGGCCGCAGGCGCAACGTGTTTTGCCCGCGCTCGCGCAAACTGGCCAACGCACGCACGATGTAGTCCACCTGGCACTCGATCATGAAGATGATGGAGTTGTGGCCAAGTCCGGTATTGGGTCCCACCAGCATGAAGAGGTTGGGGAAACCGGCAACGGTGATGCCCAGTCGGGTGGCCGCAGGCTGCGTGCGCCAGATATCCCCAAGCTCGGGAGCCGGGGTGGCGCAGGTGCCAGTCGCGTCCGCACCCGTTTTTTCGCCAAAGATGCGCATCGGTGCGACGAATTCGGTGGCCTTGAATCCGGTACCCCAGATGATCACGTCGCAGGGGTACACCGCGCCATTCGCGCCGACCACGCCGTTGGGTGCAATGCCGGACACGGCCTGCGTTACCAGGCGCACATTGGCGCGCTGCAAAGTGGGAAACCAGGTGTTGGAGATCAACAGCCGCTTGCAGCCAGGGTTGAAATCCGGCGTCAGCGCCTGTCGCATGGCCGGATCTGGCACCTGCTGGCGCAGGTGAAGACCAGCCAGCCGCCGGAGAACGCCCTGCATACGTTTTGATCCCATGAAGCCCATGCCGATCCACTCGTTGAACCAGTACACGCGCCAGCGGCTCAGGCGTTGCAGGCCGGGCACCCATCGGTACGCCCAAAGCCGCAGGACACCATAGGGATTGTCAAAGCGCGGTACCACCCAGGCTGGAGTGCGCTGGAACACATCGACCTGTGCGGCATCCGGCGCAATCTCCGGCACAAACTGGATGGCACTGGCACCGGTGCCGACCACGGCAATACGTTTGCCCTTCAGATCCACATCGTGGCGCCAGTGGCCAGAGTGAAACGACTCCCCTGTAAAGCCGCCCATGCCCGGGATATCCGGAATGGCGGGTTTGTTCAACGGCCCGGTGGCCAGAATGACGTGGCGTGCCAGCAATGGCTCCAGGCCCTGCAACTCCACTTGCCAGCAAGCTTGGTCAGCGAGCCAGCGCAGGGCCTGCACGTCACTGTTGAAGCGGATCAGGGGGCGCAGCGCGTACTGATCGGTGACACGCAGGATGTAATCCTGGATCTCCTGCTGCCGGGGATAGGGGCGCGTCCATCGCGAATTGGGCGCAAACGAGAACGAGTACATGTGCGAGGGCACATCGCAGGCACAACCGGGGTAGACGTTGTCGCGCCAGGTGCCACCCACCTCGCCGCTGCGCTCCAGAATGACCAGCGATTGCACGCCACTTTTCCGCAAACGAATGGCGGCACACAGGCCGCCAAAACCGGCCCCAATGATGGCCACGTCGTGAATGTGTTGTTGCATGCGCTGAACTTTACAGGACCCCCACCCGGCCTGTTATTTCCCTCGCTGTCACTTGGGTAAGTTCCGTGACGCGGTAGCGATTCCTGGCCCCAGGCGGTCTGAGGTCCAGCGTAACAAATCCGTCCACATCTGGCGCATTTCCGCATCCAGTGGGGTACGCGAGGCACTCGGCAATTCAACCGTGACCACCGGAACCCCTTTGTGGATGCCACCGTAATTTCCCAATGAACCCGGGTAGATCCCCACCTGGTCCAGGTACAGGCGACCAAGCTTGGCAGGCGGAACCGACGGGCCATCAAAGTCCAGCAAAGCATAGGGCGCGTGCACACTGACAATCAGATTGGGCTTGAAACTGTCCATCTGCTCCAGCAAAAAACGGGACTCCGGCTCGGACAAGGGTTGGCGTCCCGGCCAGCGTCTGGGATCGCGGCGGGTACGCGCCTCCCAGTAAATCCGCGAATCACGGGCCCAATTTGGGGTGGGAAAGTTTCGATTCAAGTCCACCCCGCGCGCGTTGACCCGTTTGGCGGGCCGGGCAAACAACCCGTCCGGGTTCAGCGCCGGTATGAAGCGCCAATGAATGGGCAGTGGCGCATTCGCGAGGGGTGATTGCGCCATCGCGATCCAGTGAAACACCAGAGAAGTGGACGACATTTCATCGCCATGCATGGCGCCCAACACCAGCACACGCAATCGGGCATCCTGGGCCTGGACATCGCTCCCCCAGATTGGACGACCCATGACCGAGCGCGCCTGCATATCGCGCAGTTTTGCGCTCTCGCACAAATGGGGTTTGACATTCGGGATCTTGGCGGAATAGTCCTTGCAAGACCTCATAGGGATTGAATGGCTTGCTGCGCAAAAAGTAGCAATTGCAATCGGAATCAGCAGTTTCAAACGCATGTGCCCATTGTAGGGCGGCCCTGAATGCACCCGGGTTGTCATCCACGCAACAGCCTGCGGGCCGGGAATTAAGGTAAATTCGAGCATGCTCCCGATTGCCAGGCCACCCAAGGCCCTTCCCCCGAATTTTTCAACACCCCAATTCCGCGCAGCGCTTGGCATGTTTGCCACGGGCGTGACCATCGTCACGGCGCGTGACATGCAGGGCCGCTTCATTGGTTTGACGGCCAACTCGTTCAATTCGGTCTCGCTCTCACCACCTTTGGTACTGTGGAGCCTGTCCCGCGTGGCTGGTTCCATGGCGGCCTTCAGTACCGGCTCGCATTACGCCATCAATATCCTGAGCGCCGGTCAACAAGGCCTGGCCAGACAATTTGCGGCGCCCGACGTTGACCGTTTTGCAGGCGTTCAGTTTGAACCGGGTGCCGGTGGAGCTCCCTTGTTACACGGTGCTGCTGCGACCTTTGAATGCTTCAACCGCAGCCGCTACGAAGAGGGTGATCACGTCATTTTTGTGGGCGAGGTGGAGCGTTGTTCCCACGATGACGGGGCGTCGCCCCTGCTATTCCATGGCGGCAAGTTCTACGCAGAGCACCCGCTATAGATCAACCCCGATTTGCTATCAATTAAGTAGCTACTTGCGTATATTTTGCGAGGGGCGCGGGCACTTTTCGCAGTTACACCCGGTCAGACCAGAGAGTCGACACTGTTGCGCATGGCCAATTGCGCCACGGCATTGAGTGCGCTATCGACCATGGGCTGACCCGAGATCACGCGCAGTTCCCCACATGCCACCAATCTGTCAAAGGATTTGCGCGACATGGACTGGGTGGAACCCGCCGCATTGGTGAAAAGGTACAGCGTGCCATGCGGACTGGCCCATGTCAGCTGGGTCCGCGTCCACAGCGCGTTCACATGTAACTCCACCCATGCGCCCAGCGGCAGATCACCGACGGCCAGAATGTCTGCATGGGTCGCATTCTCTGCAGCTCCAGGCATGTCCATATAGTTGGACGCTTGTGCTTCACCAGGAGCAATCCATGGATCGTTGTCTTCTACCTCCAGACTGCGAACCGCGACGGCGTCCCGATCCGGCTGGGGCGCGGCCGCCGGTGGCGGCTTCTGCGCCGACCTGAACGCCAACTGGTGCAAACCCATGAGAGACTCCAAAAACGCGCTGGTTCGGGTAGCCGGATAAAGAATGGAGTCAAGTCCCTCGCGCAGCGTACCCAGCAATCGTGGCACCAGTCGGGTCAGCTTGTTGGCGTTCTGCCGAGGTAACTCCGGGTGTGTGCTCCAAAGCAGGGCCGGCACCAGCGCTTGGTACTTTTCTGCTCTCGCAGTGCCATCTTCACTGGTGATGCGTGCTTGCGCAATCACCTGCGCCCAAGGTCCGCACAAAAAATCGATGACCAGATCGGGTACCCGTGCGGCGTCGGGGTGGGTCACAATTTCCCGCGCAATTTTTCTGGCCAGCACACTGCGTTGTTCAGCGTTTTGCAGCGCGCGCACGGCGGCGGCCCGGTCGCGTTCACTGGCTTTGCTGGCCCGGTGCCAGGTGTCACGCAACACCGCCAAGACACCTTCAAAAGGTTCGGCGCTGTCGATTGCGTGGTTGGCCAACGGCGCAATCGCTTTTTCGACACCCTGCAGGAAAACACCAAACCCGACCGCAGCGACGGATGCATAGGCCAGGCTATGGTCGGCAATTTCCTGTACCAGGACACGGGCGGGATGCTGTTTATGGGTAAACAAGCGGGGGTCAACCAGTGCCAGGCGCAACAGGGGTGGCTCAAGTCGACGGATAAGGTTTTGTACCGGCGTCAGCAAGCGCGGGTCATGCGCGATGTTGTCGACCATCAAGGCAATCACTTCCAGACTGAGCGCCTGGCCCACCCCTTGGGCATGAGCGCGCAAACCCGTGCGCACTGCCTCCACGGATTGGTCGCCATCGATCACGGGCAAGGCATTGGTGCGTTGTCGCAATTGCAGCCGTTGCACCACGGCATCCACCTGTTTCATTTCTTTGAGTGCTTCGAGCGCGGCCGGAACCGTGGCATCGAAATCGGTCGCTGCTTCGGCAACGGGTACACCCTGGCTTTCAAACTGCAGTGCAAACTGCCTGGCAAACTCTTCTTTGGGATTCAAGGGCGGGGCATCTTCGAGTTCGCCGGCCAGTAGTCGCCGTAGCCGGTCCAGGGTCAACAAGGTGTCGTCCTGGCCCTTGGGACGCGCCGTCACCATACTGGTCGCACCACGGGGACTCTGAAGTACATTGCTCGCCACGCCGCGCCCTATCCGGGGGGCACCGGGAGATTGGAGCACCGCATAACCGATACCTTCGACGCCCTGTCCACGCAAACTTTTGCTCAGTTGCAGGTACATGGTGCACAACTCCTGGCCCAAAGCCACACCCATCGCACCCAGCCAATCCAGCTGGATGGCCGCCGGCACCTGCGTTTGCTCCACTGTTTCGCGCAATGCATTCAGGTAGATCTGGGGGCGCAAGGGATTGCGCTCAGGGTTAACGGCATCCATACCCAGGGTGCTGCATATCAGGGTGTTGAGCTCGGCCAAACTGGCTTCGGCCGCCAACAAAGCGACCTGCAATGTGCGGGCCAGTGTGACGCTGGTCAGCACCTGGACTTCGTCCATCAGTTCCAGCTCGTCAAACTCTACTTCTGCAACCGACGCCACGCGCGTCTTATGCCCGACTGCCGGCTTGCCAAAGGCCACCAGCAAGGCTTGCGGAAAACGCTGGCACAGCTGCGCCTCCCATGCGCGCAACTGTTTGGCCGAGAGGGCCAATGCATCGCGCTCTCGGAGATCGCGACAAGCCGCCTCACGCATCTGCAGGTGCGCGCGCGCCGCAGCCACCAGCTTTCCCATCAACAGGCCTGCGTCGGCCGCGGCTTTTTGCACCGTGGCCTGGTAAATAGACTGGCGTGGTGTTGGTGACAGCGGCATGGCTGACGGTAAGTAACGCCTTACTTCAGTGCCTTGAACCGCATGCGGTGTGGGCGTGCACCCTCTTCACCCAGACGTTTCTTCTTGTCGGCCTCGTACTCCTGGTAATTGCCGTCATAGAAGGTCCACTGGCTGTCACCCTCGCAGGCCAGGATATGGGTGGCAATGCGGTCCAGGAACCAGCGGTCGTGGCTGATAACCATGATGCTGCCGGCGAATTCCAGCAGCGCGTCTTCCAGCGCACGAAGGGTTTCCACGTCCAAATCGTTGGAAGGCTCGTCCAGCATCAGCACGTTGCCGCCGGCGATCAGGGTCTTGGCCAGGTGCAAACGCCCGCGCTCACCGCCAGAAAGCGTACCGACACGCTTTTGCTGGTCACCGCCGTTGAAGTTGAAGCGGCCGCAGTAGGCGCGGCTGGCCATCTGGAACTTGCCGACGTTCAGGATGTCGAGCCCGCCCGAGACGTCTTCCCACACGGTTTTCTCATTGGCAAGGTCGTCCCGGTTCTGGTCGACAAAGGCCATTTTGACCGTTGAGCCAATCTTGACCTCACCCGAGTCCGGCTTTTCACGCCCGGCAATCATCTTGAACAGCGT
>CAZMXB010000069.1:17013-20891 GCA_964569855.1 uncultured Rhodoferax sp.
CGCCGTTCGGGCCAATAATGCCGACGATGGCGCCTGCGGGCACCTTGAAACTCAGGTTGTCGATCAGCACCCGGTTGCCAAAGGATTTGGTTACATTGGTGAATTCAATGACCTCATGGCCCAGGCGGTCGGCCACGGGAATGAAGATTTCGTTAGTTTCGTTGCGCTTCTGGTATTCAAAATCACTCAATTCCTCGAAGCGTGCCAAACGGGCCTTGCTCTTGGCCTGGCGCGCCTTGGGGTTCTGGCGCGACCACTCCAGTTCTTTCTTCAGCGCCTTGGCGCGGGACTCCTCGCCCTTTTGCTCGGACTCCAGGCGCGCCTGCTTCTGGCTGAGCCAGTCGCTGTAATTGCCTTTGTAGGGGATGCCGGACCCACGGTCGAGCTCCAAAATCCATTCGGCGGCGTTGTCCAGAAAGTAGCGGTCGTGGGTGATGGCAACCACGGTCCCGGGGTAGCGCTGCAAAAACTGCTCCAGCCAGTCCACCGACTCAGCGTCCAAGTGGTTGGTGGGCTCATCGAGCAACAGCATGTCGGGCTTGGACAGCAGCAAACGACACAAGGCCACGCGGCGCTTTTCACCACCCGACAACACACCAATATTGGCGTCCCACGGTGGCAAACGCAGTGCGTCAGCAGCTATTTCGAGTTGGTGCTCGGAGTCGGTGCCGGCGGTGGCAATGATGGCTTCCAGTTCAGCCTGCTCGGCGGCCAGCGCGTCAAAGTCGGCATCTTCGGCACCATAAGCGGTGTACACCTCTTCCAGCCGCGCCTTGGCCGTGAAGACCTTGCCCATCCCGGCCTCCACGCTTTCGCGCACCGTCTGGGTCGGGTCCAACTGGGGTTCCTGCGGGAGGTAGCCAATGTTCAGCCCCGGCATGGGAATGGCTTCACCTTCGATTTCCTTGTCGACGCCGGCCATGATTTTGAGCAGGGTCGACTTGCCCGAGCCGTTGGTGCCCAGCACGCCGATCTTGGCACCTGGAAAAAAGGACAGGGAAATGTCTTTGAGAATATGCCGCTTGGGCGGCACGATCTTGCCGACGCGGTTCATGGAAAAAACGTATTGGGCCATTGCGAGTCTGATTTGTAGAAGGGAGATGCCGTATTATCGACTGCGGCACCCGGGCGGTTGAAGCAGTAGGGCTAGGAACCGCCACCCGATTGTTCCAGGTCGTTGCGCAAGGCAGCCTGTGCCACCGCATCCAGCGCGTGATCGACCACTCTGCCGTCGGATATCAAACGGATCAATCCAAGGCCGCGAAGGCGGTCCATGGTTCGCCTGGACATCGAATGGGCCATGCCGCCAGCTGAAATGAACATAAACAGGGTCTTGTGTGGGCTGGCCCAGGTCAGTTGGGCACGCACCCATTGACCGGCCAGTGCCAGATCCACCCATGAACCTGTGATCAGGGTATGCGCGCTCCAGGCCTCCTGGGCGATGGGGTCCGGGACCTCACTCTCTTCGATCTCCGCCGATTTAACGCCAGTGCCCGTCATGAACCCGGAGTCTGCGGCTTCGCTGTCCGCCATCCAGAAGTCGTCTTCTGCAACGCCAGCCGTTTCCACCGGGGACATCTCGACCGTTGGCAGAGCTTCGGCGGGCTCGGTTGCCGTATCCGATGCCGAGGTCGACCGGGCGCCCTCAAAGGCCTGTTCATGGTAGGTGATCAACTCGTCAAAAAATACCGGTATGCGTTCCTCGGGATATGAAATCAAGCCAAGGCCCTGGCGCATCTTTACCAGCATGGCAGGCACCATGTCGACCAGGCGTGCCCGGTTGCGCCGCGCCAGGCGCAGTTGAACGCTCCAGATGAGGTCATCCACCAGGCTCAAATAGCCCTCGGCATCTGCCGCACCATCGGCACACTTCAATTGGGACTCCGCCACCACCTGTGCCCAGGGGCCACGCAGGAAGACCGACACGATCTCGGGCACTTTCTTGTTTTTCAGACGTTCCGCAAAATCTTCCGCCATGCGCTGCGCCAACAGGTTGCGCTGCTCGGCATGCAACAGCCCCCGCGCTGCCTCTTCAGCACGCTGGCGTTGCTCTTGCTCTTCGCGGGCCCATCCCTCTTCCAGTTTGCGCAATACCCGGGCAAAGGCCTGTGCGTCTCCTCCGGTGCCAGCAAGCACAACGACAGCGTTTTCCAATGCCTTCTGGAAATGCGCAAAACCAGGCTGGTCCTCGGAAGTAAAGGCCAGGCTTCTGCTGGTAATCTTGTCCATGAACTGGCGCGCGGGATGCTGGCGTTCGCTGAAGAAACGGGCATCCGATTGCGAAAGCGACATGAGCACCGGTTCCAGTTGTTTGAGTTTCCTTCGCACGCCCGCCAACATGCGATGGTCCTGGGTGAGGTTCTCCAACATCAGCCGAACGACCTCTTCACCGAGCTCCCGGCCCAACTTCTTGCTCTTGGATTTTTCCCGTTGGATCCCGGGATCCAGCATTCCACCCCCGTTGGCCGAAACTTTCGGGATGGCCGCCTGGCTTGCCCGTTCGGACAGGCGTTTCATCATGGGCTCCATCAGTTTCATGTCTTCCAGCGCCACAAACGAAGCTGGAACGGTATGGGTAAAGTCCTTGATGTTTCCGTTCAGAGACCCCGTATCAAGCTCGCCGGACAACAACCGGCGCAACTTGTCCAGCGTCAGCAAGGTACGCGTTACCGAGTTCTCAACTGGCTTGGCCGGCCCGCCCTGTGCTCCCGACGGCAGGCTTTGCGCTACCGGCTCCACACCCTGCGTGCGCAACCAATCCGAGATTTCCTTGTACAACTGGCGCATGCTGACACCCAACATGCCAGCAGCAGGCGTCATGATTGCCGTGCGCGCTTCGTCCTTGGGAACGTGCTCCACCAGACTTTCACGCAACGCGTAGACAAACGCGTCCGGTTTGAGGGGGTTCAGGTGAGGCTGCACCGTCATCCAGCCCAGCAGGCTGCTCATCATGGCGTTCAGGAGCGGTAATACGTCGTCCACCGCCATCGCGATTTCCTGCTGGGTCAATGCAAACTCGATGTTGGCATCGATCTGCTCTTCCTCCAGGAACTGAAAGTCATCGAAACGCAGAGGTTGGGACTGTGAACGGTGGATGTCGCCTCCATACAAGGAGGCCCGCAAATGCTTGCCGAAGCTTGCCTTAAACGCCGAAGCATTCAAACCCAGGTGCTCAATCGCCGCTTTGCCAGCCGGGTTTTGGATCAACTGGATGGACTTGCTGCGAATCGGCGCGATTGAAGCAGCCAGCCCCGTCAGCACATCGTTGGCGAGTGTGTCACTTTGTTCCAGCACCGCCTCCATGCAGTCCTGCAGGGACGGCTTGAAACTGCCGGGCTCGTGGGCCACGCCCAATCGTCGCAACATGAACTTTTTCATTGTAGAAAGATTCTCCCAGTTGCTGTCCGCAATGACTAGCCCCCATGGCAGATTGTTACCGCCCAGTGGTACAGACAAAACACCCACGCTACGCATTTTCTAGCAAGACCGGCTGCAACGTGCGACAATACACGCTGTTGCGGTGCTTCAGTTGCCCACAACGTCAGCACATTGCTGGGGACATGATGACACTCAATGTCCTGCCTTTGAATCTATCTGCCTTTGACTGAACCGGTGCTTGCGCACCGGTACGGGCCGATATCCCTAGTGCCCTGGATGGGCGCCACAATCCATGAAATTCGAAGAATTGAATCTGGCTGCGGCCATCGTCAAAGCCGTGCGCGAGCAGGGTTACGAGACCCCGACTGCTATTCAGGCCCAGGCCATCCCGCTGATTCTCGAGGGCCGCGACCTGCTCGGCGGCGCCCAGACCGGCACCGGCAAGACCGCCGCCTTCACGCTGCCCCTGCTGCACCGGCTCTCCATGAGCCGAAGCGCCC
>CAZMXB010000069.1:20901-21147 GCA_964569855.1 uncultured Rhodoferax sp.
CGGGCGCTGGTGCTGACGCCCACCCGCGAGCTGGCGGCGCAGGTCGAAGAGTCCATCCGTACTTATGGCAAATACCTGCAACTCAGCAGCACGGTGATTTTTGGCGGCGTCGGCATGAATCCGCAGATTTCCAAGCTTAAAAAGGGCGTGGATATTCTGGTGGCCACCCCCGGTCGTTTGCTGGATTTGATGCAGCAGGGCATGCTGGATCTGGGCCAGGTTCAAATACTGGTGCTGGACGAAGCC
>CAZMXB010000070.1:0-20965 GCA_964569855.1 uncultured Rhodoferax sp.
CTTCTGCGCCGCAAAAAACACGGCCACCGAGGGAATCAACGCCACCACCGAAATGGCAATCACGTTGGCCCACTCCACTTCTTCGGTCGCGCCAATGCTCATCTTCAATGCCAGTGACACCGGATATTTCTCGACCGACGCCAGGTAAATCAGCGGACCCATGAAGTCGTTCATGGTCCAGATGAACTGGAAAACGACGACGGAAATGATGGCCGGCTTGAGCAAGGCATTGCAGCCATCAATCTGCGCCGCCTCCTCCATATCCCGTGGAATGCCCTTCAAAAACTGCACCAGCATGAAAATGAAGAAGGTGTCTGTTGCAAACGCGGAGGGCACAATCAGAGGCAGGTAGGAGTCCAGCCAGCCCAGCTCTCGAAACACGAGGTACTGCGGCAAACGCAACACAATCAGCGGCAGCATCATGGTGGCCACCATGACCGAGAATAGAAACTTGCGCCCCCAGAATTCAAAGCGGGCAAAGGCATAGGCCACCAGCACGCAGGAGACAACCGTGACAATGATGCGCGGAATGGTGATCAGAAAACTGTTCAAAAAATAGGTCGCGAAGGTGTATTCGGTGCTGGTCTTCCAGCCCTTGGCATAGGCGCTGAAGTCAAAACGCTGGGGCCAGAAGCCCACCTCGGTAAAGATCTCGCCATTGCTCTTGAACGAGGCGCCCACCAGCCAGATCAGCGGGTACAGCATGACCAGGGCAACCAGCCCCAGCGCCAGATAACGCACCCAAGGATGGTTGCCCCCGCTGCCGCGTGCATGCTCATGTGCAACGCTCATTTACGCTGCTCTTTCTCACCCGCGTAGAACACCCAGTACCTGGAACTCCAAAAGCTGATGGCGCTCAAAGCGCCTACCAACGCGAACAGCACCCACGAGAGCGCCGCGCCATATCCCAGATTGAAAAAGCGAAAACTTTGGTCATAGATATACAGCGCCAGAACATAGGTAGAACTCAGCGGCCCACCCTCGGTAATCATGTAGGGCCCGTTGAACTCCTGGAAGGCGTGCACCATCTGCATGATCATGTTAAAAAAGATCACCGGAGTGATCAGCGGAACGGTGATGTTCCAGAACTGCTGCAGCTTGCTGGCGCCATCGCACTCGGCAGCCTCATACAGTGAGACCGGCACGTTTTGCAGCGCTGCCAGGAAGATCACCATGGCCGAGCCAAACTGCCAGGTAAACAGCAGTACGATGGTCCACATGGAGTAGTGCTCGTCGGCCAGCCATGCAATGGGCTCCATCCCCACGTTGACCATCAGCAAATTGACCAGACCGTTCTTTGCAAAGATGAAACGCCACAGCACCGCCACGGCAATCGAGCCTCCCAGGATGGACGGCAAATAGAAGGCTGCGCGAAAGAAGTTGATGCCACGCAATCGGAAGTTCAGCACATGGGCGATGAACAGCGCAAACCCAACCCTCAGTGGAACTGCCAGCACGGCAAACAGCAGGGTGACCCCCAGCGACTTGCGGAACAACGGGTCGGCCAGCGCCAACTCGCGGTAGTTCTCCAGCCCTACATACTGTGGCGGATCAATCAGGTCGTATTGCGTAAAGCTGAGCGCAAAGCTCATCACAAAGGGAAACAGCTTGAACAGCAACACGCCCAGCACAAAGGGCAAGACAAACAGAAACCCCAGGCGCTTGTTATCGTACATGGCGGCTGAATCCGTTGCTGGTAAGCAGGAGACCTAGCGCGCCAGCCAGCCGCCGTCCACAGCAATGGTGTAGCCGTTGACATAGTCAGACGCCTTGGACGCCAAAAACACCACCGGCCCTGCGAGATCCTCAGGCAGACCCCAACGGTTCGCAGGAATACGCTCCAGTATGGCCGCATTGCGTGCGGCGTCCGCCCGCAGCGCCGTGGTGTTGTCCGTAGCCATATAGCCCGGCGCAATGGCGTTGACATTGACGCCATGCACGGCCCATTCGTTGGCCAGTGCCCGGGTCACGCCCATGACGGCGCTCTTGGACGCGGTGTACGACGGCACCCGCACCCCACCCTGAAAGGACAGCATTGAGGCCACGTTGATAATCTTGCCACCCGTACCTTGCTTGATGTATTGCCTGGCAACCGCCTGGGCCAGGAAGAACACGGTCTTGAGATTCAGGTCGATGACGTCGTCCCAGTCCTTCTCGCTGAAATCGATGGCGTCGCAGCGGCGGATGATGCCGGCGTTGTTGACCAGAATATCGAGCTTGCCCGAAAGTGTCAGGCCTTGCTGGACCAGGCCTTCCAGGCAACTGGTATCGGACAGGTTGGCGCGCAGGTCCAGGAACTTGCGACCCAGTGACTCCACTTGGGTGCGGGTGTCATCGGGTGCACTGACGTTGACGCCCACTATGTCGGCTCCGGCTTGCGCCAGCGCCACGGCCATACCCTGGCCCAGGCCGGTGTTGCAACCGGTAACCATCGCCACGCGGCCCTGGAGTTGAAATTGTTCAAGAATCATGGTGGTTGAGATGTTTTGGATGTTTCGGTTTAGCGCAAGGCCGTCATCGGAACATGGTCCATGTCAGAGAACACCTGGTTCTCACCGACCATGCCCCAGATAAATGTGTAGGCCTGGGTGCCTACGCCAGAGTGCAAAGACCAGCTCGGGCTAATCACCGCTTGTTCATTGCGCACCACCAGGTGACGGGTCTGGGTCGGCTCGCCCAACATGTGGAAAACGGCAGCATCGGCCTTCATGTCAAAGTAGAAATACACCTCCATGCGCCGGTCATGGGTGTGGCAAGGCATGGTGTTCCACAGGCTGCCGGGCTCCAGTTGGGTCATGCCCATCAAGAGTTGGCAGGTTGGCAACACATTGGGTACCAGGAATTTGTAAATGGTGCGGCGATTGCTGGTCTCGGCCGAGCCCAGGGTCTCGGGTGAGGCTTCAGCCAGCGTGATTCTGCGGTGCGGGTAGGCCACGTGGGCTGGTGCGCAGTTGAAATAGAGCTTGGCGGGCTGGGCTGCGTCCACACTGAAGAATTCGAGCGACTTGGCGCCTTGACCCACGTACAGGGCTTCACGCGCACCCACTTCAAAGCTTTCTCCATCGACCACGACACGCGCCGCGCCACCGATGTTGATCAGACCCAGCTCCCGGCGTTGCAGGAAAAAGTCGGTGCCCGTGTGTTTGCCCAGTTCGACCGAAAACGTGACACCTGCCGACACCGGCATGATGCCGCCAACGATGATGCGGTCGATCTGGCTATAGGTAAGGGTGACGTTGTCGGCCACAAACAGGTCTTCGACCAGGAAGTGGCGGCGCAGGCCTTCGGTGTCCAGCGTGCGGGCGTGTTCGCTGTGGATGGGTTGGCGGATTTGCATGGGGGCTCCTGTAAACGAGAATGCGGAATATAGAATGAAATGCCGGTTTTTACCTAATGAACCGATGTTTCATTTTAAATTTATGGATGCATCGTACCATTGAAACGAAATTCCGTGCTGTGCAAGTGAAATTTTGTGGCTTCAACCGGTTCGCTGAACAGCAGCTTTTTGGGCGAGTGAGTTGTTCCCCCAGCATTGCTCATACTTCCAACCGGTGAGCTCTTCAGCGACCGCGCGTGCGTTGGCGGGTACGTCGGCAATACGCCCCCCGGCCTTGATGCGTGCGATTTCTTCCAGTAACACCGCGTGGTTCTCGCGGTCGAGTTTCATTTGCGTGGTGTAGTAAATACCCCCCAACGCCAAACCAATCACACCCAGAGCAAAAACGCCAATGATCGCGTGAACCGCCGTGGTGGGCTGGGTGGCCTGACCCGAGAGAAAACCGAACTGGCTGAGCGTCCAACCCATGCAAAACACCACCACCGACCGGGTCAATTTCCCCGCAAAGGTCATGGCCCCGGCGTAAATGCCTTCGCGGCGTCGGCCGGTCAGCACCTCATCGACATCGGCCAGAAACGTGTAAACGGTCCAGGGAATGTAGTAGACCCCTCCCGTGCCCACGCCAAACACCGCCGTAATGGCAAACAGCGCGATAACAATGGTTTGTTGCGGCCAGCCCGTGAAATACAGCGCCACATAGGCCAGCACGCTGCAACACACAATACTCAGCGCGATACGGTAGGGTCTTGCAAAGCCCATTCGGATACAGACACCAATGAAGAGATAGGTTGAGATCAACTGCATGACCGAGCTGAAGCTGTTGAGATAGGCCACGATGTCTTTACTTTGACCCAGGCTGAAAATGACAAAGTAGGTGAACATGGAGATGAATAGCCATTCGGCACCAAACCCCAGCAAATACATGCCCAGGTGTTTGCGGAAAATCTTCAGGTGAAAGGTTGACGCCAGGTCAATGCACAACTTCTTGAGTGCCTGCCACAGGCTGGTGGTGCTTTCCTGGACGACTTCATGGGCCGGGCGCTCCCAGGAGGTCAGGTACAGCGCAAGCATGGCTGCACACATGATCAGCGCGTAAATGACACCTGTCAGCAGAAACGGCGTGGCTGATTCTTTGCTGTAAATCAAAAACAGCTGCGCAGGAATGAAGGCCGCCAGAAAGTTTGCTGACTTGCCAAACATGGCTTTTGCTCCGGTGAGCCTGGAGCGAACGGCAAAGTCCGACGTCATCTCGGCCGCCAACGTCTCGTATGGAACCATGATCGACGTGTAAATCAACTCAAACAGTGCATAGGTTGTGAGGTAGTACCAAAAACCGAAGCCCTCGACCCACATCAACGGATACAGCAGCACCAGCGGGATGCCAATGAGAATAAAGAACCTGCGCCTTCCATACTTTCTGCCGATGCGGGTGTTGTAAAAGTTGTCGCTGATATAGCCCATCACCGGGTTGCTGATCGCATCCAGGACGCTTGCAACTGAAAAAATGGCCGCCGCCTCCACGACCGACAAGTTGCAGAACGTGGTGTAGAAGTAAATCAACCAGGCCCCGCTAATGGCCAGGGCACCGCTACCCAACAGGTTGGCACTGCCGTAGCCCAGGGTGTGCTTCAAGGTGATTTGTCTGTTCATCATTCAGTACTCTGGTCAATCTCAAGGTCAGCCTAACCGACTTGTGCAGTTCAATGAAATGCTGGTTTCTACTTAGTGAACCACTGTTTCATTTTTAATTGTTGGTGATATAGTATCGACGAAACAGAGTTCCAACAACTGATTGCTCCGACGTTCCTGTACCAACAAACGCCTCACCAAGACCAACGCATGCACTTCTTTATCAATGAAACCATCCCTTGGGAAGAACTCGGTGACGGTATCCGTCGCAAGATCGTCGGCAACACACCGCAGCTGATGTCGGTGTTGGTGCAATTTGACAAGGGCGCCGTGGGTACTCCCCACGCACACGATTTGCACGACCAGATCGCCTATGTCTTGGCGGGCGCATTTGAGGCAGAAGTCAACGGCCACAAACGCATTCTGAACGTGGGAGACGCCTTTATCGCACCACATGACCACGTCCATGGCGTCGTCGCCCTCGAAAACAAGAGCACGTTGCTCGACCAGTTTTCCCCCAGGCGGGACGACTACCTGCCCCCTTGAACCGCAGGCGCTGAAACCCGCCACTCACCCCACGAACAACATTACAGGAGAACCTTCATGCAACCTTCACCCAAAGCTCGTCAACCCGTGCTCAACGGTGTCAACCAAGCGGTCCGCACCATGTTGTGTGCCATTGCCGCAACCGGCACCGCAGCCTACGCACAGGATGCCACCAAGCAATTGGACGCGGTCGTCGTCACCGGTGTGCGGGCCGCTCTGGCCAGCGCGTTGAATGCCAAGCGCAATGACAACGGCATTGTTGACGTCATCAAGGCCGAAGACATGGGCAAGTTCCCGGACACCAACCTGGCCGAGTCCCTGCAACGCATTCCCGGCGTGGTGATTGACCGCGACGCCGGTGAAGGGCGCAGCATCACGGTGCGCGGCCTGGGGCAGGACTTCACCCGCGTGCGCATCAACGGCATCGAAGGCCTGGCAACCACCGGCGGCACGGACAGTTCAGGGGGTGCCAACCGCAGCCGCGGCTTTGATTTCAACGTGTTTGCTTCGGAGCTCTTCAACAGCGTGACGGTGCGCAAGAGCTCGTCGGCTGATGTGGACGAAGGCTCGCTGGGAGCCACTGTTGATTTGCAGACCACCCGCCCGTTCGATCTGCGTGGCTTGAACGCCATGGTCTCGGCCAAGGCTGGCTACAACGACCTGGCCAAGTCAACCAACCCACGCGCCGCCTTTCTGCTGTCCAACACCAACGAAGACCGCACATTTGGTGTGCTGCTGTCCGGCGCGTTCTCCAAACGCCGACTCTATGAAGAAGGGTTCAGTACCGTGCGCTGGGACAATGGCCCGTCCTCAGGCGGCTGGTGCGCACCGACCGGCATGACCGCCAACCCATCCACCTCGACCGCCACCACTTGTGGTCCGGCTGCGCAAGGTGTCAACCGTGTCACCGGCACACCGGAGACCATTGCAGCCTATAACGCCGCCAGCGATGCCAACAACTTCACACCCAGACTACCCCGTTACGGTCGATTGACCCATGACCAGGATCGTGTGGGGCTGACCGGGTCGATCCAGCTCAAACCCTCGACCGACAGTCTGCTGACACTGGACATGATGTACTCCAAACTGCAGGCGACGCGCCAGGAAGACTTTCTGGAAGCCATCTCGTTCAGCCGCACGGCCGCCCAGGGTGGAAAACCCCAAACCAGCGTGGTCAGCACTGCGTATGCAGCGAATGGCGCATTGTTGTACGGTGTGTACAACGGGGTGGATGTGCGCTCGGAATCGCGTTTTGACGAGTTGTCCACCACCTTCACACAACCCACGCTGACGTGGGAGCAAACCTTGAGTGATTCTCTGAAGTTGACCGCCAAAATTGGCAGTGCCAGGTCGGTGTTTGACAACCCGGTGCAGACCACCACCACATTGGACGCCATCAATGTCAACGGTTATGGCATAGATTTCCGCAACAGCGACCGTTTGCCCAGCATCACCTACCCGTTTGACGTCAACCAAGCGGGCGGCGCCATGACCCTGGCCACCGTACCGCGTGTCACAAGCGGAACACAAGCGGCTACCGTGGCCAACACGACCACCAGCGAAATCCGCATTCGCCCACAAGGCGCAACCAACCGCAATGACCTGGCGCACCTGGATCTGGCATGGACGGCATCCGACAACTGGACCATCAAAGGGGGTATCGACAACAAACGCTACACCTTCGACACCTTTGAGTTCCGCCGCGTCAACCAGAACGACACCATTTTTGCCCCCCCCACGGGCACCACCGTTACCAGCCTTACAACCAATCTGACCGGGTTTGGTAATGGTCTGGGCATGCCAGCCGGCACGCCAACTTCCTGGGTAATCCCCAACCTGCCAGCCATTGCCCAGGCATACGACATTTATTGCAACTGTCTCAAGAGCGGCCCAGTCGGTGGCCCTGGTGATTTCACGCTGTCGTCCACCACCAATGGCAATGCCCGTGGCAACAACCGCTCGGTGGTGGAAACCGACCAGGGCGCCTTTCTGATGGCCGACTTCGACACCAAGCTGGGCAACGTTCCGGTGCGTGGCAACGTGGGCGCCCGTTATGTGAGGACCGAACAGGTTGCGACGGGTTACCAAGCCAATGCGGGCGGCACCGAGGTGACCGTCACCAACAGTTACAACGACTGGCTGCCGGCCCTGAACCTGGCCGCCACCCTGCGCCCCGACTTCATCGTGCGCCTCGGGGCAGCCAGTGTCATGTCACGCCCCCAGTTGGGCAACCTGAACCCTGGTGGCACGATCAGCACCACCGGCACCTTGTCCATTACCAGCGGCAATGCCCTGCTGCAACCGTTCCGCGCCAAAACGCTGGACACCAGCTTCGAGTGGTACTTTGACAAGAATGCGTATTTGGGCCTGGGCTTGTTCCAAAAGAACATCTCGACCTACATCCAGAGCTTGCGCACCAACATCCCGTTCAAGGAAACCGGACTGCCCTTGTCGCTGTTGCCACCCAACTTCACGGGTGACGAAGTTTTCCAGGTCACCACACCCATCAATACCGACGGCGGCAACCTGCGCGGTCTGGAAATCAACTACCAGCAGCCCTTCACTTTCCTGCCCGGCATTGGCAAGAACTTTGGAACGGTGTTGAACTACACGCTGGTCGATTCCAAGATTGCCTACATCGTGTCACCCACCAGCAACGTCACCATCACGGACGACTTGTTGAACCTGTCGCCCCGCTCCTGGAATGCCACGCTGTACTACGACGATGGTGTCTTTAGCGGACGCCTGTCGGCTTCGTCACGCAGCGACTTCCTGACCCGCGTGCCAGGCCAGAACAACAACGACGTTGAAGGCAAAGTGGCGTCCCTGAATGTAGATTTTTCGGTGTCCTACAAGGTCAACAAAAATCTGGAAGTCACATTTGAAGGCATCAACCTGACGAACCAGCCCAATGACCAGTTCATCAGCCGGGTGCGCAACAGTTCAGTGGTTTACAACGTGACGGGCCGCGAGTTCCTGATCGGTGCACGCTACAAATTCTGACCCGCGCCCGCAGCGATCAGAAGTCAAAAAAAGGGGCGGCCAAAAGGTCGCCCCTTTTTTTATGGAATAGCGACTGTTCACGCCCATCTGAACCCGCCACCCAAACGTGCCCGGCTCCCAATACCCATGTGCAGACCCCTACTCATCAGTCTAGCCGCCCTTGCCGCCTTGTGCCTGGCAGCGTGCGCGTGCCTCCCAAATGCCATGCGCCTCCACGGTGTTGCCGCAGTGGGCGGCGCCCTGCCCCACGCGCATGTTGTCGTGCGCGACAGCCAAGGTCTCACCATCACAACGACCACGGACGCCAGCGGTCACTACGCCCTGGACGCCTCCAGGCTGGTGGCGCCACTGGTACTGGTGGCCTCTGAAGCGGGCAATCGCAATTGCCGCTTCAACCACGTGCCGCGCGCCATCTGCATGACAGCCATGCTGCCTGCATTGCGGCCCGGCGACAACATCGCCAACATCAATCCGCTGACGGATCGCATCATGTCGGATATAGCAACCGCCATGCACTTCATCGGTCCGCAACAATGGGCGGACAGTGATGCCGCGCAGACCGTTGCACCCGCCATTCGCAGCGCGGCCCTGCGCCAGCTTCACGCCGGGTTCGGAGCGGCATTGGCACATGCAGGTGTTGCCGATGTGGAGCATTTTGACCCGGTCACCACGCCCATGCGTGCGGATGGCAGCGGCGTGGAGGCCGTGCTGTCCGTGCTCAACTACACCCGGGGTTACGACAACAACACTGGCGAGGCGTCTGGCACGGTTATCACGGACACGGCATGGCGCCCGATTGCCCCTCCGTTTGGTGACCGTGCCAACGAGCCACTGCAGATGGAGCGTGCTGAGCGCGAGCACGCCGCTATCCTGGCGGCCCGGGTTCGCATTTTCATCGTCGGCGACTCCACCGCTGCCACCTATGAGCGCGAGCGCCTGCCGCGCATGGGCTGGGGTCAGGTGTTTGAAGACCAATTCAAGGACACTGCGGACGTCAAAGTGGTCAATGGCGCGCGCTCCGGGCGCAGTTCCCGGGACTTCTACAACGGCGGCTGGTACCGCCAGATGCTGCGCTATCTGCGCCCCGGTGACTACATAGTGATTGCCCTTGGCCACAACGACCAGAACTGCAACAGCCTGCGCCCGCTGCGGGGTACGGCCGACGTAGCCAACCTGTGCACCTACCCTAACGATGCCCAGGGCCAGCGCCAGTTTCCAGTCGGGCAGCCGCAGATGTCGTTTCAATCTGCGCTGGAGGTCTATATCAACGATGCCCGCGCCAGGGGTGCCATTCCGTTCATCATGACGCCCACCACGCGCTTTCTGAACGCGGACCGCAAGGCCGCCCATGCGAACGGTGACACACGCCCCGTGGTGTCACAGCACCGGACGCAGCAGCACGCGGAAGGCGGCTATGCCTATACCGGCGACTACAGCCAGACCATCCGCGACACGGCCCGCGCCAATGGCGTGCCGCTGATCGATCTGGAAGCCAAAACCATAGACTTTGCCAACGCGCACGCCCACGACTGGCAGGACTACTGGCTGGTAGTGGCCGACACGGTGCAATTCCCCTGGTACGCCACGCAGACCGCTGGCACCCCGGTCGCACCAGACACCACACACTTTCAGGAAAACGGTGCCCGGGTTATGGCTGCCCTGGTGGCGCAGGGCATCAAGGAGACGCCGCAGTTGCAGGCGCTGGCGCAGCACCTGAAGTAGTGGCCATCAGGTCCGCCATGGCCTCCACGGGAATCAATGCACCGGGATGCTGGATGACCCGGGCTGCCAGCCGGTTGCCAAACGCCGCGGCCTCAACCGGTGTGGCGCCGAGCAGCCGGCGCCCCAGGTAGCCTGCCGCAAAGGAATCTCCGGCGGCAGTGGTGTCCACCACCCGGGGCACGGCTTCGGTGGCGACCGGCTCCCATGGCCCGCGCCCGGCCCGCACCAGCGTCGGCGCCGCGCCGCGTTTGATAACCATCTCGGGCACTGCCAGTTGCTGGGCCGCCAGCTCCGAGTCTTCCGCGCTGGACAGGCCAAACAGCGCCTGGTGATCGTCCGCGGTCACCAGGGCCATGCTGGCAACCTGGAATGCACGCAGAAAATTCTCGCGGGCAACGGCGGGATCGCTCCACAGCCGGGGCCGGTAGTTGTTGTCAAACACCACGCTTGCGCCACGTGCGCGCAGGGCCTGCGCAAGCGCGAACAGGCGCTCCCGCCCAGCCGCAGGCAGGATGGCCAGGCTGATGCCCGAAAAATAGAATGCGTCCCACTGCTCGGCATGACGCTCCAGCGGGGTTTGCTCGGTGTCGAAGTAGGCCCGGGCGGCGCTCTGGTCGCGCCAGAAGCTGAAGCGGCGCTCGCCGTGTGAATCCACCTCGATCTGGTACAGCCCGGGCAGTCGCCCCGGAATGCGGCGCACCAGGTCCAGCACCAGCCCGTCCTGTGCCCAGCGGCGCAGCAGTTCCCCGCTCAACGGGTCATCGCCCAGCGCCGTGGCATAACACACCGACAGCGCGTCGCCCCCGCAGCGGGACAGGTAGACGGCAGTGTTGAAGGTGTCGCCGCCATAGCTTTGCTGCATGGTGCCAAACGCCGTGCCGTGCAGTTCCAGCATGCATTCGCCGATCAGGGCCACTTTTATGTTTTTTTTCACGGTGAGTTTGATTTTTGAAACGATGTTTCATTGTACTGTCGCCAGTCCAAAAATCAACTCGCCTTTGCGCGGGACGCTAGTGCTTGGTGGCCGTGATGACCTGGAAGTTGCCAAAGAAATAGGTGCTGCGCTCGCAGGTCCAACCACCCATTTCGGTGAGGCAGTTGACCGGATCGTGTGTGTCCCACAGGGCCAGGCCAAAGGGCTCGAACACCTTGAAATAGGTCCAGCTCAGCAACCGGAGCAGTGGCACTTCCGGACGGTGGAACTCGGCCAGGTAGAGCTTGCCACCGGGTGCCAGCATGCGCCCGGCTTCGCGCAGGGCCTGGATCTTCAGGGGGTGCGGCAACTCGTGGAGCAGAAAGAAAATGATATTGGCATCGGCCAGGCCGGGCTGGCATGCCATGGCCGTGGCGTTGTCTTCCACATAGGTGACCCGGCCTTCAAACCGGCCCAGCTTGCTGCGGGCGTGCTCTAGCTCATTGCCGATGATGTCGGCAATCACCACCTGTTCAGCACCGGATTGCACCGCTGCGTCGACCACGCGGGGAATGACGTTGCCAAAGGCGCAGGAGGTGATCAGCACCTTCTTGTTCTTCACATTGGTGGCCCCCAGGCCGGCAACGATCTTTGACACCAGGGTGCTGTACTGGAACAGCAGGATGGCGGCGATGACGGGCTGAAAGTCCACCAGCTTGATCAGCCGCATATTGGAGTACAGCGGGTAGACATGCGACTTGGCGCTGTTCTGGGCCGAAGACAAGCCACGTACCAGCAATGCTCCGCGTGTCAGGACAAAAAAGAAAAGCCCCGTCAATGCCAACAAGGCAAACAGGCCAACCACCACGTTCATCATCCAGCTGCCAGTCATATACGCTTTCAGAAAAAAGAAAAAACCGGGGTCATCGCATGGCCATCAGTGTGTCACTTTGCTCCAGGAAAAGGGGTGCCACGTTGCCCAAAACGACCCAAGCTTTTGATTGACATCAAGAAATGGTGTGGGGGCCGTTGCATCAGCCAAAAAGGCCGTGCAAATACCAGTCGGGCGGGGCCGAAGCGCCCTGACAGGTTGCTCCCAGACGCTGGCAAAACACCCACACCAGCCCCGCCGTCGTGCTGCGGGCCACGAAGTAGTCCCGCAGGGCGCAGTGCTCAGGCCCTTGCAACCAGCCCGCCTCCAGGCGCTGCGGCCCCACCAGCAGTGTCAGGGGGCCTTCGTATTGCGGCATGCCCTGGTGCACGGTCAGGCGCAACGGCGTGGCCAGCAGCCAGGTCGGGTACAAGGCCGCCTGAGGCAGGTCTTGTGCATGAATTTTTACTCTAGCCCTCGTGGAATATGCGTTAACTGCTCCTGATTTCGTAGCAGTTCCGGAGCGCCTGCCACCAACTGCTGTCTGCAACTCCACAGCCGGACACCAGTGCTGCATGTGCTCGGGACGGTGGTCAGCCAGGGCGTTGACGCCACGCACCTGCTCAGGACCCAGGCGCGCGCCCAGGCGCTCCAGTAACTGGTGCAGACTGTCGCCGTGGCGGATGTCCTCGGGTAACAGGCTGATGCTCTCGCCCGCCAGGTGCTGCGTCTGCAGGGAGCGCAGCCGCAAGTAGAGTACCGGGGCCGGCAGCGTGACGTGGGCCAGTTGCTCAGCCAGCAGGCGTGCCAGGTGGCCCATGTCCTGCGTGGGCAGCGCGGTGCGCAACTCCAGGCGTCCCTGCGTGCCGCCGCTGTGGTGGGCATCCACATGCAGGGCATTGGAGCGCCGGGCGTCCAGTTCCCAAACCAGTTCCAGGGCCAGCACGCCGCGCTGGCGCGCGCGCAGCCACACTTGCAACTGCGACAGCAGGCGGCGCGCGCCAAACAGCAGGGCCGAAGCGGTCTCGACGCTGGACGACAGCTCCAGCAGTGCATCAAAAACATCCGGCAGGGTGAGCCAGGGATAGAGTTCAGCGCGCTGGCCATAGGCGCAGTCCAGCGCATCCACGAGGCCCGCACCAAAGCGGCGCACCAAACCACCCCGGGGCAACGCGCGGAAGTGCCCCCGGTTGCGCGGCCCCAGCCGCGCCAGTGTGGGTAGGTGCGGACGTGCCGCCACCAGGGTATGCAGGGGCAAAGCATCCGGGGGCCAGTCATGGTCATAGTGCTGGGATGGGGCATCCGCATGCGTGGCGCCCATGCCGACACACTGCAAACGCGCAAACGCTATCAAAGAGGTAGCGCCTTGCGCATATTCCACGAGGGCTGGAGCACGATTTTGTTCAAACAGTTGCGCCAGCAGGGCGGTGCGCCCCCCAAACAGTCGCTCGCTGGCGGATACCTCCAGCACCAGCGCAGCCTCCAACCGCGCCACCAGCGGCGTGAATTGCAATGCCCACCAGTCCCAGGCAGTCGCAACATCCACCAGCCCATCACCCTCCTCCTGGCTGGCGCTGTTCAACACTTCAGAAGCTGGCTGCAGTGCGATCCAGTGCATGGCCAAACTCACATTCACTGGCCGCCAGCAAGCGTGCCAAGCGCGACGGGCGTGCCGCCAGATGCAGCGCATGGCTCAGCGGTGGCCCGCGGCGTTTAAGGGCACGCACTTCCAGCGCGTCACCCTTGTCCGCAGCGGGTGCAACCCACAGGCGCAGCGCCGCGGGTGAAGAATCGCTGTGGGCCCGCTCCGGGCGCAGCACAAACAGCAGCTTGGTGTATTCCGCCGCGGCCATTTGCAGTCGGCGCAATTGGTCCGCACGCACCGGATCCAGCCAGGCCAGCACGGCGTCCACATCGGCGCAGCGCAGGGCCTGTTCGGTAGCCCACAGGCGTTGGGCTCCGGTCTGCGCCGCCACCCACAGCAGGCGCTGCGGGTCCAGTCCCTGGGCACCCAGCGCAGGGGCAAAAGGCATCTGCGGCGCCCCCACCAGCACCACAGCGCCCGTTCCACTGCGGGCCAAAGCGGGCAGCAACAGGCGCCATTCGCTGTGCACCCCGGGGGGTTGCAAGATTTCGCTCAATGCCCCCATGGGCCAGCCGCCGCCGGGCAACTGGGCATCCAGCAGAGCATCCCCGGTGGCCAGCACCCGGGCCGGCGCACCTGCCAATGCATCCGCCTGCCAGACGTCCGGATGGACGCCGGCCCAGGATGGGGAAAGGACGGGGGCAGGCATAACATTTTTAACTGTATTTTTATACAGTATATGCCAATACCGACTTCACTGAACTACAGTTTCTGGCCATGTGCCCATCGCCAAGCCCGGCGAGCTGCCCAAGGCACAACAGATGCTATATTTTTGGAAGCACCTTACGGATATACCACGAGGGCTGGAGGCCCAGAATGGTTAAGTATGCAGCTCGGTCTGGGGGCCCAATACCTCGACCAGTTCGACCATGCCGGCCTTCAGTGCGGCAGAAATATCCCGTTCCAGCACCGGCATCACCTGCTCAAAAGGTGCCAGCAGCCGGTTCAATCCATAGGCACGGTTGCGACCGTTGACTTTGCCCAGGTACAAGGCCATGTCTGCAATCTGCATGGCCTTTTCCCAATTGCAGACGGTCTCAGGCAAACCGGAAAACGGCAGGGCCAAAAAACCACCGGTAACCGTGATGGTGATTTTTTTTCCAGCCACTTCGATAGGTGTTTCGCCAACCACCTTGAGTACCCGATGCGCCAGACCCTTGAGGTGTTCGGCATTGGCTTTAGGGGAGTAAATCAGGAATTCTTCGCCACCCCAGCGCATGACGATGTCAGTGTCACGCACGGTACTGCGAAGGCGTTTTGCAATTTCGACCAGAACCACGTCGCCGCCGGCATGGCCCAGCGTGTCATTGATGTTCTTGAAAAAGTCGACATCCAGAATCATCAACCCGTCCGGATTGTCATCACCGCGACGCCCATTATTGGAATCGATCGAGCGACGCCCCATCAGGTCCAGGAATGAGCGCCGGTTGAACAGCCCGGTCAAGGGGTCGCGCACGGAGTGAAATTCGAGTTGCAGGTTGGCCTCGCGCAGCTTCTGGTTGGTTCTACTGACGCGCCGGTACAGCAGAAAGATAAATACGCCACCCATGATGGTCAGCGCCGCACCCAGGGCCGTCACCAGTTTTTGCAGCCGCTGGTTGCTGATTTCGGCGTCCTTCAGGCTGTTTTCCCGGGCCAGCAATTCAATCTGCTTTTCGCGCTGAACGGAATCAAACTGTTCTTGCAGGGTTGCCACCGACTTTTCACGGTCGGCACGAAACAACTGTGCCGTCAATGCCTGCTGCTCCCGGATCGTGGCAACGGCTTCGCGGTACAGGCCTGCGGCTTCGTACATGATCCCGAGCTCACCCAGGATGCTCTCCTGGTCGGCCTTGGCGCCGGCCTGGCGGTTGAACTCAAGGGCAGCGCGCACCTCGCTCACACCTTCCCTCACCTTGCCCTGCCCGATCAGGGCAAACCCGAGATTGCTTTGGGCGGTGGCAACTCCCCCCAGTTCACCAGCCTCCTGGAACTTGACCAATGCCTGTCGGGCATACACTTCTGCCTTGGTGTAATTCCTGGCAATCAGGTAGCCGTCACCGATATTGTTCAGTGCCGTGCCCTGCAAACCCACCAAACCAGCCTCCCGACCGATTTTGAGGGCTTTTTCATAGGATTCCAAAGCGGGTTTGTCACGCCCCAGGCTGGTAAGAATGGCGCCCTGGTTCAAGTAAAACGTTCCCGCCAGTTTGCTGGAACCGGCTACTGAGGCGATCACAAGTCCTTCCTGTACCACCTGCAAGGCCTTGTCCCAATTGGTCATGGCCATGTACACATTGGCGATCAGATTCAGCGAACGCATATGGGCAACTTTTTCGCCCTTGGTGTGTTCTTTGGCGAATTGCAACCCCTTGAGGGCGCTTGCCAGCGCCAGCTCGAAACGGCCCACAGTCAATTGCGCGTTGCCAAGTGCCGTATAAAAATTCCACAGGGCTTGCGGGTTGACAGTGCGCAGGGCGATGGGTTCGATGGCCGTGAGTTTGACAATGGCAGCCTCCGACTTGCCTGCCAGAGCCATCATGGACGCTGCACGTGCGGTGGCCAGCACCAAGCCAATGTCGTCCTTGTTCTCTTGAGCCAGTGCCAGCAACTCGGCAATGGTGGCGTCCGCCGCACCCATTTTGGCCGCATCCACCTGCACACCAATCAGGGCGTTGAGGTAATCCCGGCGCAAGGTATAGGGTGTGGCTGCACCCAGTGAAGGACCCAGTGCCTCCAATTGTTTCAAAGCAACTGCATTGTCCTTTTCAGACAGGGCCTGAAGTTCATCGATGCGCTCAAGTGAGGCTGGCTGCGCCAGGGCGGCACCCTGCAGGCCCGCAAGCAGCAACCCCACACGGAAGAAATAGCACCACGCTTTAGCCATGGGAAATGGCATGTCCAATTTCGGGCCAACGATGCCGAATGTAGGCCCACGCGACCAGCCCCAGGCTCAGCATCAAAAGGGACGCTGTAGCCAAGGCCACGGTGGAGTGCATGACCAATGGGGAAATCACACCCGCAACAATCCCGTTGGCGGTGGAACCAACAAACATCTGCAGACTGGATGCCATGCCACGGCGCTCGGGATGCAGGTCCAGCACCAGCAAGGTTACGACTGGCACCATGAGCGCCCAACCGAAGGAAAAAATTCCCAACGGAATCAAGGCCCAGCTGACGTGGGCCCTGAACAGCAGGTTGGCCACCAGATTGACGAGTGCAATAACCAGCATGATGTAGAAACCGATGCGGATCTGGCGTTGGGGAGTGATTTTGCCTGCCACCCTCCCGCTGACCATCGCCCCGCCCATGATGCCGCCAATGGTGACCAGAAAACACCAGAAAAACTCCTGGGGAGCCAACTGCAGATGTTCACCCAGAAACACGGGAGCGCTCAGAATGTACAAAAACATGCCATTGAATGGAATGCCGCTGGCCAGGGCCAGTAGAAAAAAGCGTGGATCGGAACCCAGTTGCCAATAGCCTGCCATCAGGTTCCTGGGGTTAAAGCCCTGCCGTTGGCTGGCGTGTAGCGTCTCCGGCAGCAGCCGGAAAATCGCCGCCCACAGAACCACTCCAATACCGGTCAGAAACCAGAAAATTCCGTGCCAGCTGACATGCGCCAGCATCCACCCTCCCACCATGGGTGCGATTGCCGGGGCAACACCAAAAAAAATCGTCACCTGGCTCATGACCTTTTGCGCCTGCGATGGTGGAAACATGTCGCGGATCACGGCCCGGGACACAACAATACCTGCGCCAGTGGACAGCCCCTGCATGGCGCGAAAAAATATCAGTTGTCCGATACTCTGGGACAAGGCGCAACCGGCAGAAGCCACCGTGAAGGCAACCAGCCCCCACAACACCACTGGCCGGCGACCAAAACTGTCGGAAATGGCCCCATGGAACAGGCTCATGAAGGCAAAACCGAACAGATAAGCCGACAGGGTTTGCTGCATTTGCACCGGCGTGGCATCCAACGACTCGGCAATGCCGGCGAAGGCAGGCAAATAGGTGTCAATGGAGAAAGGGCCGAGCATGCCCAACAAGGCCAGCAAGATGGCAAATGCCCACTGTGGAGCCAGCCATAGTTTGTGCGCATCAGGGTTCATGCCACTATTGGAACACGGCTATCGGTTCCGGCGACAGGCATCCGCTGGGAGGTCAACGCGATCGGGCTCCTTCGGGCTCCGTCGGGTACGATGGAGTTGTTTAAATACCATCCATAACAAGGGGCGTCCTTGATGCATCTGAGCAAACTGTTGTCTTGTGTAGCGCTCAGCGCCGGTTTGTTCGGCTGTGGGCAATCCAGCGGCCCCAGTGTCAGTTCGGTTGGCGCGGGTGCGCCCCCCGCCTCGGCACCTGCTGCGACCAAACCGGCTGCACACCAGGTCGGTCTGGTCATGAAGACGCTGACCAATCCCTTTTTTGTTGAAATGGAAAAAGGTGCCCGCCGTGCCGAAAAGGAATATGGCGTCACTCTGACGGTCAAGACGGCGGCCCAGGAGACCTCGATCGAGCAGCAGATACAGCTGGTCAATGACCTGATTGCGGCCAAGGTGGACGCCATCGTGGTCGCACCGGGTGACTCGCAAAGCCTGATCCCCACTTTGAAAAAAGCTGCGGATGCAGGCATCAAGTTGGTCAATATCGACAACCGGTTAGACGCGCAAGCGCTCCAGCAGGCCGGACTATCAGAAGTACCGTTCCTGGGTGTGGACAACGAGGCCGGTGCCTACAAGGCAGGTGCATTTCTGGCAGCCAAGGCCAGCACACCGACCCAGGCGGCCATTCTGGAAGGCATCCGCAGTGCCGACAATGCCCGCCAACGCATGGAGGGGGCCCGGCGCGCCTTGCTGGAGAACAAACAGATCAAGCTGGTGGCCTCGGAAACAGCTAACTGGAAAATTGATGAAGCCTACACAACCAGTAAGGCGATGTTCAAGAAGCACCCGGATATCCAGTTGCTGTTTGCAGCCAACGACATGATGGCCCTGGGTGCGTTGAAATACCTGCAGGAGTCCGGCAAAACCAACGTCAAGGTCGCCGGGTTTGACGCGCTGTCGGAGGCCATGACCGAGATCAAGGCCGGCCAACTCCATGCAACCATAGACCAGCAAGCCGCTGAACAGGGTTATCAGGGTGTGGTCATGGCATTGCGCATGCTCAAAGGCGAAAAGGTGCCACCCGTGACCATGATTGAGACTCGACTGGTGACGGCGACCGAACTCCAGTAGGTCATTGCCGCGTTGCGTCGTGCGATTGCGTTTCAACATCACCGTCAAACTGTTGGGGTACCTGCTGGTTGCGGGAATCGTACCGCTGATGGTTTTGGGTTTCAGCGCGCTGGAGATATCCCGGCGTATTGTTTTGGAACAGGCACAAGCGGAAAATGTGCGCGTTTTAGGGGGATTTGCCTCCTATCTGTCGCTTTACCATGATCAGATTGATGACCTGGCAACCAATATTGCAGGCAACGAAGCGATTGGCTCGGCGCTACTTGCTGGAGCTGATTCTGAAAACCGCGGTTTTGATGCCCTGAATCTGCGCGCCCAGGTCGGCTACACCTTGAACAATTATGTACGTGTCAAGGGTCTGGTTTCGCTGGATCTGTTTTCCACCAATGGGGCGCACTATCACGTCGGCGAAACGTTGACCACCAGCACGGTCGCGCCGGAAGTCGCCAGTGCTCTGATCAATGAGGCCAGGCAATCGCAGTCGCCCACGCTATGGCGTGGCGTAGGTCCGAACATCAACCGCAGTTCCCGATATGGCCAGGTGACCACCGTGGTGCGGGCAATTCGCCATTTCTCACCCACAAGCGGCAATTCCGATACGGTTGGGGTGTTGGTGGTCACCCTGTCGGGTGACATCATGCGGGAGTATTTGTCACAGGTCCCGCTGCCCGGTGGCCAACAACTGATGCAGATTGACGCCCAAGGCCGAATTGCACTGCATTCCGACACACAAATGGTCGGCCAGGTTTTTGCACCGGCCCTGTTGGAACTGATGCGCAAGGCCCGCGGGACCGAGCAGTTTATGCTGGACGGGCAGCCGTTTTTGATGGATGTCAATGCAAAGAACGAGGACCATGGTTCTCTGGTCATGCTCACACCGCGTCAACTTGTCACTGGCCAGGTTGAGCAATTGACATTGGCGACCGGTGTGTTGTTGTTGCTGGGCTTGCTGAGCGTACTGGCGCTGACGTGGCGTTATGCACGAACCGTGGTTGCCCCTATTCGTGCGGTTTCCAGTGGCTTCAATCGGCTGCAGCGCGACCCCGGGATCGTCCACCGGCCGTTGCCGACAACGCGTGCAGATGATGAAATAGGCCAACTGGTGGAGGGCTTCAATCGCCACCTGCTGGCGCTCAATGCGCAGAGCCAGTCCGCCAGTGAGCTGCTGGTCGCCGAAGTAGCACGTCGCGAAACCGAGAATATGTTGCTCACCGCGATGGAAGCACTTGAAGAAGCCTTTGTCATATTTGACAGCAATGACCGCCTGCTGTTCTGTAATGAGCGATACCGTGATGTTTATCGCGCGTCGGCCGAAGCGATAGTGCCCGGCAACTCCTTTGAAGAGATTTTGCGTTTTGGTGCCGAACGCGGCCAATACCCGGATGCCATCGGCCCGCTGGACGAATGGGTGGCCGAACGTGTGGCATTGCACCGTAGCGGCAACGCACAACTGGAACAAAAACTGGACGATGGCCGCTGGCTGCGCATCGTGGAGCGCAGGACCAGCATAGGCCAGATTGTCGGCTTCCGGTTTGACATCACCGAGCTTAAGAAAGCCCAGGAGACGGCCGAAGCGGCGAGCCAGGCCAAGAGCGAATTTCTGGCCAATATGAGCCACGAAATTCGCACCCCGATGAATGCCATTCTGGGCATGCTCAAGCTGCTGCAGAACACCGACCTCAGCAGCCGTCAGCAAGACTATGTTTCCAATACCGAAGGCGCCGCCCGCTCCCTTTTGGGTTTGCTCAACGACATTCTGGATTTCTCCAAGGTTGAAGCCGGCAAAATGACATTGGACCCGCATCCGTTTGATCTGGACAAAACGCTTCGCGACCTCGGTGTTGTGCTGTCTGCCAACCTTGGGGACAAGCAGATTGAGGTCCGCGTGGATGTGCAACCCGATGTGCCGCGCGGGCTCATTGGTGATGACATGCGTTTGCAGCAAGTCTTGATCAATCTTGGAGGCAATGCCATCAAATTCACCAATCAGGGCGAAGTGGTCGTGTCGGTCCGCGTTGTGGGTCGCGATTCAGTCTCGGCACTGCTGGAGTTTTCAGTGCGTGACAGCGGCATCGGCATTGCC
>CAZMXB010000071.1:0-20869 GCA_964569855.1 uncultured Rhodoferax sp.
TTAGGCGCTGGCGGCTGCTCTTTCAACAGTTAATTCAGACATAACCCGAAATTGGGCGTTAGCCCTCGTGGAATATAGGGTTTAAGCTACTATTACGATAGCTATCGGGGGGCGGCTCGGGGTCTTGGCCGCACCCCGGGTGTCACCTCAATGTCCATGGGCTGGTTCTTGCGCTCCACCGAGAAACGCGCCGGTGCGCCCGGTTTCAAAGCCGCCACCAGCGCCAGTAACTGTGACACGTCCGTCACCGGCTGGCTGCCAATTTTGACGATCACATCTCCGGGGCGTATGCCGGCGGAGGCGGCCGGGCCATTTTGCAATACCCCTGTGATGATGACACCGTGTCTGCTCTTGATGTCAAAGGTCTCCGCCAATTCCGGTGACAGGTCGTTGGGCTCTACGCCAATCCAACCCCGCGTGATTTGCCCGTCCTTGACGATGCCCTCGAGCACCTGCTTGGCGGTTGACACCGGAATGGCAAAACCTATTCCCATATTGCCGCCGGAGCGGGAGTAGATGGCGGTGTTGATGCCCAGCAGGTTGCCATTGGTGTCGACCAACGCGCCACCCGAGTTGCCGGGGTTGATCGCGGCATCGGTCTGGATGAAATTCTCAAAGGTATTGATACCCAACTGGTTGCGTCCCATCGCGCTCACAATGCCGCTAGTGACGGTCTGCCCCACGCCGAAGGGGTTGCCGATGGCCAGCACCTGATCTCCTACCTGTGCGCCGTCAGAGTTACCCAGCACAATCACTGGCAGCTTGTCGAGTTCGATTTTCAGGATGGCCAGGGCGGTGTCCGGATCGGTACCAATCACTGTGGCCCGCGTGCTGCGGTTGTCATTGAGCACGACCTCGATGTCGTCCGCGCCCTCGACAACATGGTTGTTGGTCAGGATGTAGCCGCTGTCACTGACGATAACCCCGCTGCCCAGACCAGCCTGCGGCTCGCCGCCCTGTTCGCCGAAAAAGAAGCGAAACCACGGATCGCCACTGTTGGGGTTGCGTTTGACCGCCTTGCTGGTGTTGATGCTCACCACGGCAGCCGACGCCTTTTGTGCGGCCAGGCGAAAGCTGCCGATTGGCGCTACACCAGTCGGACTGGGTGCTGCTTCGATCAGCGCCACGGCACCAGCCAGCGACGGCGCATGACCTATCCACTGAGGTTTGAGTGTGGCCACAACAAAGTAGGCTGCAAGCAGGACCGTGGTGGTTTGGGCGAAAAGGAGCCAAAGGCGTTTCATGGGGTTCCCGGCGAGGTGGCAGGATCGAATGCCGACCAACGGCAAATTGTAGATCGCATGGGCGCGTGCGCTGCGATGTGGGGTCACCAGCGCAGATTCACAGACAATGGCAGGTGCCAGCATTCGGGCTGACACCGTCATCCCCCACACAACCAACATTTCATGACCAATCGCCACGAAATACTCGCTGCACTGGATACCTTGCTTGAACCGGAGCGCTTCAAGGACTACTGCCCCAATGGCCTGCAGGTGGAGGGACAGCAGCAGGTGAGAAAAATCGTGTCGGGTGTGACGGCGAGTCTGGCCCTGATCGAAGCTGCCATCGCCGCTGAGGCCGACACGCTATTGGTTCACCATGGGCTGTTCTGGCGCGGGCAGGACGGGCGGGTGGTGGGCTGGATGCGCCAGCGCCTGGCATTGCTACTGGCGCACAACATCAACCTGTTCGCCTACCATTTGCCGCTGGATGCCCATCCCGAGGTCGGCAACAATGCACAACTCGGGCAGCGACTGGGTTTGCAGCCAACCCAACGATTTGGCGAACAGGATCTGGGTTGCCTGGGTACCGCTGCCTTCGCCAGTACAGCGGCGCTGGCTGAGCATGTGCAATCGGTTCTGGGGCGCTCGGTCATTCTGGTTGCCGGAAAAACAGCGCCCATTCAGCGCGTGGCTTGGTGCACGGGTGGCGCGCAGAACTACTTTGAGGCGGCCATCAACGCCGGGGCCGACGCCTTTATCACCGGCGAGATTTCCGAGCCTCAGGCCCATCTGGCGCGTGAAACGGGCGTGGCCTATCTGGCCTGTGGCCACCATGCAACTGAGCGATACGGCGCTCCGGCAGTCGGTGCGTATCTAGCCGCGCAGTGTGGTTTAGAGCACGTATTCATTGATATTGATAACCCAGCCTGATGCACCCTAACACCATGCGGTTTCCACTTGCCAACCAGCCAACCATTGCGGTCACCATGGGTGACGCCGCCGGCATCGGCCCTGAAATTATTGCCAAAGCCCATAGTGAGCACGCCGATGAGATGCGTGGCACTTTTGTGGTGGGTGACGTGGACACCATGCGTCGGGCCAGTCGACTCGTTGCACTCGATGGCCGCCCGCCGTTGCCGGTTGCTGTGATCAGCGAGCCAGCACAGGCCCGCAACGTGCCCCCGAACTGCATCGCGGTCTTGCAAGTAGGCGCGGCGCTGTTGCCGGTGCCGTGGGGCAAAGTCAGCGCCAGTGCCGGGCTGTTGGCGGGTCGTTGCGTCGAGTGGGCCGCGGATGCGGCGTTGGCATGCCAGATTTCGGCGATGGTGACCGCGCCGCTGCACAAAGAGGCATTGCATGCGGCGGGTGATGCCTATGACCGCTTTCCGGGTCACACCGAGCTATTGCAGGATCGTTCAGCACGTTTCCTGGGCAAGCCGGTCACGGATGTGCCTGTGCGCATGATGCTGGCAAATGATGAATTGCGCACAGTGCTGGTCAGCATCCATGTGTCACTGCAGGATGCCATCCAGGCAGTGACCTTTGACAGTGTTTTGCAAACCATCTTTATCACGCACCGTGCCTTGTTGCCGGTTCTGGGGCGTGCTCCCCGCATCGCGGTGGCTGGACTGAATCCGCATGCCGGTGAGGGCGGGCTGTTTGGTCGTGAGGAAATCGAGGTGATCGCTCCCGCAGTCAGGGCTGCGTCGGCGCATGGGGTTCTCGTCAGCGGACCATGGGCGCCCGACACGGTGTTCATGCGGGCCCGAAATCGGGTATCCGCGCCTGGCGAGTTTGATGTGGTGGTGGCCATGTACCATGACCAGGGGTTGATTCCGGTGAAGTATCTAGGGGTCGAGAAGGGCGTCAATGTCACCCTGGGGCTGCCCCTGATTCGTACCAGTCCGGACCATGGCACTGCCTTTGATATTGCGGGTCGCGGTATCGCAGACCCGGCCAGCCTGATCGAGGCGGTCCGGATGGCGCGGACCTTGTGCCAGATGGTAAGCTGACCGGTGGTGCCGCCGTGCGGCTGTCGCAGCAAGTGCCGTTGCGCGCTTATTTCTTCAGGCTGTCCCGAATTTCCCGCAACAACAAGACATCTTCAGGAGGTGCGGCGGGCGCCACATCCACTTGGGGTGTCGGCGCTTCCCGCTTCAACCGGTTGATCTGCTTGACCATCAGGAAAATGATGAATGCCAGGATGATGAAGTTAACGGCCACAGTGATGAAGCTGCCGTAGGCGAAAACCGGTACGCCGGCTTTCTTCAGCGCGTCGAGCGAATTGGCGGTGCCTGGCGGGACATTGCCGAGCACCCAGAAAAGGCTTGAAAAGTCGAGCTTGCCGACCGCTGCGCCTACCAGCGGCATGATGAGGTCGCCGACGATCGAATCCACAATCTTGCCGAAGGCCCCGCCGATGATGACACCGACGGCCAGATCAATGACGTTGCCTTTGACTGCGAAATCCTTGAACTCCTGAATCATTCCCATTGTCACAATTCCCTTTCAAAAAACTGCAGTATTGCCTACAAATCGCCACTGTCAAGGGTTGTGAAACGGCTTGGCTCCACGGATTTGCCCCAGGGCGCGTCAGCTACAATCGGAAATTACCCCTAGTAGTCATGTTCATTGAGGATTCTCATGAGTGAAACCCTTGTCGACAGCCATCCGATCGACTCCAGCAAGCGAACCTGGTTGATCGCATCCAGTTGTGCCGGTGCCGTAGGCGTTGGTGCAGCGGCTATTCCGTTCGTCAGCACATTTCAACCATCCGAGCGGGCCAAAGCAGCTGGTGCGGCAGTCGAGGTGGATATCGGCGGCATGAAGCCAGGCGAGAAATTAACCGTCGAATGGCGCGGCAAGCCAGTCTGGGTGGTCCGTCGCACGCCGGAACAGTTGGCCAGCCTGGGAAAAGTCACAGGTCAGTTGGCTGATCCAACATCGCAGCGCAAGCCTGGCGAACTGACGCCCACGTATGCCCGCAATGAAGCACGCTCCATCAAGCCCGAGTTTTTCGTGGCGGTCGGGATCTGTACCCATCTGGGTTGTTCTCCCTCGGATAAATTTCAGACTGGCCCGCAGGCTTCCCTGCCGGATGACTGGCAAGGTGGCTTCCTGTGCCCCTGCCATGGTTCAACATTTGACTTTGCCGGTCGTGTTTTTAAAAACAAGCCTGCTCCGGACAATCTCGAAGTGCCGCCCCACATGTATCTATCCGAAAGCAAGCTGCTGATCGGTGAAGACAAGAAAGTCTGAGGACCAGAAACATGGCTGATTTCAAGGAAATATCCCCTAACGCGTCGGCTGCTGCAAAGCTGACCAATTGGTTCGAGAACCGGTTGCCGACGGCATTCGACATGTACAAGGTACACATGTCGGAGTATTACGCTCCGAAGAATTTCAACTTCTGGTACATCTTTGGCTCACTCGCCATGCTGGTTCTTGTGATCCAGATTGTGACGGGCATCTTTTTGGTCATGCATTACAAGCCCGATGCGGCGTTGGCATTTGGATCAGTTGAATACATCATGCGTGATGTGCCCTGGGGCTGGTTGATTCGGTACATGCACTCAACGGGTGCATCTGCATTTTTTGTAGTTGTTTATTTGCACATGTTCCGTGGACTCTTGTACGGAAGTTATCGAAAACCACGAGAACTCGTCTGGGTTTTTGGATGTGCGATCTTCCTGTGCCTGATGGCAGAAGCGTTCATGGGGTACCTGTTGCCTTGGGGGCAAATGAGCTATTGGGGTGCCCAAGTGATCGTTAATCTGTTTGCTGCGGTGCCATTTGTCGGCCCCGACCTGGCATTGTTGATTAGAGGCGATTATGTTGTGGGTGATGCCACCCTTAACCGTTTCTTCAGCTTCCACGTGATTGCGGTTCCGCTGGTGCTGCTTGGCCTGGTGGTTGCTCACTTGATGGCTTTGCATGATGTGGGTTCCAACAACCCCGATGGCATTGAAATCAAAGCGACAAAAGACGCCAAAGGCATTCCACTGGACGGCATTCCCTTCCACCCTTATTACACCGTGCATGACATTTTTGCGGTATGTATGTTCCTGCTGGTGTTCTCGGCGGTGATTTTCTTTGCTCCCGAGTTTGGTGGCTATTTCCTGGAATACAACAACTTCATTCCGGCAGATCCGTTGAAGACACCTCTGCATATTGCGCCGGTATGGTATTTCACGCCCTTTTATTCGATGTTGCGCGCGATTACCGACGAGATGATGCTGGTGTTGATCGTCTGTGTTGTGGGTGCCGCCTTGTTCGGCGTCGTCAAGTTCAAGATGCCTGCGATTTTTAAGGGTGTGATATTGGTTGCCGCGGCGGCAGTCGTTGCCATGATGCTGTCTATTGATGCCAAGTTTTGGGGCGTTGTGGCAATGGGTGGTGCGGTTGTCATCCTGTTTTTCTTGCCCTGGCTGGACGATTGCGCCGTCAAGTCAATTCGCTACCGCCCGGATTGGCATAAATATTTGTACGCCGTCTTTGTGATTAACTTTGTCATTTTGGCCTATTTGGGTACACAGGCCCCGTCCGCTATCGGGGAACGTGTCTCGCAGGTAGGGACCCTGTTTTACTTCGGGTTCTTCCTGCTGATGCCATGGTGGAGTCGTTTGGGCAAGGCGAAGCCGGTCCCAGCGCGTGTCAACTATGTTGCCCACTGAGTCGGAGAAAACGCAAATGAAAAAAATACTGTTGACATGGCTGACGACGTTGGCTTTGATGGTGGGTGCACACGCCAACACTGCTGGGATCGCTTGGGATAAAGCGCCTGATAGAACCAATGATCTGGCTGCTTTGCAAAATGGCGCCAAGCTGTTTGTGAACTATTGTCTGAATTGCCATTCGGCTGCCTTCATGCGGTACAACCGGTTGACGGATATTGGACTGACCGAACAGCAGATCAAGGACAATTTGTTGTTTGCCACGGAAAAAGTGGGTGAAACGATGAAGTCGTCGATTGATCCCAAACAGGCGAAGGACTGGTTTGGCGGAAATCCTCCGGACTTGACGGTGATTGCCCGGTCGCGATCAGCACAAGGTCAGGGTACTGGTGCGGACTATCTGTACACTTATTTGCGGACCTACTACGTCGACGAAACGATGGCGACAGGCTGGAACAATCTTGCTTTTCCCAGTGTTGGAATGCCCCATGTACTTTGGGAGTTACAAGGAAAACGTGAACCCGAGTACAAGACAGTTTCAGAGCATGGCCATGATGCGAAGGTCTTTACCGGCTGGAAACAGTTGACACCGGGAACAATGGCCCCGGAACAATATGATCAGGCGATTGGTGACCTAGTGAGTTACCTGCAGTGGATGGCAGAGCCTGCCAAGAATACGCGGGTACGTGTTGGATTCGGTGTGATGTTGTTCTTGCTGCTCATGACCTTCTTTGCGTGGAGGCTCAACGCCGCGTTTTGGAAAGAGATCAAGTAACGAAGTGTTGTTATTGACCGGACGAATGACGCTTTGCGCAGTCGTTCAAAGGTTGCAGAGTGGGTTCGCATTGGCAACCCACTCTTTTTAATTTTTAGGAGTCTATTGCCATGATGGTGCTGTATTCAGGAACAACCTGCCCCTTTTCCCACCGTTGTCGGTTTGTCCTTTTTGAAAAAGGAATGGACTTTGAAATCCGTGATGTTGACTTGTACAACAAACCGGAAGATATCAGTGTCATGAATCCGTATGGACAGGTGCCTATCCTGGTCGAACGGGATCTGATTCTTTATGAGTCCAACATCATCAATGAGTATATTGATGAGCGTTTTCCGCATCCGCAATTGATGCCTGGCGATCCGGTGGACCGTGCCCGTGTTCGCTTGTTCCTGTTGAATTTCGAGAAGGAGTTGTTTGTTCACGTTTCAACTCTGGAAGCTCGAAGTTTCAAGGGAAATGAAAAAGTGCTGGAAAAAGCGCGCGCGCATATCCGCGACCGCTTGACCCAATTGGCTCCGGTTTTTTTGAAGAACAAGTACATGCTGGGTGACAACTTCTCGATGCTTGATGTAGCAATCGCGCCCTTGTTGTGGCGTCTCGACTTCTACGGCATTGATTTGAGCAAGAACGCGGCACCTCTGCTGAAATACGCAGAACGCATTTTCTCCCGTCCAGCCTACATCGAGGCTTTGACCCCATCTGAAAAAGTGATGCGAAAATAGTCTTTGGGACGGTCCCTATGATTGATACAGCAGACACCAGTTCAACCCGACCCTATCTGATTCGAGCGCTGTACGAATGGTGCACAGACAATGGCTTGACTCCATTCATGGCTGTGCTGGTGGATGAAACTGTGCGCGTTCCCAATGAGTATGTGAAAGATGGGGAAATCGTGCTCAATGTCAGCTTTGATGCCACCAGTTCGCTGAGCCTTGGCAATGAGTTCATTGAGTTCAAGGGAAGATTTGGTGGCGTCGCACGTGACATCCTTGTGCCAGTGGACCGTGTAGTAGCTATCTACGCCCGTGAGAATGGTCAGGGTATGGCGTTTCCATTGCTAGCCAGTTCAGCGGCAACAGTTGACAGTTCGCGCCCAGAGGAAGGGCGTTCGGGTTCGTTAACTCCTTTGTCCATAACGCCGAGCGGTGACGGAAAGGGTGCGCCGCGTCCATCGGGTGGTGGTCGACCGTCATTGACGCGGGTAAAGTAGTGTTGTTTGGCTTGTTCCCAAACTGACTTTTAAGCGAATTCGTGTGATGTAGAATACGCGCTGTGCCGATTTAGCTCAGTTGGTAGAGCAACCGCCTTGTAAGCGGTAGGTCATCAGTTCGAATCCGATAATCGGCACCATTTTCCGTATTCACTGGCCTTGTGAACCTCGGGGGGAATGTACTTTCAGGCGAATGGACATCACGTCCCAGCCTTTGGAACGAAGATGCGCTTCGAGTGCAGGCAGGAGTTGGCGAGTTTTTGCCGCGACTGCGTTGTTATCCAATATCAAGCACCACACTTGGCCTTCAATAGGGCCTGGTCTGATGGAGGGACGAATGGCTGCAGGTATCAATGCCTCTATCGACTTTAATCGCGCCGAAGATTCTGTCGCAAGTGCGGTGAGGTTTGCCAATGTTGGTGAATCCTGAGTCGCCTGCAGCAGCGTAAATGAATGATTGCGGCGAGTCATGACCTTTAGCTGGATGGGATTCTGAATGCAATTGATTATCACGGATGCGTGGCTGGTCAAGAGCCGTGCATTTCACTTGAGTGGTACCAAGCTATTGGTGACAATGTTGGTACTGGCTTTTGCTCTTATGCTGGTGGCAGCGGGACTGTACCACTGGGTCTTTCTCAAGGGTGCCCGGGAGGGGTGGCCGGTAGTGGGGACCTTGGTTCGCCTAGTGGTCAAGGATGAATTTGCGCAGCGTGACAGATTCATGCGGGAGAACATTGAAGTCATGGCCAGGAAGTTGGGTGAGATGCAGGCCAAACTGCTTCAATTGGAGTCGCTGGGCGAGCGGGTTTCCGGATTGGCAGGCTTGAACCCTGCAGATATCAAGTTAAAGCCTGGACAGGGTGGCAAGTTGATTCTAGAAAGAGATTTGTCCATGGATGAGTTGCAATTGACCCTGCGTGAACTCGATCAGAGCGCTAGTCAGCGCTCCGACTTGATGACTGTACTGGAATCACGTTTGTTCGAGCAGAAAATCAAGAAAATGATGGTCCCAACGCAGACGCCGGTAGAAAATGCCAACCTGGGTTCTGTTTTTGGTTGGCGGATAGATCCCATCACAGGCGCCTCCGCATTGCACACCGGATTGGACTTTCCAGCGACACCGGGAACACCGATCTCCGCAGCGGCAGGCGGCGTTGTAGTGACACAAGAATTCCAATCGGAATATGGCAATATTGTCGAAATAGACCATGGCAATGATTTGATCTCACGCTACGCCCACGTCTCCAAAGTGCATGTGAAAAAGGGTGACCTTATCAAACGCGGCCAGAAGATCGCAGAGGTTGGCAATACGGGCCGATCAACCGGCCCACATTTGCATTTTGAGGTTTTAGTCCAGGGTGTGCCGCAGGATCCGCAGAAATTTCTCAACGCCGGTCGCAACCTCATTGGTATGCCGAACGATCGCACCAACGTGGCTGGAACATCAGTTTTGTACGGGTCCAAAGGCGGATCAGCCAGAACACCCCAGGGGCAACGGTAAAATCAGCGGTTTAGATCCTTTGGTGTTGTGTTGACTGCTTCTGCAGTTGCATTTCATTGAAACGTCCCCATTTCATCCAGATTAGAAAAAGGACTGCGCTGAGCTGCGAACCCATTGGGGGTCCAGGCCAGTCTTGCATTCATGGCTATCAACATTCTTACCAAAATTTTCGGCAGTCGCAATGACCGCTTGCTCAAGCAATACCGCTCCGGCGTGGCGCGCACCAATGCCCTGGAGGCCCAATTTGAGCAGTTGACAGACGACGCTTTGCGGGGCAAGACGCAGGAGTTCAAAGATCGCGTTGCCAAGGGTGAATCACTCGACTCGTTGTTGCCAGAGGCGTTTGCAGTGGTTCGCGAAGGGTCCAAGAGAGCGATGAAAATGCGGCACTTTGATGTGCAACTGTTGGGCGGCATGTCTTTGCATTACGGAAAAATTTCTGAAATGGGCACCGGTGAAGGAAAAACCCTCACCGCCACGTTGCCGGTGTACCTGAACGCATTGACGGGCAAAGGCGTACACGTCGTCACGGTCAATGACTACCTCGCCAGCCGGGATGCGCAATGGATGGGGCGGCTATATAACTTTCTGGGGCTCACCGTCGGCGTCAACTTGCCCCAAATGCCGAGAGAGGAAAAACAGGCGGCCTATCGTGCGGACATTACCTACGGCACCAACAATGAATTTGGTTTCGACTACTTGCGTGACAACATGGTCTATGAGTCTGCAGACCGGGTGCAACGCGGGCTGAACTATGCAATAGTCGACGAAGTCGATTCGATTCTGATTGATGAGGCTCGCACGCCACTGATCATCAGTGGTCAGGCCGAAGACCACACCGATATGTACCTGGCGATCAACAAGGCAGCGCCGCAGTTACAGCGGCAGGAGGGTGAAGCTGATCCCCGTACCGGTGAAGGTGTCACCAAGCCGGGTGACTTTACGATTGACGAAAAGAGTCATCAGGTCTTTCTGACCGAACAAGGACATGAAACTGCAGAGCGGATTTTCGCGGAGATGGGCCTGATTCCAGAAGGCGCTTCTCTGTATGACCCGGCCAACATCACGCTGATGCACCATCTGTACGCCGCACTGCGTGCGAACAACCTTTACCACCGTGATCAGCACTATGTTGTTCAACAGGGTGAAATCATCATTGTGGACGAGTTCACGGGACGGCTGATGACGGGACGTCGCTGGAGCGATGGCCTGCATCAAGCGGTGGAAGCAAAGGAAGGTGTGGCGATCCAGGCCGAGAACCAAACCCTGGCGTCCATCACATTCCAGAACTATTTCCGGCTTTATGGCAAGCTTGCTGGCATGACCGGAACGGCCGATACCGAAGCCTATGAGTTTCAGGAAATCTATGGCTTGGAGACGATTGTCATTCCACCAAACCGCCTGAGCCGAAGAGAAGATCAACTCGACAGGATCTACAAAACGACGCGGGAAAAATACATCGCCGCGATCCAGGATATTCGCGAGTGTCACGAGCGTGGTCAGCCGGTGCTGGTTGGAACTACGTCTATCGAAAATTCCGAAATCATCTCCCAACTGCTGGACAAAGAGAAGTTACCGCACCAAGTTCTGAATGCCAAGCAGCATGCGCGGGAAGCGGACATTGTGGCCCAGGCAGGCCGCGCAAAAATGATCACAATTGCCACCAATATGGCGGGCCGTGGAACGGACATCGTGCTCGGTGGCAGCATTGGCAAAACCATAGAAACCATTGAAGCCGACGATTCTCTGGATGTAGCAGCCAAGCAGGCAAAGATAGACGCGATTCGCACCCAGTGGTCTATCGACCATGAACAGGTGAAGGCGTTAGGCGGACTCCGAATCATTGCCACGGAGCGCCACGAGTCCCGACGTATTGACAATCAATTGCGCGGACGGTCTGGCCGGCAGGGAGACCCCGGTTCATCACGTTTCTATTTGAGCCTTGACGATGCCTTGATGCGCATTTTTGCTGGAGATCGCGTCAAGGCCATCATGGACCGATTGAAAATGCCAGACGGTGAAGCGATTGAGGCCGGCATCGTAACCCGAAGTATCGAGAGCGCACAACGTAAGGTCGAGGCGCGAAATTTTGACATTCGCAAACAACTGCTGGAATACGACGATGTTTCCAACGACCAGCGCAAAGTTATCTACCAACAGCGCAACGCGATTTTGGATGCACAGGACCTGACGGCGCAAATTGCGTCACTGCGCGAAGGGTGTTTTCATGATTTGGTACGTCAGTACGTCCCTGCCGAATCGGTCGAGGAGCAATGGGACATTCCTGCGTTGCAAAAGGTGCTGAGCGAGGACTGGCAGATTGAACTCGATTTGCAGAAGCAGGTTCAAGATGCCAGCGCAATCACCGATGGCGATTTGCTGACGACAGTTACTCGTGCTGGAGACAGTCTGTTTCAGGCAAAGGTTGAGCAGGTCGGTCTGGAAAACTTTACTCAGTTCGAGCGCATGGTTTTGTTGCAGAGCATCGACACCCATTGGCGCGATCACCTGAGTTCACTGGACTATTTGCGCCAAGGGATTCATCTTCGAGGTTATGCCCAAAAACAACCTAAACAAGAGTACAAACGTGAAGCTTTTGAGCTGTTTGGACAATTGCTGGACTCCGTAAAGAATGAAGTCACCAAAGTCCTGATGACGGTCAAGATTCAGTCTTCCGAGCAACTGGAAGAGGCGGCCAGCCAAATGGAAACCCGCGGTGAAAGTATTGCCAACGTAACCTACACGGCACCCAGTGAGACCGGGGAAGTTCAGACGGTCGTAGATCCCGATACGGTACGTAGTGCGGCCGACGCAACATCCGATGTATTTGCGCGGGTTGGACGCAATGAACCATGTCCCTGCGGTAGCGGCAAGAAGTTCAAACAGTGCCACGGAAAACTGGCTTGAAGAGGAGCCCCTATGCCAGTCAACTTGTCCGAGCCAAACCCACTGCAATTGTTTCCAATTGCGGGTGTACGCATCGGCGTAACCGAAGCCGGTATTCGCAAAGCGGGACGCAAAGACCTGACCGTGTTCCTGCTCGATGAAGGGGCGTCTGTGGGTGGAGTCTTTACGCAAAACCGGTTTTGCGCTGCCCCAGTACAGATTTGTCGCCAACACCTTGCGTCCGGTGCAGGCGTTCGTGCCCTATTGATCAACACGGGCAACGCCAATGCCGGAACAGGTTCCGACGGACTTGCAAGAGCCCAGCGAAGCTGTCGTGCATTGGCCCAGAAACTCGGTACGGAGCTCCAGCAGATTTTGCCGTTTTCCACGGGTGTCATCATGGAGCCTTTGCCTGTGGAGCGGATCGAGGCCGGTCTGGACGCGGCAATTGCCGACGCACGACCTGACAATTGGTTGCGGGCCGCGTACGGCATCATGACCACCGACACCGTGCCAAAGGCAAGGGGTGCGCAGGTCGAGATTGCAGGCAAAACGGTCAATATTACTGGCATTAGCAAGGGCGCCGGGATGATCCGGCCCAATATGGCGACCATGTTGGGGTTTATCGCAACGGATGCATGTGTGTGCCAGTCTGTAATGCAGGAGTTGGCGCTGGAGTTGGCCGAGGGTTCATTCAATCGGGTCACCGTGGATGGTGATACGTCTACCAATGATTCATTGCTGGTAATCGCATCCAACAAAGCGGGTCACCCGGTTATACAGTCCTTGCGCAGTGTGGAGGGCCAGGAGCTCAAACAGGCCATGTTGAATGTGGCTCGTGACTTGGCGCAAGCCATCGTGCGAGACGGCGAAGGTGCAACGAAATTCATCACGGTCCGCGTTCAAGGCGGGCGGGATGCCGATGAATGCCGCAAGGTCGCGTATGCGATAGCGCATTCGCCATTGGTCAAAACCGCATTCTTCGCGAGTGATCCGAACCTCGGGCGCATTCTTGCGGCCGTGGGGTATGCAGGCGTCAGTGACCTCGACCAGACCCGTATTGAATTGTTTCTGGATGATGTGCATGTTGCCGCTCAGGGTGGCCGTAATCCGGCTTACCGTGAAGAAGACGGCCAGCGGGTCATGAAGCAAAGTGAAATCACAGTAACGGTCGATTTGGGTCGTGGCGCGGCGTTTGATACCGTCTGGACCTGTGATTTCAGCCATGAATACGTGACCATCAATGCTGACTACCGCTCCTGAATTTCAGATGAACGGGCAATTGACAGCGTTTCTGGCTCGAGCGGAGCTTCTGATGGAGCGGATCGAAGCTGCGCTGCCACACGCGGTGTCAGAGCCGGACTGGAGCGCTTCCATCGCCTTTCGCTACCGTCGCAATCGAACCGGCGGCGGTGTGCTGGCTCCCATCCGCCACATTGGGGTTATGGGTTTGGACGATTTGAAGGAAATCGATACCCAGAAGGAAAAAATCCGGCGCAACACTGAGCAGTTTGTCAACAATTTGCCTGCCAATAATGTGCTGCTTACTGGCGCACGAGGTACCGGGAAATCGTCACTGATTCGGGCCTGCCTGCATGCCTTTGCTGGCGATGGCCTGCGTCTGATCGAAGTCGACAAGGCTGAACTCATCGATTTACCAGACATTGTCGAGTTGGTTGCTAGTCGACCCGAGAAGTTTGTCGTGTTCTGTGATGACTTGAGTTTTGATGAAGGCGAACCTGGGTATAAGGCATTGAAATCCATATTGGACGGATCGGTTGCCGCGGCGACCTCCAATGTGCTGATTTACGCCACCAGCAACCGTCGTCATCTGTTGCCGGAGTACATGGCTGAAAACCTGACTTATTCCCATACCGACACCGGCGAAGTTCATCCCGGAGAGGCGGTGGAAGAAAAAATCTCACTTTCCGAGCGATTTGGACTTTGGGTCAGCTTCTATCCGTTTAACCAGGAAGAGTACTTGCAAATTGTTGCGCAGTGGCTCACGGCGTTGAATGTCGACCCCGTTTTGATAGCGCAGTCACGACCGCAGGCCCTCATTTGGTCATTGGAACGTGGCTCCCGCAGTGGCCGGGTGGCATGGCATTTTGCCCGAGATTTTGCCGGTCGGCACAGCATTGGCTATGGTTGAACCATCGGTCGTTGCCGATCCGACCATCGCAAGACAGGGGGGTGCTGCTCGCTCGGTGGTTGATGTCGCGGTCGGGATACTAATCCGGCCAGGACAACAGTTTTTGTTGACTTCCAGACCGCCCGGCAAACCCTATGCCGGTTATTGGGAGTTTCCGGGTGGCAAGCTTGAATCGGGCGAGACCGTGGAGCAGGCGCTGTCGCGAGAACTGCATGAAGAGCTGGGTCTGACTTTGGGGGCTGTCCATCGCTGGCGGACGGAAATGGTCGACTATCCCCATGCATTGGTACGCCTGTATTTTTGCAAGGTATTTGAATGGTCGGGAGTTCTGGAAATGCGCGAATCGCAGTCTTTTGTTTGGGCATCACTGCCTGTGCTGGTAGAACCCGTTTTGCCGGGCACCGTGCCGGTATTGGGCTGGTTGGCAACCGAGTGGGGATCCACCGTTCACCAACCACACGGTCTCAACGGCTGAAGCCAAAGGGACCACGCAAGCTGCTCCAGCGGCTTGCTTGATTCAGTGCGATAAGGGATTGCTTTCGCTCGCCGGTGATGGCACGGCCGCTTCAGGCATTCGGAAATCTTCGCTGGCCCAAGCGCCAAAGTCGACATTCTTGCAACGCACACTGCAGAATGGACGGGCTTCGTTCTTTGGACTGTAAACGCTTTCGCCACCACAGGTCGGACAACGAACGATTTTTTCAAATGCTGGTGCGTCGGGTCGGGTCATGGGAAATCCACATCGCTAAGAACAAAGTGTGATCTCAAACGACGCATCTTCACTGCAAGTATGCAAACGGTCGTCGTCTTCGTGGCGCATGAGACGGATGGATACCATCAACCGGTTGCCACTGATTTCGGGAATTAGCCCGGATTGGTCCGGCAACGCAAGGCGCAACAGCTGAAATGTCCGTCCCTGGGGCAGATTCTGCTGAAATTGTCCGCCAACTGCCATCACTTTTTGCGGTGAACCAGAATCTCTCAGCAGTTTCAGCAGGAGATGGACCGACTCGGAAAGCGGTGCAAGTGTGGAAGCCCAACGCCGCAAGTCGGATTGGCGCACAGTCGCCTCAGTGTGCTGCCAGGCAAAATACGCGGGCAAGTCGAAAGCACATGTTCCGCCTGGTATGCCAACACGGCTGCGAATGCTCATTAGCCAGTCGTTCTCGGTCAATGTCTGTCCAGCCTTTCCAGGCTGCGCATTCAGCGCTGCGAAGCACCACTCCAACTTTTGAAGAATGCTGTTGAGAATGCCCTCCGCGATGGCCGGATTGCCCCGATACGCATTCAGGGTCTGCTTTTGTTTATCCAGATCCTTCAAGACGTCTGATTTCAAGTCAGCGCGTGCTCCAACGTCCATGACCTCAAAAATCGTTGCAATTGCAACGTGGTGATCCAGTGGACTTTCACGGGACATCAGTTCTGCAAGTCGCAGAAACAAGTGCTCCAGACGCAGGTAGGTGCGAATTCGTTCGTTGAAGGGGTATTCGTAAAGGATCACGCTGATTTTTCCGGTGGCCGAATCATAGCCCGAACTGCCTGCCAATTTCTTCCACGCTGCGTTCAAGTTCAGCGATTGAGATGGCATCGTTGAACAGGATCAAGTCAGCAGCATGGAGTCTTGTCGTTCGGGGTGCTTGCGTACCGATAATTTTCTGTATTTCAGTTTCGGACAGTCCATTGCGAGCCATTACCCGCTGCACCTGAGTGTCTTCCGTGCAGTCGATAACCAGGATTTGATCCAGTTCTGATCGCCAATGTGCAGACTCGACCAATAACGGTATGTCGTACACCATACAGCGCACACCACCGGCTTTCGCCAGCGCCGCCTGCATTTCAATGCCGCGCTTCACCAAAGGGTGGACAATGTGTTCAAGTTGCTGCTTGGCCAGAGGGTCAGAGAAGACCCGGGCGCGCATGGCATCGCGATTCAATGCGCCATCGTCGGTTATTACCGCACTGCCAAAGTGCGCCTTCAATGCGTTGATCGCTGCCCCGTTTTTTCCAGTCACCGAGCGGGAAATGGCATCGGCGTCAATCACTGTCGCACCTTGGCGCGCGAGCAGTTGGGCTACTGTTGTCTTCCCACTGCCAATGCCCCCGGTCAAGCCTAGCCTATGTGCTCTTGAGAACGCCACTGCTACAGGCCAAGCATCCGTTGGAGCGTCTGGGGACCCAGAAAGAGTGCGACGAACCCAGCACCGGCAAGGAATGGTCCAAACGGCACATAGCCGCCTTCACGCAATCCAGAGGTGAACTTCATCGCAATGCCAACCACGGCACCGATGACCGATGACAACAAGATCATGGGAATGAGCGCCTGCCAACCAAACCACACCCCCAAGGCCGCAAACAGCTTGAAGTCACCGTAGCCCATGCCTTCCTTGCCCGTGACCAACTTGAATGCCCAATACACGGTCCACAGCGACAGGTACCCGGCGACAGCGCCCCACAGGGCGCTAATCAGATCGACCGGAATCCATCGCAAAGCCGCAGCGATCAACCCAGCCCACAGCAACGGCAACGTCAGGTCGTCTGGCAACAACGTGGTGTCCCAGTCGATAAGTGCCAGAGCCAGCAAGACTGCCGAGAATGCGCACCAGGCCAGCGCCTGGGTTGACAGGCCCCAGCGCCACACGCAGAAAAAGAACAGTGCCGCGCTGGTTATTTCAACCAGAGGGTAACGGGGACTGATTCTGGTTGCGCAGGCGGAGCAACGGCCCCTCAGCACCAGATAACTGATCACCGGAACGTTTTCAAACCATTGAATCTGATGGTTGCATTTTGGACACCGTGACCGTGGCACCATCAAATTGAAGCGCTCCCCTTCAGGCGCCGGATTGCCGGACAGTTCTGCACACTCTTCGGCCCACTGGCGTTCCATCATCTTGGGCAGCCGGTGGACAACAACATTCAAAAAGCTGCCAATCACCAGCCCCAATACGGCCGCCACACCGGCGTCGAACCATTGAGCGTCGATCGCGATCAAACCACTTGCCCCAGTTTGAAGATCGGCAGGTACATCGCGACCACAATGCCGCCGATGATGGTTCCCAGAAGCACAATGATGATCGGCTCCATCAGGCTGGAGATGCCCGCCACCATGTCGTCCACTTCCGCCTCATAAAAATCGGCAGCTTTTCCCAGCATGTGGTCAATGGAGCCCGATTCTTCACCAATGGCACACATTTGAAGAACCATGGAGGGAAACAGGTTGGCGTTGGTCATGGCCGCAGTCAGTGCCGTACCGGTTGAAACTTCCTGCTGGATCTTGACGGTGGCGTCCGTAAAGACCGCATTGCCGGATGCCCCGCCGACCGAGTCGAGCGCTTCCACCAGAGGTACGCCGGCTGCAAACATGGTCGACAGGGTGCGGGTCCATCGCGCAATACAGGATTTTTCGACAAGGACGCCAAAAATCGGCAGCTTCAACATGATGCGGTCCATCACCGCCTGCATCTTCTTGTTGCGCTTCCAGGACTCCATAAAAAAGTAAACACCACCACCGATGCCACCGAATATCAGATACCAGTACTGGATAAAAAACTCGCTCATTGCAATCACCATCAGAGTCGGCATTGGAAGCTCGCCACCGAACGATGTAAACACCTGTTTGAACGATGGAATCACAAAAATCATGATGACCGCCACCACCACCAAGGCCGCGATCAGTACGGAGATGGGGTACATCAATGCCGACTTGATTTTGGATTTGATGGCCTCGGTCTTTTCCATGTAGACGGCCAGACGGTCCAGCAACTGATCCAGAATACCGGCAGACTCACCCGCCTCGACCAGATTGCAGTACAGCGCGTCGAAGTAAAGCGGAAATTTTCGAAAAGCAACGCTCAGCGACGTTCCGGTTTCCACATCCGTGCGGATGTCATTGAGCAGTTTGGTTACCCGTGGGTTCGGGTTGCCGCGACCCACAATGTCAAAGGCCTGCAACAAGGGCACACCGGCTTTCATCATGGTGGCAAGTTGCCGGGTGAAAATGGCCAGATCCTTGGGCTTGATCGATTTGCCAGCGCTCATGCGCCGCTTCTTGATTTTGGTCGGGGTCACCCCTTGTCGGCGCAGCGAAGCTTTGACCTGGTTCTCGCCGGCCGCACGGATTTCGCCCCGCACCTGTTTGCCGTTGCGATCCTTGCCTTCCCATTCAAAAACAGCGTCCTTGCTGCTTTCAGCGGTCTTTGCAGTTGCCATAAGGTACCTCGGGGCTTTTGTTATTCGTTGGTGACACCTAGAACTTCTTCCAGCGAAGTAAGTCCCAGTTTGACTTTGCTCAAGCCTGATTGTCGCAAAGAACGCACACCCTCAAGCTCGGCCTGTTTTCCGATGTCCAATGAACTGCCATCGCGCAGAATGATGCGTTGAATCTCCTCGCTGATGGGCATGACCTGGTAGATGCCGACCCGGCCCTTGTAGCCGTTGTTGCAGGCGGAACATCCCACTGCCTTGAATGGTTTCCACGTTCCGTCCAGGTCTGATCCCCTGAATCCCGCACTCTCCAGCGCCTCGCGCGGAATATCCACGGGCGTTTTGCAATTGGCGCACAGCCGTCTGGCAAGGCGTTGGGCGGTGATCAGGATGACACTGGATGCGATATTGAACGCGGCAATTCCCATATTGCGCATCCGTGTGAGTGTTGCTGGCGCATCGTTCGTATGCAGCGTGGACAAGACCAGGTGGCCAGTCTGTGCGGCTTTTATCGAGATATCGGCCGTCTCAAGATCCCGGATTTCACCCACCATGATGATGTCCGGGTCCTGGCGCAAGAACGATTTCAGGGCCGCTGCAAAGGTCAGCCCCGCCTTGTCATTGACATTGACCTGGTTCACACCGGGCAGGTTGATTTCCGAAGGGTCCTCTGCCGTGGCAATGTTCACACCGGGCTGATTCAGTAAGTTCAAGCAGGTGTACAAAGACACGGTTTTGCCCGAACCGGTGGGCCCGGTGACCAGAATCATGCCGTAGGGACGTCCAATGGCCTTGAGCAGTCGCTCCTTCTCTTCCGGCTCATACCCCAGGGCGTCAATGCCGAGTTTTGCGCTGCTGGGGTCCAAAATCCGGATCACAATCTTCTCGCCGAAGAGTGTGGGCAGGGTGCTGACCCGGAAATCAATCACGCGATCCGGCCCCACCTTGAGTTTCATGCGCCCATCCTGCGGCACACGTTTTTCAGAGATGTCCATGCGCGAGATCACTTTGATCCGGGATGCGAGTTTGTCCTTGATCGCGATCGGAGGCGACGCAATTTCACGCAGTTCGCCGTCGATACGAAAACGGACCCGGTAAGTGTGTTCATATGGTTCGAAATGCAAATCCGACGCGCGCATGCTGAAAGCATCCATCAGCATCTTGTGCAGGAACCGAACGACCGGCGCGTCTTCGACTTCTGCCGTGTTGGCTTTGTCGTTGTCCGGGATCGCTTCGGCTGCCGATTCGTCGAACTCAAAGTCTCCACCGATGATGTCTTCCATCGCCTCGGTGGCGGTCGTGGTGTTGGCGTCCACCAATTTGGACAGTTTGTCGTACTCGGCGATAACCCAGTCCACACCCATTTGGGTCGAGAACTTTATTTTTTCGGCAGCGGCCTGATCAGAAGGGTCGGCCGTTGCAACAATCAGACGGTTGCTCCGTTTGCTGAGCACCACAACCCGGTAGTCGCTGCAAATCCGGCTGTCCAAAAGGCCTTTGGGCAGACGGTTGGGGTCAATCGCATTCAGATCCAGCAGAGGTGCCGCGTAGGCCGCTGACAGGGTATGGGCTAGATCGGCTGCGGAAACCGCTCCGGACCCGACCAGTTCTGCAATAAAGCTGTTTTTGCTCTGGAGTGCCTTGCGGTAGATCTCTTCGGCGGACTTTTGCCCCAGTTTGCCGGCGGTAATGAGGGCACGCCCCAATCCTGGCAATGCAATCGTCTGGTTTTCACGTTGGATAGGGTCGACTGTGGCCATGAACCAAATTGGGGTATTCGTAGTAGATAAGCTGCTGCATCATCGCCGATTGCCGATTCAAAGTAAATCAACGCATGGTGACTTCAAAGTGAGCCGTCTGTCCGGTGTTGGCCTCGTGCAGCGCCCAGTGCGGCGACACCCGAGGCGCTTGCCGAACAACCTCAGCAAGATCATAGCCTGCTGTCGGCAACACTCCATTGAAGCTGAGTCAAATAGAGGCTCACCCCTTGACGGCCAAAGCCTTCAACTGGTACAACGCCTCCAACGCCTCGCGCGGACTCAGTGCATCAGGATTAATGGCCGCGAGCCTCATATCCAGTGCAGAGGCAGCTATGGCTTCAATAGCGTTTGGTGCTGCAAACAAATCGACCTGGGTTTGGGCTTCGGTGGCCTGTCGTTCCAGCGCGTTCAAGGTCTGGCGCGCCTGGTTCAGCACCGCGGCGGGCATGCCGGCCAGTCGGGCGACCTGGATGCCATAGCTCTTGCTGG
>CAZMXB010000072.1:0-6014 GCA_964569855.1 uncultured Rhodoferax sp.
CTCTTCGGGATCGGGAACGGGAAGCCGACGAAAGCGCCCTTCGGATTGTCGACGCCTTCCAGCTCGGCGCGGGTCGCGTTCTTGACCGTTTCCTCGAAGATCTTGTCGGGGAAATTGAAATTGCGGTGCGAAAGTACAGTGTTCCGCATGTGTTTTCTGACGCCTGTATTGCGCTTGCGCGCACTTTGCCGGACAAAGTACGGCCACACGATTTGAACAATCGCATCGATCTGACGGACGTTGCTTTGGTCACCATTGACGGTGAAGATGCGCGCGATTTCGACGATGCCGTGTACTGTGAGCCGGCTTCGAGGGGGCGTGGCAAAAGCGCGGTGAAAGGCTGGCGTTTGTTGGTGGCGATCGCCGATGTGAGCCACTATGTTGACACTGGGTCGGCAATTGACATCGATGCCTACGAGCGGGCAACCAGCGTATATTTTCCACGCCGTGTGATTCCCATGCTGCCGGAAAAACTCTCGAATGGACTGTGTTCGCTAAATCCAGAGGTTGATCGATTGTGCATGGTTTGTGACATGTTCATCACGGGCGACGGAGATGTTGAAGCCTACCAGTTCTTCCCCGCGGCAATGTGGAGCCACGCGCGGTTCACGTACACCGAGGTGGCAGCGATCTTGAACAATACCCGTGGCACGGAGGCTATCAAGCGCAAAGACCGGGTGGCTGATTTACTGAACCTTCACGGCGTTTACCAGTCGTTGATCAAGGCCCGTCAAAAGCGCGGAGCTGTGGACTTCGAAACGACGGAAACGCAGATCGTTTGTGACGAAAGCGGGCGCATTGAGAAAATTGTGCCGCGCACCCGAAACGTCGCACATCGGATGATCGAGGAAGCAATGCTGGCTGCCAATGTCTGCAGTGCGGATTTCATTGCACAGAGCAAGCATCCGGGTCTCTTCCGTGTTCATGAAGGGCCTACACCGGAAAAGAAGGAGATTCTCCAGAACTATTTGAAGGCGTCGGGCATTGGCATGAGCATCAGCGACGATCCCTCACCTGGTGAATTCCAAGCCATTGCTGAAGCGACAAAAGACCGACCGGATGCCCAGCAGATTCACTCCATGTTGTTGCGTTCCATGCAGCAGGCGATTTACACACCCACCAACAACGGACACTTTGGATTGGCGTACAGGGCTTACACCCACTTCACAAGTCCTATCCGCCGCTACCCGGACTTGCTGGTTCACCGTGTGATCAAATCGGTCCTTGCGCGAACAAGGTACCAGTTGCCGGTCTTGCCAACTCCCGGTGAGGCCCACGCAAAATTAGCCCGTCGGCTTGAAAAAGGAATTGCCTCTAGAGTTGGTGAGCCAAAGCTACAACCCAAGAAAACCAATGCGGAGGGGATGGCGTGGCTGGCAGCCGGTTTGCATTGCAGCGCCAATGAACGTCGCGCCGATGAGGCAAGCCGCGACGTAGAGGCATGGTTGAAGTGCAAATACATGAAGGAGCATTTGGGTGAAGAGTACGGCGGGGTTGTGACTGCAGCTACGAGTTTTGGTGTTTTTGTCACGCTCGATGCCATGTATGTCGAAGGCTTGGTGCACATCACCGAACTGGGCGGAGAGTACTTTCGGTTCGACGAAGCGCGTCAGGAACTTCGCGGGGAGCGGACCGGGACCCGTTACGCTATCGGAACCCGCGTGCGTATTCAAGTCAGTCGTGTCGACTTGGACGGAAGGAAAATTGATTTTCGCCTTGTACAAGATGGTGACCCGGTTGCGTCTCGATTGATACAGGACAGGAGTCCCGGGCGTGATACCAAATCTCGCTCAAGCAAAGACGAGCGTTTTGATTTGCCTGATGGCACAAGGCTCACGTCGTTCGCGGGGGAGTCGCGAAAACGCACCATCAGCAAATTGGAGCGCGCTTCCAAGTCTGCTGTGAAGCAGTCACCCGGACCCAAGAAGACTTCAAAAAAGCGACGATAGAGTGTGACTTGATTCAGACTTTTTGCCGGCACCGAATATTTCAAATTGCTAAATGGAAAGCCGCTTTGCCAGCGCACTGGCGGTCAAGCTGGGATTTGATTCCCAGGCATCCGCTACGCAGCCATGCAAAAACACCGAATCGCACGCAGAACCAAATGCGTTCGCACCAGCTGCGAGGCGGGCTCCAATGAGTCCTGCCAGGACGTCGCCGGTTCCAGCAGTCGCCAGTCGCGCATTGCCGCTGGTATTGATTCTTGGGGTCTGGTCGGGGGCTGTGATGATGGTGCCAGATCCTTTGAGAACCACCACACATCCGAAGCGGTCCGCCAATGTTTGCGCTACCACAAGCCTGTTAGTCTGAACGTAGGCGGTTGATTCGTTCACCAAACGAGCAGCTTCCAGTGGATGGGGGGTCAGCACAGTTGTATTCGGTGTGCGGGCTGCAAGCTGCCGCTGTAGTGAAGCGCTTTTTGCAAGTCCATTCAACGCATCTGCATCAAGCACCAAACGGGCAGATCGATCAATCAGTTCCGGCAAGTAAGAAATGATGGCGTTACTTCCTCCGCATCCTGCGACTATGGTCGTGGAATCGTAGGTGATGTTGGACGCATCGCGAATCATCACTTCGGGACAGAGCGTGTTCAGGGATTGAAGAGTTGTATCCAGCAGGGCAAGATAAACACGTCCGGCACCGCCATGCAACGCCGCCGCAGATGCCAGAATGGCTGCACCGGCCATGCCCCTAGAGCCGCCCACAACACAAACGTCGCCATAGCTTCCTTTGTGTGTGTTGTGGGCGCGAACTACGTGAGCCGGCGGCTTGTTCAATTCGGCGCATGGGTCATTTGGTTCTGTGATGTCGAGTGCATCAAACCAGATGTCTCCGCAGGTCGCGCGACCGTCTGCAGTAAAAAGCCCAGGCTTCAAAGTCAACAAACTCAAAGTCACGTTAGCATGAACGCAGTTGGTTTGGGCAATACCCGAATCAGCATTCAGCCCGGACGGAGTGTCAATAGAGAGTACTGGAACGGACCGCGAATTCATTGTACAAATCCACTGGTCATAGGGTGCAGCAAGCGGACCTCGGTATCCGATACCGAACAGTGCATCGATGCAAAGTTCGAATTGTTCTGGGGGGTAGTCAGCAAAGAGGACGCCCGCTTCAAGTGCTAATTGCCGGCTGGCGAAGGAGTCGGGTGTCAGCGCTGCTGCTGGATTGGCCGCTGTGACAACAATCGTCTTGCCCCACAATTTCAGATAACGTGCTGCTGCGTAACCGTCACCGCCGTTGTTCCCTGGACCACATGCAATCCATATTTTGCGGGCGTGGGGAGCCACAGCCAAGGCAAGTCGAGCTACCGCTAGGCCAGCTCTTTGCATTAGAGCGTGAGCCGGTAAGTGCGTGCTAGCCCAAACCTCCAGTTCCTTCGCCGCTTCACTTCGAAAGAGTCTGTGGGTTGTTGCTGTGAAAGAACTCGCTTCACTGATAAGGCAGCTCGGGCTCGTAGGTGTCTCCTAGGTGCGCAGTACAGATGGGTTCATATTGCATGTTATACTCGATGGGCTTTGCGGATGACACATTTGTGTTGTGAGCAATTCAAACGCAAATTCGCCCCGTCAAGGTGTCAGCTCGTCAGTTTGGTCTGATTGGTTGATAAAGGGGTGGATTTTAGACCTAACCTTTGGAGTAAACCATGGCAGTAACAATGCGCGAAATGCTGGAAGCCGGTGTTCATTTTGGACATCAAACCCGCTTCTGGAACCCGAAGATGGCCCCGTTCATATTCGGTCATCGCAACAAGATTCATATTATCAACTTGGAAAAATCGCTTCCGATGTTCCAGGATGCGGCAAAGTTTGTGCGGCAGTTGTCGGCTAAGCGCGGCACCATTTTGATGGTCGGCACCAAGCGCCAGGCGCGCGAGACCGTGGCAGAAGAGGCGCGTCGTGCAGGGGTTCCCTTTGTGGACCAGCGTTGGCTGGGCGGCATGTTGACTAACTTCAAGACTGTCAAGACTTCGATCAAGCGTTTGAAGGAAATGAAGGCTCAGCAAGAAACTGGCTTGGACAGCATGAGCAAAAAAGAGCAACTGATGTTTGCTCGCGAACTGGCAAAGCTGGAAAAGGACATCGGGGGCATTCAGGATATGGCAGCTTTGCCAGATGCGATTTTTGTGATCGACGTCGGTTACCACAAAATTGCTATCGCGGAGGCTCGCAAGCTGGGCATTCCTTTGATCGGTGTGGTTGACTCCAACCACTCGCCAGAAGGTATTGACTACGTGATTCCTGGTAACGACGACTCTTCCAAGGCCGTGACGCTCTACGCCCGTGGGATCGCCGACGCAATTCTGGAAGGCCGCGCCAACCAGATGGACGATGTTGTCAAGGCGGTTGCCGCCGAGAGCAGCGACGAATTCGTTGAGGTGAGCGACGCTTCGGCATGAAGTTGTCCCGCCTGAAAAAGGGGGCTTCGTTGCCCCTTTTTTTTAGCCCTTTATTAAACTATTGAATTGATTACGGAGAAACAAAATGGCTGCAATTACCGCAAGCATGGTTGCTGAACTGCGTGGAAAAACCGACGCTCCTATGATGGAGTGCAAGAGGGCATTGACTGAAGCCGAAGGCGATATGGTCAAGGCTGAAGAATTGTTGCGTGTAAAGCTTGGTAGCAAGGCCGGCAAAGCGGCTGCCCGTATCACCGCTGAAGGTGTTGTGGTTAGCTCGGTAGAAGGCAATGTGGGCGCACTGCTCGAAGTCAATTGCGAAACCGATTTTGTCACCAAGAACGACAGCTTCCTAAGCTTGGCCAACGCGGCTGTTGCGCTGATCGCCAAACACAACCCCGCAGATGTGCCCGCATTGAGCGCGCTGGCCTACGAACAAGACGGTTTCGGCCCAACCTTGGAAGATGTCCGCAAGGGACTGATTGGCAAGATCGGCGAAAATATGACGTTCCGCCGCTTTAAGCGTTTTGCAGCTGGCGCGGAACTGGCGTATTACATGCACGGAACACGTATCGGCGTTGTGGTTGAGTTTGAAGGCGATGCCACCGCTGCCAAGGATGTTGCAATGCACGTAGCGGCTATGAAGCCTGTAGCGCTGACCAGCGGCGATGTGCCCGCCGAGTTGGTGGAACGCGAGCGTTCCGTGGCTGCTGCCAAGGCGGCAGAAGATGCCGCTGTGGCGACTGCCGCAGGCAAGCCCGTGCAGTCTGCAGAAATCGTGGCCAAGCGCATTGATGGTGGCGTTCAAAAGTTCCTGAAAGAAGTCTCCTTGTTTAACCAGGCATTCGTCAAGAACGACAAGCAAACTGTGGAACAGATGTTGAAGGCTGCCAAAACGACGGTGAAGGCGTTCACCATGTATGTGGTCGGTGAAGGCATTGAAAAGAAGGTTGACGACTTCGCTGCGGAAGTGGCTGCACAAGTTGCGGCTGCACAGCAAACCGCGTAATCGAGAGCCTTTGCACGTCAATCTGTCTATTTGCGTTACCTGGAGTCACCCATGAGTCAAGTAAAACCCGCCTACAAGCGAATACTGCTGAAGTTGTCGGGTGAAGCCTTAATGGGGGACGATCAGTTTGGTATCAACCGCGACACCATCGTGCGGATGGTCGATGAAATCGCTGAAGTCACGCGGCTGGGTGTGGAGGTTGCCGTGGTGATTGGTGGTGGAAACATTTTCCGGGGCGTTGCCGGAGGCTCCGTTGGGATGGACCGTGCGACGGCGGACTACATGGGAATGTTGGCCACTGTCATGAACGCGCTTGCCTTGGGGGACACAATGAACAAGGCTGGCCTGGTTGCAAGAGTGATGTCGGCTATTGGCATTGAGCAAGTGGTCGAGCCCTATGTGCGTCCCAAGGCCTTGCAATACCTTGAGGAGGGCAAGGTCGTGATTTTCGCGGCAGGCACCGGCAATCCGTTCTTTACGACTGACACTGCTGCGGCGTTGCGCGGTGCTGAAATCGGTGCCGAAATTGTGCTGAAGGCGACCAAGGTTGACGGCGTTTACAGCGCGGATCCCAAGAAGGATGTGCATGCAACCCGGTATTCCAAAATC
>CAZMXB010000072.1:6026-20766 GCA_964569855.1 uncultured Rhodoferax sp.
GGGGATCATGGATGCGGCTGCCTTTGCCCTGTGCCGTGATCAAAAATTACCTATCAAGGTATTTTCGATCTTTAAGCACGGCGCATTGAAGCGGGTCGTTTTGGGCGAAGATGAAGGCACGCTGGTTTACGTTTGATGGCCACGAACTGTGCTCGAATGACTGGCACGATATTCGGAGAATAAATAATGGCGATTGATGAAATCAAGAAAACATTGGATGGCAAGATGGACCAGTCCATTGCTGCGTTCAAACACAACTTGACGAAGATTCGGACGGGACGCGCCAATCCTGCCCTGCTCGATACCGTTCATGTGGCCTATTCCGGTGCCATGTTGCCCATCAGTCAGGTCGCCAATCTGTCCTTGCTCGACGCCCGCACTATTAGCGTGCAGCCTTGGGAAAAAGGAATGGGTGCCAAGATTGAGAAGGCCATTCGCGATAGCGATTTGGGTCTGAATCCATCCAGCATGGGTGACCTGATTCGCGTACCGATGCCCGTTATGACGGAAGAGCGTCGACGTGAATTGACCAAGGTCGTGCGTGGTGAAGGTGAAAATGCCAAGATTGCAGTCCGCAACTTACGGCGCGATGCCAATGAAGCGGTCAAGAAGCTGGTGAAAGAAAAATTGGCTTCCGAAGATGATCAGAAGCGATCCGAGGCGGAAATTCAGAAACTCACGGATCGACACATTTCCGAAATTGATCGCTTGGTGACTTCGAAAGAACATGACATCATGGCAGTTTGACGCACACAGGCCACTTGACACCTCAGGCATTTATGGAAGAACGGGTCTCCGCAGCACGCCATGTTGCGATTGTGATGGACGGTAACGGCCGTTGGGCGTCGCAACGACGCTTGCCGCGCATTGCCGGTCATAAGCGAGGTGTTCACACGTTGAGACGAATCATAAGTGCCTGTCCAAGTCGAGGCATTGCAGTCCTGACGGTGTTTGCGTTCTCGTCAGAAAACTGGAACCGTCCACCAGACGAGGTTTCCGGACTGATGGACATACTGGTGCTCGCGCTTTCAAGAGAAGTTCCGAAACTGAAGCGTGAGGGTGTCCGCGTGCATTTTGTCGGCTCGCGTGACAATTTGAGCGTTCGGGTGAGAGCCGCCTTGGAAAGCGCCGAATCGGCGACGGCTGCTAACGTCGTACTGACTTTGAACGTATGTTTCAATTACGGGGGACGATGGGATATCGCTTCTGCCGCGGCACGGCTTGCCGCCACGGCAACCCCCATCACCGAAGAAAGTCTCTCCGCGGAAATGGGCATGGGGCACTGTGCCGACCCTGATCTTTTCATTCGAACGGGCAATGAGAAGCGCCTGAGCAATTTTCTGCTTTGGCAGGCGGCCTATTCAGAACTGTATTTTAGCGAACTGTTGTGGCCGGACTTTGACGTGCCTGCGCTTGATGCTGCGCTGTTGGACTACTCTTCTAGGGAACGACGGTTTGGAAAAACGTCAGACCAGCTCGCCGTAACTGCCAGTCTACGTGCCTGAACGGTAAAACTTATGTTGAAGCAGAGAGTTGTCACCGCCTTGGTTCTTCTGTCCATTTTGCTTCCGGCTGTGTTTTATCCGAATCCTGTCGCCTTTTCTGCAGTTGCACTGGTTTTGATAACAGCAGGCGCATGGGAGTGGGGGCGGCTTAACCAGTTTGGTCAATCCAGCGCACTTGCGGCCGCTGCTTTGTGTGCTTTGACCTGTGTGCTGGCTTGGTTTGCCGGAGGGCTGTCTATGCCACTCAAAGAGCTTTGGTTGTTCAGTGGAAGTGTCTGGGTTTTGCTTGGTGCGTGGCTGCTCCACGGCGGGACCAGGGTCTGGTCCCGTCTACCGCAAGCCTTGCGTTTAGTTGGCGGAGTAAGCGCGTTGGTGATCGCTTGGCTAGCGGTGGCGCAAGCGCGCATGATCGGTATCAATTTCCTGTTTTCAGTTTTGGTACTGGTCTGGGTTGCCGACATATTTGCGTATTTTTTCGGTCGGACGTTTGGTGGGCGCTGGTTTGACCGCAAACTGGCGCCGACCATCAGCCCCGGCAAGACCTGGGAGGGTGCTTGCGGAGCCATGTTGGGTGTTGTCGGTTGTGCATTGGTCTGGAACGCGGTGGACGCCAAGGCGCAAATGGTCGTGCCCAGCCTCTACACGCGGTTGTCCGAAGTGCATTGGGCATTCATGGTTTTGGCTGTCCTGTTCCTGGCAAGCATGAGCATTGTTGGAGACTTGGTTGAATCCTTGTTCAAGCGCAGTGCGGGTGTCAAGGATAGCAGTGGGCTACTGCCGGGACACGGCGGTGTACTTGACCGGGTCGATGCACTGTTACCCACACTTCCACTTGCAATGATGTTTGCAAGCATATGAGTTCGGGAAAATCCAGAGTAGTGGTTTTGGGCGCGACCGGTTCCATCGGCGTAAATACCTTGGACGTTATTGCCCGCCATCCCGATCGATATGAAGTTTTTGCACTGACGGCATCAACCAGTGTGGAGGTCATGCTCGCGCAATGCGCTCAACACAAGCCGCGAATCGCCGTGATGGCGAGTGAGGACCACGGCAAATTGTTGCGCCAGGCATGTATCGCAGAGGGCTTGGCTACAACGGTCCTCTGGGGACCAAGCTCAATTGAAATGGTGGCTGAGCACGAGTTGACTGACATTGTCATGGCAGCGATTGTGGGGGCCGCTGGACTCGCACCCTGTTTGGCGGCTGCCAAGGCTGGCAAACGCCTGTTGTTGGCGAACAAGGAAGCCTTGGTGGTTGGTGCGCAGTTGTTTATGGATACGGTCAAACAGGGTGGAGCCACATTGCTGCCCATTGACAGCGAGCACTCTGCCGTATTTCAGTCATTGCCATCGGATCCGCAACTGTGGGCTGAGCGCATTGACAAGATCATCCTCACGGCGTCGGGCGGACCATTTCGTAATCGTGATCCGTTGACACTGCGGGCGGTAACACCTGAAGAGGCTTGTGCCCACCCCAACTGGGTCATGGGGCGCAAGATATCCGTTGACTCCGCGACCATGATGAACAAAGCGCTGGAGGTCATTGAAGCCCGATTCCTTTTTGGCGTCACCTCCCGCCAGATTCAAGTGGTCATTCATCCCCAGAGCGTGATTCACTCCATGGTTCAGTACGTTGACAACTCGGTTGTTGCGCAGTTGGGAACCCCCGATATGAGGGGCCCTATTGCTTATGGGCTTTCCTGGCCGGACCGCATTACGTCAGGCGCATCGGCATTGGATTTCTCGACGATGCAGGGACTTAGTTTTGAAGCTGTAGACTCGCCAGCTCACCAACAGCGTTACCCGGGCTTGGGCCTTGCTTGGGCAGCACTGGATGCACCACCAGGTACTACAGCCGTATTGAATGCGACCAATGAGGTGGCGGTAGAGGCGTTCCTTCAAAGGAAGATTCGATTCGACCAGATTCACCATGTGAACACCGAGGTATTAAACAGTATCCGACCGGTTGCTCCAGATTCGCTGGATGATCTCCTGGAGATTGACAGGCAATCCAGACACGCTGCGGAAAGCGCCGTCTCGCAGCGGCGTGCCTGACCGTGGTAATCGCGTGAAATGCTGACTGCAGCGTCATTTATTGTTGCCATCGCCCTGCTGGTGGCGGTGCATGAGTGGGGGCACTTTGCAGTGGCACGTGTGTGCGGCGTCAAGGTCTTGCGATTTTCAGTAGGGTTCGGGCCAAAATTAGTCGGCTGGACATCGGCGAAGACGGGGACCTCATACGTGATTGGCTGGCTGCCTTTGGGCGGCTACGTCAAAATGCTGGATGAGCGCGAGGCGCCCGTGGCATTGGATGAACGCAAACTGGCGTTCAATACCCAAACCGTGGCACGCCGGGCGGCGATAGCCTTCGCCGGACCTCTTGCCAATCTCCTGCTCGCTGTGTTGCTGTACAGCGTTGTCAACTGGACCGGATTGGAGCAACCACAAGCAATATTGGCAAAACCTCTACATGGAACGGTCCTTGCGACAGCAGGATTTGTCGGAGGGGAGCGTATTCAGAGGGCCGGATTCGAGGGCGAAGCCCGGACGGACATCGCCTCGTTTGATGAACTTCGATGGTGGCTGGCCCGCGGGGCCATAGAACACCGAAATGTGGAGGTCGAATTTGTCACGGGGGCTACCCAATTGGCCCGGACCGCCGTGTTGGCCTTGGAGGCAATGGATGCCCGGCATGCGGATGCGCAACTGTTTCAGCAAATTGGTGTGTCCGGACCTTATTCACAAGCCCGTTTAGGGGCCTTGGCTCCGGACGGTGCCGCTGCTGACGCGAGGCTCCTGACCGGGGATCTCGTGCAGTGGGTCGACGCAACCGAGATAGTTGATGCAGCGCAATTACGGGAACTCATCCGTGTGTCGGGTCGGTTGGGCGAGCCGTCCCCTCAGATATGGCGTGTGGACCGCGGCGGCAAAAAGTTTCAAATCTCGGTAACACCAAAATTGGTGCGCATTGGCGATCAGTCCATCGGACGGGTCGGTGCAGTCGTTGGAGAGCCGCCCGCCATGGCTGTGGTCCAATTCGGTCTGGTAGACGGGGTGACACGGGCTATTGGGCACACCTGGGAAGTCTCTGCTCTGACGCTGCGTGTGATGGGGCAAATAGTGATTGGGGACGCATCACTGAAAAACCTCAGTGGCCCGATCACCATTGCGGACTATGCTGGCAAATCTGCAGCGGTAGGCTGGTCCCAATATGTGTTGTTTTTGGCCCTGATGAGTGTCAGTTTGGGCATTTTGAACCTACTGCCCGTGCCGGTGCTCGATGGCGGGCACCTGATGTATTATCTTTGGGAGGCACTTTCTGGCAAGCCGGTGACCCCATCGTGGACTGAACGGCTGCAAAAAGTGGGCTTGGTAATCTTGCTAGCGATGATGTCCGTTGCAGTCGTCAATGATGTAACGCGCTTGCTACAGTGATGAATCGTGCCTGTCATCCAATCTCCGGACTACTTAAATTGAAAAAAATGCAATTCAACCGTAATTTTCTGCGCCGCGTTTCCGTTGCGGCCGCGTCGCTCCTGGTCATACAGGGTGCGTGGGCGGTAGAGCCGTTTACCGTCAAGGATATTCGGGTTGAAGGCCTGCAAAGGGCGGAAGCGGGAACCATTTTTGCGTCGTTACCAGTCCGCGTGGGTGACATCTACAGTGACGACAAGGCTGCAGCGTCGATCAAAGCCTTGTTCGGATTGGGACTGTTCAAGGACGTGCGTATCGAGGTGAACGCGGATGTGCTCGTCGTAATTGTCGAAGAGCGGCCAACCATTGCCGAGATCGATTTTGTCGGCGCCAAGGAGTTTGACAAGGAAGTTCTGAAGAAGGCACTGGTGCAGATCGGTTTGGCCGACGGGCGCCCCTTTGACAAGGCGTTGGTAGACCGTGCCGAGCAGGAATTGAAGCGGCAATACATCAATCGCAGCATGTACGCGTCGGAGGTGATTACTACCGTTACACCGATTGAGCGCAACCGGGTGAATCTCAGCTTTGCCGTTGTCGAAGGTGAACCCGCCAAGATCAACGACATCCGCATTGTGGGCAACAAGGCGTTTTCTGAGTCGACATTGCGCGGTTTGTTCGATTTGGATACGGGTGGCTGGTTGAGCTGGTACACCAAGTCCGACCGTTATGCACGGACCAAGTTGAATGCCGACCTTGAGGCTTTGCGTTCGTATTACGTGGCGCGTGGCTACCTGGAGTTCAAGGTGGAGTCCACGCAGGTCGCCATTTCCCCGAACAAACAGGATATTTCCATCACCATCAACGTCAGCGAAGGTGAGCAGTTTGTCGTCTCCAAAGTCAGCCTTGCCGGGAATTTTCTGGGACGCGAAGAAGAGTTTCGGTCCTTGGTCGCCATTCAGGCCGGGCAACCGTACAACGCCGACATGGTGGCAGTAACGATCAAGGCCTTTACAGACCACTTTGGTAACTTTGGATATGCTTTTTCAAGAATTGAACCGCGGACCAACATCGACCGGGCGACCAATCGCGTAGAAGTCACGTTGCAGGCCGATCCGTCTCGACGTGTTTATGTTCGTCGCATCAACGTTGCCGGCAATGACCGGACCCGGGACGAAGTGATTCGCCGCGAGTTTCGGCAACTGGAGGCCTCCTGGTATGACGGCGAAAAAATCAAATTGTCACGCAACCGGGTTGACCGCCTGGGTTATTTCAAGGAAGTGAATCTGGACACATCGGAGGTTCCGGGTTCCTTTGACCAAGTTGATCTCACTGTGACGGTATCGGAAAAGCCCACTGGAAGCATTAGCTTGGGTGCCGGCATTTCCAGCGCTGACGGGTTTGGTGTGTCATTTGGATTCAAGCAAGACAATGCGTTTGGTTCGGGTAACTCACTGGGTATTGAGCTCAACACAAGCAAGCAAAACCGCACATTGGTATTCAACACGACCAACCCTTACTTTACGGAAGACGGCGTATCGCGCACCATTGATCTGTACCAGCGCAATTCCAAACCGTATGTGGACATTGATAGCTACGCCATTGAGACCACTGGTGGAAGTATTCGATTCGGAGTGCCGTTTACCGAGTACGACACGGTCTTCTTTGGGCTGGGTGTCGACCAAACCACGGTGGTCCCTGGAAGCCTGTTGCCAGTTGTCTACCAGGATTTTGCCAACCGGTTTGGCTTTACCAGCATGGCGGTACCTTTGACCGTGGGTTGGGGTCGGGATACCCGAGACAGTGCACTGGTTCCGACAGTGGGGAAAGTCATAAAAGCTTCGGCTGAGTGGAGCGTGGCCGGTGAGTTGAAGTATGTGCGGGCGACCACTGTCTACCAGCAGTACATTCCAGTAACCAACAAAATTACCGCCGCGTTGAATGCGGAGCTTTCTGTCGGATCAGGAACTGGTGATTCGCCGTACCCCATTTTCAAGAACTTTTATTCCGGTGGACTGGGATCAGTCAGGGGCTTTGAACAAGGAAGCTTGACGACCGGCGCTCAACGCAACCTCGGGTTGACATCTACGGGGGGTACCAAGAAGGTCAACTTCAACGGAGAACTGCTGTCACCCCTTCCCGGGGGCGGCAAGGATCGTACATTGCGCGTTTACGCTTTCATGGACGCCGGGGGCATTTATGGCCCGGACGAAGCCATTCAACTGGGCGACATGCGGAGCTCGTATGGCGTGGGTATCAGCTGGATTTCTCCGGTCGGACCCTTGCGTCTCGCGTTTGCAAAACCCATCAAACAATTCGAAAACGATAGAATCCAGACACTGCAATTCCAGATTGGAAGCTCTTTCTAATGAATACTTCAAAAATCGCTTGGTTCGTTTCGGCCGGCTTGGCGGTCGGTTCGTGTGCAGCTATTGCGCAAGAATTCAAGGTCGGTTACATCAATACCCAAACGATCACGACACAGTCGACCCCTGCCAAGGCGGCGCAAGCCAAACTGGAGCAAGAATTCTCCAAGCGACAAAAGGAACTGGTTGACCAGCAGGCAGCCCTGAAGGCGTTTGGTGAAAAGTTTGAGCGTGACCAGCCAACATTGAGCGAAAGCCAGCGGCTAGCACGGCAAAAAGAGGGGGCGGAATTGACCCGCGATCTGCAACGCCGTCAACGTGAGTTTCAGGAAGACCTCAACGGCCGTCGAAACGAAGAACTGCAACAGGTTCTGGATCGGGCTACCAAGGCCGTCAAGCAAGTGGCTGATGCCGAAAAATTTGATATGGTTTTGCAAGAAGTGGTGTACGTCAACACCAAACATGACATTACCGAAAAAGTCCTCAAAATTCTTAACAACGGCGGCAAATAAGCGTTTGCAATCCGACTCGGCTGTATGAAGCTGAATCTGGCGTCGGTTGTCGCTACCCTTGGCGGAAATTTGCACGGTGATGCAACCCAGGAGGTGACCGGGCTTGCCGCGCTGGAAACTGCAACGTCCCAGCAGATCAGCTTTCTGAGCAACCCCCGTTACCGGGCGCAATTGCTGGCTTCGCGTGCCGCTTGCGTCATTGTCGCCCCTCAAATGCAGGATTCAGCACTGGAGCGTGGATCCTGCATTGTGACGGAAGACCCTTATCTATACTTTGCGCGGTTGACCCAGTTGTGGAAACGCGGACGCGATCAGCACCCACAGGCCCTCGTGCACCCCAGTGCAGTAATAGACGCCGAAGCCGAGGTTCACCCAACGGCGTCCATTGGCGCCTTGTGCGTGGTGGAGCGGGGCGCGCGCATTGGTGCCGACACCGTGCTGAAGTCGCGGGTGACGGTTAGTGAGGATTGCGTGCTTGGAGAACGGTGTATTGTCCACCCCGGCGTGGTGATCGGGGCTGACGGATTCGGCTTCGCGCCCAATGGCGATGGCTGGGAAAAGATCGAACAACTTGGCGCAGTTCGTATTGGCAATGACGTGGAAATCGGCGCCAACACCTGCATTGACCGGGGTGCGCTTCATGACACCGTCATAGAAGATGGCGTCAAGCTCGACAACCTGATCCAGATTGGCCATAACGTCCGCGTCGGACGCCATACGGCGATGGCCGGGTGTGTCGGCGTGGCGGGTAGTGCCAACATTGGGGAGCATTGCACGGTGGGCGGTGGTGCCGTGATCCTGGGCCATTTGACACTGGCCGCACATGTCAATATTTCCGCCGGGACCCTGGTCAGCAAATCGATATTGAAGCCCGGGCACTACACTGGTATCTTCCCAATCGATGACAACGCCGTCTGGGAGCGCAACGCGGCCACCCTGAAGCAATTGCACAGCTTGCGGGATCGGATCAAGACTTTGGAAAAAGAGACAAAAAAATGATGGACATCCACGAAATACTCAAACTGCTGCCCCACCGTTATCCATTCCTGATGGTGGACCGTGTCCTGTCGTTTGAAAAGGGAAAGTCCATCCAGGCACTCAAGAATGTCTCGATCAATGAGCCGTTCTTCAGTGGCCATTTTCCCCACCGCCCGGTCATGCCAGGCGTCCTCATGCTCGAAGCGATGGCCCAGGCGGCAGCCCTGTTGTCGTTCGATGCGATGGGAGTGACGCTCGATGACAAAACGGTGTACTACTTTGCCGGCATTGACGGCGCCCGTTTCAAGCGTCCGGTTGAACCGGGCGATCAATTGATCATGGATGTGGAATTGTTGCGCCACAAGGCGGGCATCTTCAAGTTCAAGGGTGTGACACGGGTCGATGGCAAAGTGGCCTGCGAAGCCGAACTGATGTGCACCATGCGCACCATTGCCTGACTTGACGAGGTAAACAGTCATGACAAACATCCATCCCAGTGCCATTGTTGATCCGGCCGCCGAGCTTGACAGTTCGGTCACAGTAGGCCCCTACACCGTGATCGGGCCGCATGTTCGCATTGCTGCGGGGACCAGCGTTGGGCCACATTGTGTGATTGAGGGTCGTACGCGCATTGGCCGCGACAACCGCATTTTTCAGTTCAATTCGCTGGGGGCCATCCCGCAGGACAAGAAGTATTCGGGTGAACCCTGTGAGTTGCACATTGGCGACCGCAACACCATCCGCGAGTTTTGCACCTTCAATATCGGATCTCCGGGTGATGCCGGTGTGACCCAGCTTGGGGACGACAACTGGATCATGGCCTATGTGCACCTGGCCCATGACTGCAGCGTTGGCAACCACACCATTTTTGCCAACAACGCGCAATTGGCGGGCCATGTCAAGGTGGGCGACTGGGCCATTTTGGGTGGTTTTACCGCCGTGCACCAGTTCGTGCGGTTGGGCGCACATTGCATGACCGCCATGTGCTCCATGGTTGTGGCTGATGTTCCGCCGTTTGTGATGTGCCAGGGTCAACCGGCATCGGCACGTTCCATGAATTTTGAGGGTTTGCGTCGCCGGGGTTGGTCGCCAGAGCGTATCGTTGGCATCAAAGCCATGCATAAGGCGTTGTACCGGGACGACCTCACCCTGGAGCAGGCCAAATCCCGTATCGCCGACCTCGAAGAAGACGAGCCCGAAACCGCAGTCGATGTTGCCATGATGTTGTCCTTTCTGGATGAAACCTCGCCCCAGCGCGGCATCGTCCGCTAACGCAGTTTCATGCACCGGGAGTTGTCTGCGGCGGCGCCACCCCTGCGACCGACAGTGGCCATGGTCGCGGGTGAAGCGTCCGGTGACCTGCTGGCCGGTCTGATGCTGGGTGGGTTGCGCGCTCGCTGGCCAGCTTTGATTTCCATGGGAATTGGTGGCCCGCGGATGGCAAGCCACGGCTTTGAAGCCTGGTGGCCACATCACAAGCTCGCGGTACACGGCTTCGGATGGGAGGTGCTGCGACGCTACCGTGAGATCGTCGGCATTCGCAAGCAGCTTCAAGTCCGACTTTTGGAAGAGCGCCCGGACGTTTTCATTGGCGTTGATGCGCCCGACTTCAACCTTGACCTGGAGCGCAATCTGCGATCGGCGGGCATCAAAACCATCCACTTTGTCTGCCCCTCCATCTGGGCCTGGAGACCGGAGCGGGTCGAGAAGATCCGCGCTAGTGTGGACCATGTGCTGTGCATTTTCCCGTTCGAGCCGGAGTTGCTGGCAAGCCATGGCATTGCCGCGACGTATGTGGGGCACCCGCTGGCCAATGTGATCCCCCTGGAGCCGGACAAGTCGGCTGCCCGCGTTATGCTGGGCCTGAAGGCGGACGACACGGTACTGGCGATCCTGCCAGGCAGCCGTACGTCCGAGGTTCGGCACTTGGCATTGGAGTTCTTTCGGGCTGCAGCCCTCGTCAAACAAGCACAGCCAGCTATTAAATTGATAGTTCCGGCGGTGCCGGCACTGCGCGGCGCAATCGAACGGGCCGCCGCAAAGGCGGGCATGCTGGATCTGATACAGATTGTCAGCGGCCAGTCGCACACCGTACTGGCAGCCTGCGATGTGACGCTGATTGCCAGCGGCACCGCCACGCTGGAGGCTGCGTTGTTCAAGCGCCCCATGGTGATTGCCTACCGCATGGGCTGGCTGTCGTGGCAGATCATGCGACGCAAACAGTTGCAACCCTGGGTGGGTTTGCCCAATATCCTCTGCCGGGACTTCATCGTGCCCGAGTTGATTCAGGACCGGGCCACGCCGCAGGCGCTTGCCAGTGCCGTACTGCAATGGTTCGACGACATTGAGCATCAGCCTGCGAAAATGGCTGCCCTGCAACAACAATTCGTCACGCTGCACCACAGTTTGCGGCGTGACACTTCCACTCTGGCCACTGATGCGATCGAAAAATTTCTTGCGTGCTGAACAGGTTTCGCTGTCGTGGGAAACGCCCGGCCTGATCGCCGGCGTGGACGAAGCCGGGCGCGGTCCACTTGCTGGCCCCGTCGTGGCCGCTGCCGTGATCCTGGACGACCGCAACCCCATTCGCGGACTGGCTGACTCCAAAGTGCTGACCGCGCGCAAGCGTGAAAAGTTGTTCGACGAAATCCGTGCCAGGGCCTTGTGCTGCTCGGTTGCGGAGGCCAGCGTCGCGGAAATCGACGAAATCAACATCCTGCAAGCCACCATGCTGGCCATGCGGCGCGCGGTGGAAGGCTTGCGTCTCAAGCCCAGCCTGGTGCTGGTGGACGGCAACCGGCTGCCAGTCCTGGCCATGCGGGCGGAAGCCATCGTCAAGGGCGACAGCAAGGTCGCCGCCATTTCGGCCGCCTCCATTCTGGCCAAGGTCACGCGCGATCGCTGGTGCGCCGAACTGGATGCGCAGTACCCCCAATACGGTTTTGCTGGCCACAAGGGCTATGGCACGGCCAAGCACCTGCTGGCCCTGCAAACCCACGGCGCCTGCCCGCAGCACCGCAAGTTCTTCAGCCCGGTGGCCAAGGTGCAGGCGTGAGCGATCCGGTTTTCGTTACGTCGCGGGATAACCCATTGCTCAAGGAACTGCGCAAAGTTGCCCGGGACAACGCCGCCTACCGTAAGGCTGGGCGTTTCTGGATCGAAGGCGACCACCTGTGCAGTGCCGCGCTGCAGCGCGGCATAAAGCCCGCTGTAGCTGTCTTCACAGAGGAATATTGGAAAAACCCCAATTCCAGGCCTCTAGCCCTCTTGGAATATGCGCAAGCAGCTATCAAAAACATAGTGATCCCAACACATCTCTTTGCCGAACTGAGCGATCTGGAGTCTCACGCCGGTATGGGTTTTGTTTTGGAATTGCCTGGGGACACCACGCTGCAGACAGACGGGGTCACGGTCATCCTCGACCGCGTTCAAGACTCTGGCAATGTAGGTTCCATCCTGCGCAGTGCTGCGGCCTTTGGTTTCCAGCAGGTTCTGGCGCTCAAGGGTACGGCAGCACTATGGTCGCCCAAGGTATTGCGTGCCGGAATGGGTGCGCACTTTGGTCTGCACCTGCTGGAGGGTCTGGATTTGGCCGCCGTACAGGCTCTGCAGGTACCAGTCGTGGTGACCAGCTCCCACCACGGCGAGCTGATTCAGACGTTGCAGTTGCCCCACCCTTGCGCCTGGGCGTTTGGCCACGAAGGGCAGGGCGTCTGCCCGGAGCTGATGGAGCGCGCCAAGGTGCACGTGCGCATTGGACAACCCGGTGGAGAAGAGTCGCTCAATGTGGCGGCTGCGGCGGCAATTTGCTTGCATGCCAGCAGCCTGTTTGGCGCTTAGTCGGATAGGTCCTAGACGCGTGTGGGCCGCGCCGCCGCTCCCGCTATAATGGGGAGCTTTCCAGAAAACAGCCGTCCCAAGCGCAGTTCAAGCACTTTCCCAACCGACACTAGCCGCCAAGAATGGTTCTTGAGCGTGCTTGGGCGTACCCGCAACACAGTCGGAGAACCCAGTGCTTTTGTCTCTCAAGGGAACCCCCCAACCCGCCATTTTGGCGCTCGCAGACGGCACGGTCTATATTGGCAATTCCATTGGAGCCAGTGGCTCCACGGTTGGCGAGGTCGTGTTCAACACGTCCATGACCGGCTACCAGGAGATCCTGACCGATCCCAGCTATTGCCAGCAGATCGTTACCCTGACCTATCCCCACATTGGCAACTACGGCACCAATCCCGAAGACGTTGAGTCTGACAAGGTCCATGCCGCAGGTTTGATCATCCGTGATCTGCCCATGGTGGCGTCCAACTTCCGCAGCACCGCCACTCTCAGTGAATACCTGGTGCAGGCCGGCACGGTGGCCATTGCCAACATCGATACCCGCCAGTTGACCCGCCAATTGCGCACACAGGGTGCACAAAATGGCTGCATTCTGGCGCTGGCCGCGGGCGAAGTCGTCACAACGGCTCTTGTGGACAAGGCGATTGCGGCGGCCAGGGCTGCACCGGCTATGTCGGGCCTGGACCTGGCCAAAGTGGTAACTGGCGATTCGTGCTACGAGTGGGATGAAACGGAATGGGTTTTGGGCAAGGGGTACGGCGAGTTAACGACTCCGAAATTCCGTGTCGTGGCCTATGACTTTGGTGTCAAGAAAAACATCTTGCGCATGCTGGCTGAGCGTGGTTGCGATGTTACGGTGGTGCCTGCGCAAACACCCGCTGCGGACGTGCTGAAGCATCGGCCCCACGGCGTTTTCCTCAGCAATGGCCCCGGTGACCCTGAGCCCTGCGACTACGCCATTGCAGCCACCCGCACACTGATCGACTCCGGCATCCCCACCTTTGGTATTTGCCTGGGCCACCAGATATTGGCCCTGGCCTCGGGCGCCAAGACCTTCAAGATGAAGTTTGGCCACCATGGTGCCAACCATCCCGTGAAGGACCTGGATAGCGGCCGCGTCTCCATCACCAGCCAGAACCACGGTTTTGCGGTGGATGAGAAGACGTTGCCGGCCAACCTGCGCGCCACCCATATCAGCCTGTTTGACAACACGCTGCAAGGCCTGGAGCGCACCGATAAACCTGCGTTTTGCTTTCAGGGTCACCCCGAAGCATCGCCAGGCCCGCACGACATTGGCTACCTGTTTGACCGCTTCATCGGTTTGATGGAAATCGCAAAGGGCCGGGGCGCATGAGTTTTTATGGCGTTACCGATATCTGGACCTACGTTGTGGGGGCGATTGGCATTATTTTGCTACCTGGCCCCAATTCGTTGTTCGTTTTGTCGGTGGCAACGGCGCGTGGCGTCAAGGCCGGGTACCAGGGCGCCATGGGCGTATTTGTGGGTGACACCATTTTGCTGATGTTGACCGCGCTGGGGGCAGCCAGCCTGCTGCGCGGCAACCCTGCCTTGTTCGTGGTCGTGAAATACGCGGGTGCTGCGTATCTGGCGTGGCTAGGTCTCAACCTGCTCTGGGCCGCTATCCAGAAATGGCGAAGCGCGGATCAACACGAGACGCAGACTGCTAGAGAAGCCCCCGCCAATCTTGCGCATCCTTTCAAGCGCGCGCTGGTCATCAGCTTGCTGAACCCCAAGGCGATCTTGTTCTTGCTGTCTTTTTTTGTGCAGTTCATCGACCCGACCTACGAGACGCCTGCCGTGCCTTTTTTGATACTAAGTGCCATCGTGATGGCCTTCAGTGCCCTGTATTTGTCCGCGCTGATTTTTGCCGGCGCTCGCCTGGCCCAGTTATTCCGTGCCCGCAAGCGCCTGTCCAGTGCGTTATCCAGTTCCGTGGGAGGGTTGTTTGTGTGGTTTGGCGCCAAGCTGGCGACCGCGAGTCTGAATTAAGCAAGCCTGAATTGATTGAAAAGTAAAGAGCAGAGAAGAAGAAATGCCAAAACGTACCGACATCCAAAGCATCCTCATCATCGGCGCCGGCCCCATCATCATCGGCCAGGCCTGCGAGTTCG
>CAZMXB010000073.1:0-20646 GCA_964569855.1 uncultured Rhodoferax sp.
TCGTTACTGGGAAAAAGCCCGCAAGGCCGGCCTGCCGGTGGGTGCCGATTTTGGCGAGTTTTACCGTGGTGTGGAGTGGATGGGCCTGCAACGCCACCTCAAAGTGGCCGGCATTTTTGCGCGCCTGAGCCTGCGCGATGGCAAACCACGTTACCTGGCCGATACCCCGCGTTTTATCGATTACATCCGCGCCACCTGTGCGCGCTACATCGAACTCAAACCCCTGTTGCGCCTGGTGGAACGCATCGAGGGAATTGCCGTGCCGAATGCCTACGCCTTTGGAAGGGTCTAAGCAAAAATGACCTCTAGCCCTCGTGGATATTGCGCAAGCAGCTATTTATTTGATAGCAAATAGGGTATGCCACGATTTTTCTGCCCAGCCCCTTTGGTGAGCAACAGCGTGATGGACTTGCCGGCCGGTGCCGCGCGGCATGTCCAGGTCCTGCGTCTGCAGCCGGGTGACGCCATCACCCTGTTCAATGGCGGTTTTGGTGATTCCGACGGTGTTACCCAGGGTCCATGCCAAACCGGCGAGTTCAGCGCAACCATCACCCACATGGGTCGCAGCTCGGTTCAAGTCCAGGTGGGTCCTTACGCTGCGGTGGAGCGCGAATCCGCTTCATCCGTCCACTTGGCGATTGGTATGCCGGCCAACGAACGCATGGACTGGTTGGTCGAAAAAGCGACGGAATTGGGCGTTGCCAGCATCCAGCCCCTGATGACTGAACGCAGCGTGTTGCGCCTGTCCGGCGAACGCGCGGACAAAAAAGTGGCGCACTGGCACAGTGTGGCGATTGCCGCCTGCGAACAGTGCGGCGGCAATCGGGTGCCAAGGGTCTTCCCGGTCAAGACCCTGCCAGCCTGGTTGCAAACCCTGGCAACGCCGGCTACCGACAACCGCTGGTTGCTGTCACTGCGTGAGGGCTCTACGCCGCTGCGCCAGCACCTGGTTCATGCGACACAGGCCAATACACTTTTTCTCTCCGGCCCCGAGGGCGGCTTGAGCCCGGGCGAGGAGATCGCCGCTGCCGCCGCAGGTTTTACACCGGTCACGCTGGGACCGCGCACTCTGCGCGCCGAAACGGCAGCACTGGCCGCGTTGGCGCGAATGGTGGTATAGGTCCCGGCATCAGGGTTTGTACGTGTCTAGGTTGAGCCCCCAACTACTCTTCGCGTGGGCATACTACAGTGCCGGTTTTGTCCTTTTGTCTGGAGACACGTCGTGATATCTGAATCGATGCGCAATTCCATGCGCGCCACTGGTCTTGGTGCCCTCATGAAGGGGGCCGGTTTGTTGACCCGTTTCATTCCGATCCCGCAGCCTACCCTGTTGGTAGGACCCGGGTCGAGCGGCCGACTGGGGCAGGCGGTCGCCGGCTTTGGACACCGCAAGATCCTCATCGTCACCGACAGCATCATCTCCAAGCTCGGTTTGCTCGATGACTTGACCAACGCACTCAGAGCCGGCGGTGCACAGTTTGTGGTGTTCGACGAGATCACGGCCGACGCCCCGATTCCGTTGATCCAGAAGGGCATTGATTTTTTCAACGACCAAGGCTGTGATGCCATTGTGGCCTTTGGCGGCGGCTCCTCCATGGATGCCTCCAAAGCCATCGCGGTGGCCGTGTCCAACCCCAAGCCCCTGAACCAGCTCGCCGGTTACCTCAAAGGCCTGCGTGCCCCGGTCAAGATTTATGCCGTACCCACCACTGCCGGCACGGGCTCGGAAGTGACCGTGGCGGCCGTCATCTCCGACCCGGTCAACCACAAGAAGTTGGTCATCGTCGACCCGCGCATGGTGCCCAAGATGGCCGCGCTCGATCCCTCCCTGATGACCGGTTTGCCCCCTCACATCACGGCGGCTACCGGCATTGATGCACTGACCCATGCGGTGGAGGCCTTTGTCGGCAACTGGACCACCGCCTACTCCGACGGCATGGCGCTGTCGGCCGTCAGCCTGATTTTTGAGAACCTGCGTACTGCCTACACCGACGGCAAAAACCTGGAGGCACGCGAAAAAATGTCTCTGGCGTCAACCTATGCGGGTTTTGCCTTTACCCGCGCCAACGTAGGCTATGTACACGCCATTGCCCACCAGTTTGGCGGGCTCTACCATACGCCGCACGGCTTGGCCAACGCCATCATGTTGCCCTTTGTGCTCAAGTATTCACACCCCGCCATTGTTGACCGCCTGGCCTTGCTGGCCGTGGCCGCCAGGGTGGGAAGCGAAGGTGAAGCACAGGAAGTCTTGGCGCAGAAGTTTCTGGATGCGGTGGACCAGTTGAACCAGGACCTGGGCATACCCACCTACCTGGCGGCATTGAAGGAAGCCGACATCCCCGCACTGGCCAAAGCGGCTTGCTGGGAAGCGCACACCGGTTACCCGGTCCCGCGGTACATGTCGCAACAGGTCTGCGAGAACCTGATCCGCAAGGCATTGCCGCCAAAGGTCGCGCCTGCCAAAGACGAAACACCGGCCAAGCGCAAGCGGCCGGCAGCCAAGAAGGCATAAAAGGCATAAAAGGCTGGCAAGATAGCAGCCCGGGCAGCGAGCCGTTGACAGATGAGTTGAACCCATACGAGGAGAGAGATCAATGAAAAAAGTAGTCACAGTCACCCTAGGTTCGTCCAAGCGGGACTTCGAATTCAAGACCGATTTTTTGGGCCAGTCCTTTTCGGTGCGCCGCATGGGTGCCGACCAGGACACCGGCAAAGCCTGGGAACTGATGCGCCGCCAGCAGGCCACGGCCGACGCCATCGGCCTGGGTGAAATCAGTGACCACTACCAGGTCGGCCTGCGTACGGTGGTCAACAAGGAGACCCAGCGCCTGACCAATGTGGTGACACGCGTTCCAGTCACTACGGGCGCAACCCTGCGCCGCCTGCTACAGGTGCGTGCCGTTCGCTACGTGCAAAAGGAACTGGGCCATTACTTCAACAACAACCTGGTTTTGTTTCTCTCCGGTATGCGCAACTATGACATGGCGGTGGCCCTGTCCGATTACACCAAGAACCTGAGCTTTGCAGACGCGCTGTTCCAGACCGGCGCACCCACCATGCTGACCTCGCTGGAGCAACTGGAGCTGTATGCCAAGGGCAGCAACTTCATGCTGTCAGGCAGGACCGGGCAAATGCTCGAAGCGTCTCTGGCGGGTGTCAAAAACAAATTCGTGGCCGATGTCGTGACCAAATCCCACGTCATCGTGGGCACCTTTGCCGAGATCAAGGCGGTGGGCAACGCCACCAATCTGGACGGCAAAACGATCATCACGTCGGCGGTCACCGACGAGCGGATGGCGTTTTTCACCAAGTGCAAAGTCAACCTGGTGATCGATGTGTCGCCCATGCTGTTCCCCGAGGTTGTGGGTATCAACACCATTGAGGCGATGATCCTGGCTGCCCTGGAAAAGCCACAGGAGGAAGTGTCCGATGACGATTTCGATGAAATTCTGACCGAGTTACACGTCACCCCGCGCCTGCTGCATCCCACGGGCAAGTTCCGCAACATCCGCCGCTTTGCGTTTGTCATCCACCCGCTGAGCCAGAACTACATCAAGAACGCCTTCCCCATCCCCAAGGCAACGCCCAAGTTCGTCATGGACAAGGTCGAGACGCTGGCCGCGCACATGCCACCCATGGTGTATTGCAAGATGAGCAACATCGTGTCTCCGACCGGTGCCGAGGCCGAAGGCTGGCTGATCAGCGTGGGCGGCACGCCCAAGGAGATGCTGTCGCGTAGCCCCGAGTTCACCTACCGCCGCCTGCTGCAGGCCTCCAAGATGGCCGAGAAGATGGGTGCGCAGATCATGGGCCTGGGGGCCTTCACCAAGGTGGTGGGCGATGCCGGCATTACCGTGGCACGGCGCTCCAGCCTGCCCATCACCACCGGCAACAGCTACAGCGCATCGGGCGCACTATGGGCCGCCGCCGACGCCATGCGCCGCATGGGTCTGGTGCACATCAACAAGCACAACAAAAAGGTAGCCGCCAAGACCATGGTGATTGGCGCGTCGGGCTCCATTGGCTCGGTCAGCGCCCGGCTGCTGGCCATGTCGTTTGACGAGGTCTACCTGGCCGGGCGCACCCTGAGCAAGCTGGACGAACTCAAGGCCTCCATCCTGAAGGAAACACCGGACGCCAAGGTCTTCACCACCATCGACTACAACGAGCTGCTGGCCGACATGGACATGATCGTCACCTCCACCTCGGGTGCCGGCAAGGAGATTCTGGACATCATGCGGGTCAAGCCCGGATGCGTCATCACGGATGTGGCACGTCCCTTGGACCTGCCCGCCTCGGACGTGGCCAAGCGGCCCGACGTGCTGGTCATTGAATCGGGCGAAATTGATCTGCCGACCAAGGTCAAGGGCATGAAGAGCATTTCGCTGCCCCCCAACGTCATCTACGCCTGCCTGGCCGAAACCATTGTGCTGGCGCTCGAAGGCCGCTTTGAAGTCTTCACGGTGGGGCGCGATACCGAGTGGGAAAAGGTCAAGGAAATCTACAAGCTCGGCCTCAAGCACGGCATGAAGCTGGCTGCCATTTCAGGCGTCAATGGCGTGTTCTCGGACGAGGACATTGCCAAGGTGGTGGCCCGTGCCAAGAAGGCGCGTCTGACCTGGAAGGACGGCAGCGCCGCCAAAACCGGCAAACCGGTGGCCGACAAGGCGCCGAAGAAAGTTGCTGCACCCAAAGCCGCAGCGAAGAAGGCACCCGCAGCGACCAAGAAACCGGTAGCGGCCAAAACGCCAGCAAGCCCGGCCCCGGCCAAGAAAGTACCTGCCGACAAAGTACCGGCCACGAAGGCCAGTGCGCCAACCCCAACCGCCGTGAAAAAGACCGTTGCCAAGAAGGCTGCGCCGCGCAACGCAGCTGCCACCGCAGCGACTTGAAGTCGGTGCAGCCACACCAGCCCCAGTGCGCGGGGCTGGTCGGCAGGCCCATCGTATGCGGACGGCCCCGAGCTCCGCAAAAGGCCGCTGCTACCCACGTACACTGGCGGCATGAACCGCAATCTCTGGCTATTGGCCCTCTGCCAAGGTCTTTTTCTTACCAACAACGTCGCATTTATCGCCATCAATGGCCTCGTGGGCCTAAGCCTGGCACCCTATGGCTGGATGGCCACCCTGCCGGTGATGGGTTACGTGGTCGGTGGCGCTTTAAGTACGCCCCTGGTGGCCCGCACTCAGTCCCGCTTCGGGCGGCGCACCTCGTTTCAAATTGGCTTGCTGGTCGCCGTGTTGTCGGCCATGTGGGCTGCGTGGGCGATTGTTGACAAGAACTTCTGGATGTTGGTCAGTGCCACCGTGGTGGCGGGCTACTACAGCGCCAACGGCCAGTTGTACCGCTTTGCGGCGGCGGAGTTGGTGGACGCGCTCCAACGCGAAAAAGCGGTATCGTTGGTCCTCGCAGGCGGACTGATTGGCGCCATTGCCGGTCCCAATCTTGCGGCTCGTTCCCGTGCCTTGCTGGATGTTCCTTTTGCCGGTGCCTACCTGGTACTGGCCGCTGTGGCGCTGCTCGCCATGTTGATGATGGCCTTCATTCATTTCCCTCCCCACATCCAGCCTTCCAGGGGTGGTGCGAACAGGGGGCGACCGCTACCCGAGATCATGCGCCAACCGGTCTTTGCGGTAGCCTGTATCAGTGCCGCCCTGGGTTATGGCGTGATGAACCTGCTCATGGCAGCGACACCCCTGGCCATGCAGCAGTGTGGCCTGTCGTTTGACGACGCGGCACTGGTGCTGGAATGGCATGTGATAGGCATGTTCGCTCCGGGTTTCTTCACCGGCGGCTGGATCAAGCGGTTCGGCACGCTGCCGGTGATGGCGGTCGGGGTTGCTTTGAACCTGGCCTGTATCGGGATTGCGCTGACCGGTGTTGACCTGCACCAGTTTGTGGTTGCGTTGTTTTTGCTGGGTGTCGGCTGGAACCTGCTGTTTACCGGCAGCACCACGCTGTCCATGGGTGCCTACCGCCCCGAGGAAAAAGACCGCGCCCAGGCGGCCATCAATTTCTGTGTGTTTGCCGTGATGGCCTTCACGTCCTTTGCATCTGGCGCCCTGGTGTCCACGCAGGGTTGGACCATGCTGAACTGGGGTTCACTGGTGCCCGTGGTGCTGACGGCAACAGCGCTCGCATGGCTGGGCCTGCACCGGCGTCTGGCAGCCTGAGCGCACTCACCATTGCGGAACATGGCTTGGCTGTCAGCTGGCATTGACCCCGGATTTTGCTACGAATTTGGCAGCACCTTGCGCACATGATACGAGGGCTGCAGGCCAAAATGGCTTGACAGATTGCGCGCTGGGTTGATCAAAACCGTTGATCCAGCCATTGCTGCAAGGTGGCGAATACCGGTTTGGCGTCCAGCTCATTAAAAATCTCATGGTACAGCGCATCAAAACAAACGGACGTGACGACGTCCTTGGGCGCCGTCGCAGCAAAGGTCCGGCTGCCCTGGGGGTTCAACAAACGGTCGTCTCCCGCATACATCAGCAAGGTCGGAACGGTCCACTGGCCAGCCATTGACAACGTCTTCTCGCTGGCACCGGCAATAAATTGCGCCAGGCGGGCTGAAATGCGGTCGTGTACCAGGGGATCGGAGCGGTAGGCGTCCACCACGGCCTTGTCATGGGAAATGAATTGCGGCTTCACCCCATTGCCCACCCGCAGATCGGGTGCAATCTTGGGCAGCACCGACACCAGGAACTTCTGAAAGGAGCTCAGGCCCGGGTCGAGTGCCGGTGAGGACATGATGAGCCCCTCCACAGGTCGGATGCCCAGCGACACAAAACGCCCCACCACCAGCCCGCCCATGCTGTGGCCCAACAGGATCAGCGGTGTTTTCCTGCTCATGCGCAAACGGGTGCTGTCGATGATGTCGGCCAGGTCATCCAGCAGTCGGGTATCAGTCGGAATACTGCCCCGCGGTCCACCGGATTCACCATGCCCGCACTGGTCATAACCGCGCACGGCAAAACCCCAGTCGTTCAACTGGCGTGCCACGTGTTCATAACGACCTGCGTGTTCGCCCAGGCCATGCACCACAATGACGACGCCGCGCAGTGGTGCGCCCGGTTCCAGGGGCCAGTCCTGGATCATGACGTTGTCGCCGTCCGTGGCGACAAACGTGGAGAGTCTGGATTCGGCAGTCATGGAATCGTTCCGCTCAGGCCTGGGTTATGGAAACTGCGCAATCACCTGTGCCACGGCGGCGGTGAGCTTTTTGGCATAGGGGATATGCAGGAACTCGTTGGGGCCATGGGCGTTGCTCTTGGGGCCCAACACGCCGCAGACCATCATCTGCGCCGCCGGAAAACCCTTGGACAGCATATTCATCAGCGGAATGGTGCCGCCCTGACCGACATAGCCGCAGGGCGCGCCAAAGTGGGCCTGGGAGGCGACGTTCAGGGCATCTTCGAACCATGAAGCCGTATCGGGTGCATTCCACCCCGTGGCGCTGGACATGCCTTCAAACGTGACACGGGCCTGGTAGGGTGCGTTGTCTTCGAGCAGGGCCTTGAGTTGTTGCACCGCCTGGTCTGCTTCAACCAGGGGCGGCAAACGCAAGCTGAGTTTGAAGGCGGTGTAGGGCCGCAAGACGTTGCCGGCATTCTTGATTTCCGGAAAACCTTCGGCACCGGTCACACTCAGGGTCGGGGCCCAGGTGCGGTTCAACAGAGCCTGCAGCGGGTCGGTGGTGGTGGGCAGGGCGAAAGTGGTGGCACCTTCACAGTCGTAATGCGCCCAGGGAAAGCGTTTGTAGATTTCGTCTCCCAGGATGGCCGCCGTGGCCCGGGCCTGGTTGAGCCGGTCGGCCGGCACTGCGCAATGGAAGCTGGCGGGCAACAGGCGGCCCGTGGCGCTGTCTTCCAGCCGGTCGAGCACCTGGCGCATGATGCGAAAGCTCGATGGCACCAGACCTGAGGCATCACCGGAATGGATGCCTTCGGTCAGTATTTCCACCTTCAGCACACCACTGGCCATGCCGCGCAGGCTGTTGGTAAGCCACAGTTGGTCGTAGTTGCCGGCGCCGGAGTCCAGGCACACGACCAGGGCCACCTCGCCCAAACGGGTTTTCAGAATGTCGATGTAGGGCAGCAAATCGTAAGAGCCGCTTTCTTCACAGGTCTCGATCAAACCAACGATCCGGGGATGGGGAGTGTTCTGGGTCTTGAGCGCCTGGATGGCGGCAATGGCGGCATAGGCGGCATAACCGTCATCGGCCCCACCGCGCCCGTATAACCTGCCGTCTTCAATCGTGGGCGACCACGGTCCCAGATCATTGCGCCAGCCGGAAAACTCGGGCTGTTTGTCCAGGTGGCCATACATCAGCACGGTTTGGGTGGAACCGAGCTTGGTGGCCGGAACTTCGAAAAACAACACCGGCGTGCGCCCTGGCAGACGGACCACTTCCAGCACCAGCCCCGTGACCTTTTGGGCCTCGATCCAGGCCGCCGTGTTGCGCACCACGGTGTCGATGTAACCATGCGCAGCCCAGTCGGCGTCAAACATCGGTGACTTGGCGGGAACACGAATGTAGTCCTGCAATTGCGGAACAATTTGGGCATCCCAAAGGGCGCTGACCTGATCCAGGGCCTGCGCGGCGTTTAACAGAGCGTCGGGTACACGGTCATTCATAGAGCCTCCTGTAGGGCAGCATCATGCCATGCCAACACTGGTGGGAGAAGGTGACATCACAATCGGGCCAGTTGCCCTTTGACCGAAAAATATTGCTACAGTGGCATGCAGACCCAAAGTTCTTTCATGACCGGAGTTTTCGATGCAGTATTTGTTCCCGACCCGATTGGCCACCGCCATCACCCGCCGCGCACTGGGTTCTCTCGCCGTAAGCGCCCTGTTCCTGGGTGGACTGGCCCAAGCCCAGACCGGCCCCGTCAAAATCCTGGTGGGCTTTCCGCCAGGTGGTGGAACCGATGCCATTGCCCGCGTGATGGCCGACAAACTCAAGGACCAACTGGGCACTGCCGTTGTTGTGGAAAACAAGGCCGGCGCGGGCGGGCAACTCGCGGCCCAGGCGCTAAAGGCTGCACCCGCGGACGGAACCACACTGTTTTTGTCACATGACCACACCGTGTCGATTTTGCCGTTGGTCGTGAAGAACCCGGGCTTTGAGCCGGCACGTGACTTCGTCGCCGTCGGTGGCTTTGCCACCTTTGTCAACGCACTGGCGCTGTCCGGTGGCACACCCGCCAAGTCGATGACCGAATATGTCGCCTGGGTGCGCGGGGACGGCAAGGGAAAAGGCACAGTGGGTGTGCCAGCCCCCGCTTCGGTCCCTGAGTTTCTGGTCAAGATGATTGGGAAAAAATACAACCTGGACCTGCAATCCGCACCTTACCGCGGCAGTGCTCCGATGATGGGCGACATGTTGGGCAACCAGATTGCTGCCGGCACCGGGTCTATCCCCGACTTCATTGAAAACCACAAGGCCGGCAAAATTCGTGTGGTGGCGGTGATGGGCAACGCCCGCCAGGCGATCCTGCCCGACGTACCCACCTTCGCAGAGTTGGGTCTGGCGGGGTTTGAGGACCTGCCCTATTACGGCCTGTTCGCACCGGCCGGCACACCGGCTGCCACCGTCGACAAGATCTCGGCAGCCCTGGCCAAAGTGGTCGCCCTGCCGGAGGTGCATGAGCGTTTGACGGCGATGGGTCTGACCGTGGGCTACATGTCTGCGCAGCAACTCTCGGCGCGTGAACAGGCCTACAGCCGGACCTGGGCCAACATCATCAAAACTACGGGTTTTGTGCCCCAATAGTGACGTTCGCCGGGTGCACCGGCACCCGTCAACCGGGTTCGGCGACCGCTTTGGTTGCCACGCGTTTGCGCGGTGGCCTTGACGGCTTGTTGGTGGACGCCGGGATTTGGGGTGCTTTTGCGGCCACTGGCCGGGGTCGGCGGCGGGAAGACCGTTGCGCCAGCGCAAGATACTCCTGAAAACTGTCGCGCAGACACTGGGCCAGTACTTCGGGGTCAGGGACCTGCTCGGCGCAAGCGGTGAAAGAGATGACAATGGTTTCACCATACCCGGTCACGGAAAAGACCAGCCCCATGCCATCGGAGATCGGCATGATGGCCGACAAATAGGTCAGCCGCGCGCCCTGCAGGTACAGCGGCACCCGTGAGCCCGGCACGTTGGTGATGGCACAGTTGGCCAGTGGTGCCCAGTCTCCCAGCAGGGCAGAAGCCGAGCGCAACATCTTGCTGGTGGCGGCGATGGCCAATGAGGGCGCATTTTCTGCCAGATTGGTCAACTCCCGTGCACTGATGGCCTGCGCCATGATGCTTGATGACGAGCTGGATGCCTGGATCGCCACGAGGCGCTGCACCGGGTCGGCGACATCGGTCGCCAACGTCAGGCGCACCCAGGAAAACTGGGCTGGGGCATCGGTTTCCAGTTCGTTGTGCACGGCTATGGGAGCGGCCGCAATCAGGGTCTCTTGGGGTAGTTCGTCCTGCATGTCGAGGTAACGGCGCAAACCGCCGGCACACACCGCCAGTACCACGTCATTGACCGTTGCGTTGGGCGCCAAAGTCCGGATGGATTTGAACTCGGTCAGCGCAAAACGCCGGGTCTCAAACACGCGCTGGGTGGAGACCACGGAATTGAACCGCGTCAATGGAAATGCGTGGGGTTGGCCCATAAACTCGCCGGCAAAAATTTTGGCGGTGGATTTGATCGCGGTCCAGCTGCTTCTCAGAGGCTGCGCCATACGAAACGGAAACAGCGCCAAGTTGAGACCCGCCAGCCAGAACAATTGCAGGTTACCGGGAGGCGTCTCTGGGAACCACGGCGCTGCGGGAGGCGGCGGTGACGATGTCGGCGACAGGTCGTGCAACAGCTTGGTGATTTCGTTGCCATGGGCCACGTCAATCGCCGCATGGTGGGTTTTGAGCAGCACCGCGAAGCTGCCAACCGGCAGGTCCAGAAAACTGTCCAGCCCTTCAATCACATACATCTCCCACAGTGGCCGGTTCAGATCCAGCGGGCGGGCGTGGATGCGTGAGGACTGGATACAGAACTGTCGCCAGTCGCCGGGTTTGGGCAACGCGAGGTGGCGCACGTGGTATTCGATATTGAAGTTCTCGTCTTCAATCCAGTAGGGGTAGTCCAGATCCAGCGGGACACGCAGGATTTTTTCGCGAAAATTTGGCAACTGGTCCAATCGGCTCTCAATGTGGGCCAGGATCTGCTTGAAACGCACCACACCGCCGGGCGCGGTGGACTGGTCATAAATGTGCAGCAGGCTTACGTTGGAGTTGGCGTGCGCCGTATCGGAGTAGATAAAGGCGGCATCGTGTTCACTCAATTGGCGCATTTTGGGCTTTCTGGTTCAGGTGGCAACAGCCGATGCGGCCCGCGACGGCGAACAGAGGGTCACACCCAGTGTCCGGCGCAACAGCCCCTGAGGTGCAAAAGGTTTCCAGCCAGACTCGGGCTGAGCCAATCGCTCGGCAACGATGGCCAGAACAATCCCGTTGAAACCCAAGCCGATATGGCTACCCGGTACCTGGATGTTTTCGTGCATGGCAGGGTCACCGTCAATGGTGGCTTCCTGCGGCGGCACAACCCCGTCAGAGACCGAATACAGGCAACTGGTGGGAATAGCCAGGCGCCGGCTTTCACGCATCGCCTTGGCCCTGGGTTGCATGACATGGGCGGATGAGCCCAGGCGATGGGATACCAGCCGGTAAAGGGCTTTGACCGCGTTGGGCGACTGGCTTCCAGTGGCAGCCACACTGACGGGACTGCCCAGCGTGATGATGGAGCGCACACACTCCAGCGCGTTTTGTGCGCCGTACATGGAGAACACACCGCCCAGGCTCCAGCCGACCAGGCTGACTTTTTTGCCGGTAATGTGGTGCAGGTAACGAATCTTCTGTGGCAGCGCATTGGCGTGTTTGCTGCGAAAACCCATATTGCGTCCCAGCCCCCAAGTGTGTACGTCATAACCTTTGGTTTGCAAATACAGTTTGAGGGCGATCAGTGACGCTTCACTGGCCATAAAGCCAGGAACCAGCAGCACCGGGTGTCCATCACCTTGAGGCGCCTCTAACAACAGTGGAAGCGAGGCTGGCAACATCGCCATCTCCAGCAAGCCCCGCGCCTCGAGCAAGGAGGTCAACGCATGGGGGGCACCCACGTGGGAATGGCGGATAACGGGTCTGCGGTGGGGCATCAATGAACACTCCTGGGCTGTAACACTAGCGACATTTATTACAGTCTACGGCGATTTCGCGGCCCAAATGTCAGTTGACTTGCCTAAAGCGATGCATTGGCGACACCCCCTGCCGTCAGGCTGCCATACGGCAACCGGTCCGATTGCGCTAAAGGTCATCCCCGACGGACACATCCTGGTCGATCGGCGCGGTCTGCGGCAACCGGATGTGCAAGTGCGTGCCAACGCCCAGTGTGGATTGCACCTCCAGAGTTCCGCCCATGGTCTTTTTGACCAGGTTCTCGACAATGGTCATCCCCAGGCCGGTGCCGCCGCGGCCAATCTTGGTGCTGAAAAATGGTTGAAACAGTTGTGCCATGAGCTCTTTCGACATCCCCACACCGTCGTCTGTGATGTGCAAATCCACCCAGCCATCGGCCACCTGCGCTGTGAGGTGCACATGCCCGACAGCCCGGCCGTCGAATGCGTGCAAGTAGGCGTTGTTGATCACGTTGATCAGGATCTGCCCCAGGGCACCCGGAAAGCTGTCCATCGTGATCGCCTCAGGAATCGCGTACGCCACCTGATGGGAAAAACGCTTCAGACTGGGCGCCAGCGTGTCCAGGACTTCCTTGACGACACCCAACAATTCAAAGCGACGCCGCTGTTCACTGGCCTGGTCGGCCGCCACCTGTTTGAAATTGCGAACCAGATCTACCGCCCGGTGCAGGTTGCGCTCGATCAGGCCACTGCCTTCGCGTATCTCCACCAGGAAGCTGCTGAGCTCCGAGCGCTTGAGTTGCCCCGAATCCACGCGAACCTGAAACCGTTTGGCCATGTCCGAACAGGTGCTGGCCGTGATCAGGCTGTTGCCCAGTGGCGTATTGAGTTCGTGTGTGACGCTGGCGACCAAGGTGCCCAGCGTGGCTTTGGCCGCGTTGCGCGCCAACTCCTCCTGGGACTGGTGCAGGGTTTGCATGGCCTGGTTCAATTGTGCCGAGCGCTCGGCCACCCGCTCCTCCAGGGTCTCGTTGAGCTCGCGGATGCGGTGCTCTGCGGCCTTGCGTTCAGTAATGTCGAGGTGAGCCCCGGCCATCCACTGTGCCCGGCCGTCGGCCGTGTAGGTCGAGACCTGCCCATGCGCGGCAACCCAGATCCAGCGTCCGTCCTTATGGCGTATGCGATGTTCGAACCGGTAATACGGTGTCAGGCCCTTGAGATGCTGCACCAACGCGTCTCTACCTGGCGCGATGTCATCCGGATGCAATACCGCAACCAGGGTATCGAATGAAACTGGCGTTAGCTCCTCACGGGTGTAGCCAATGATGTTGGCCCAGCGCTCATTAACCGCTCCCTCGCGGGTTTGCAGATTGACCTCCCATGCACCGGCATTGGTTCCTTTCAAAATATTGCTCAGCCGTTCGCGTTCGAGCTTGAGCGCCCGCTCACTGGCTTTGCGCTCGCTGATGTCCAGATAGGTGGACACCATACCGCCGTCAGGCGTGGGTTTTCCCATGATCTCCAGTGTGACGCCGTCGGTGGGGCGGGTGCGCTCAAAATGGTGGGGTTGGCGTTGTTTCGCGGTTTCGATACGGGCCTGCGCCAGTGTCAGCGGATCGCCGGGACCGTACTCGCCGCGCTGTGCGTTGTAGTGCATCAACTGCGCAAAATTGACCCCTGGCTGGCACAGCTCGGGAGGCAACTGCAGCAGTTCCGCGAACTTCTGGTTGCACAACTCGATATCCAGATCAGCGTTGACGAAGCTGATGCCCTGGTTGACATTGCTGATCACCAGCTCCAGCAGCGCCGCCTTGCGAGCCAATTCTGTTTCGCGGTGCCGCAGCTCGGCAGTACGCTGTTCTACCCGCAATTCCAGTTGTGCACTGAGCTCACGCAAGGCCTGTTCGCGCTGGCGGGGAATGGTCACGTCGATGTACGTGGTGACCATGCCGCCACTGGGTAGCGGCTGCCCGCTTACCTCAATGATGCTGCCATCGGGCCGCACCCGTTCAAACCGGTGGGGCAAAAATTTGCGCGACAACTCCAAGCGTTGGCGCACCTGCTCCTCGACGTCACCGGGTCCGTATTCGCCGGCCCGGGCGTTGAATCGAAGAGCGTCTTCCATGGTTGCACCGGGCCGGCACAAGTTGTCCGGAAAATGCAGCAACTCCTGAAAGCGCTTGTTGGCGGCCACCATGACAAGATCACGGTCAAACACCGTAAAGCCCATGTCCAGCTGATCCACCGCTTCTGCCAGCAGCGTCAACTGCTCTACCAGGCCCAAATCAATGGCCATGCACGCTCCTGTTAGGTGGAGTTGAAAGCCCTCGAGGATAGGCACAGCATCGCTGGCAGTCAACCAGCGCGCCGGATGGCCTTTTCAATGCACAGTGGAACGCGGTCTCGCCGAAGTCGGAACACTGATCCGCCCTATGGGCAATACATAAGACGTATTGCTTGTTGATACTTCAAATACTCAAGGTTCGTACCAGCATAAATATGGGCCCATGTCGCGCGCCGCGCGGCACAAGAATGCAGCCACAAGCATGTGCTTGGGCCTCAAGGAACGGTATGGAATTCAATCGATCGTCGGGTGCTCTCTCGCGCCGCGGTCTTCTTGCACTGGGAATCGCCAGCAGCGTCGTGGCACTTTCAGCCTGTTATGTGGTACCCATGGGCCAATACCCGACCCATTTGCCACCCACCACCACGGTACAGGTGCTACCGCCCGCACCGGTTACTTTTGCTGCGCGGCTGTACCCGGCCAACGACATGGCAACCACGTATGGCATGGTGCATGCCATGGTTACCAACGATTTGAACGGGCGTGGCACCTTCAGCACCGCCATCAACGGTGAATCGTTTACCGGTGAAGCCACGCGGCGCACCGGTAGCTCATCACGCGATGGCGTGGCCAATGGCATTGGAAACCGGGGCAGCTACTTGAACTGCCAGTATGCGATGAACACCGCCACGCAGGGCACCGGAACCTGCCAGTTGTCCAATGGTGCGCAATTCACGATGCACGTAGGCCGTTAAGCTCAGTGCGGCTGCAGGCGGGCCACAACGTCCACGTCGGTGGTCACGGGGCCAGACTTGAGATGGCCTACATACTGCAACGCCTGCTGGATGCGCACCGAGGGCACGTCGCCCTCGCGCATGTGCAGCAGATCGGCCGGGCTCACCAGCAACGGGTCCGCGGTGGTCAGCGGCAGTTGGGCCTCCTGGTAGGCTGCCAGCACGAACTGGGAGCAAAAGAAGCGGTCGTTGTGCGCCACACCCAACTGGATGGCAGCGAGCCCACGGATGCAGGCATCGCGCACCAGGCTGGGAACCAATGGCAGTTCGCAGTACTGCCGCTCCAGGGTGAACGGGGCCTGCAGCACGATGCCCAGCATGTTGTACTTCTTGCCCGCATGGGCCAGGGCAAAGCGGCGCATGGTGGCGGCATGTTCGGTGCGCACTCCCGGGTGGCGAAACGCAACGATGGTGGATTCATCGTCCATGAAGTCCGCCATTTTGCGCGTGCGGATACCGGCCCCTACCGCCTCTGCAATATCGTCGTCGCCCAAATACAGGGCCGCGTGGCTGACCGGCGACACAGTGAGTAGACGGACACCCATGGAGGTGACCCCGTTGGCCGAAGACAGGATGATGTCACCGGGTTTCAAAGCAACGGTGGCAATGCGTTGCCCACCGTTGGCTGGCGTCAGCAACAACCGGTTCTGGAGCTGCAATATTGGCTTACCGGATGCGGGGTCGGCACCCATGCCGGTGGCACAGGCAGCCAGTAGGACCACGGCAGCGCAGAGGCTGGCCAGTCGCAGACTGGATGCGGGTGTGAACGGGTTGATCATTCAGATTCCATTCGTATAACGATGCGGACGCGTCACGCCCACGCCAGCATTGTGCCCAACCATCCCATCAGCCCGCAGGCGGCTATGACCCGGACCACGCCCACTTTGTAACGCAGCAGTGCCATGGCTGCCGCTGCCGTCAACAACAGCGCCAGCCAGTCAATCCTCAAGGAAATTGGGCCGCTAGCCCTCGAATCTATTGCGATATGCACTATGAAAAACAGAGCAAGGCTGGCGATCACACCAACCACGGCAGCGGTGATGGCGGTCATTGGCGCGGTCAAATGCAACTTGCCGTGGGTGGATTCCACCAGCGGGCCACCCGCCAAGATGAAAATGAAGGACGGCAAAAAGGTGAACCAGGTCACCACAGTGGCCGCCAGTGCCGCGCCCAGGAATTGCGCATCCGTCCCCAACACCTCTTTGCCCCAGCCGCCGACAAAGCCGACAAACGCCACCACCATGATCAGGGGCCCAGGCGTCGTCTCACCCAGGGCCAGGCCGTCCATCATCTGCGTGCCGGTGAGCCAGCCGAAGTATTCAACCGCGCCCTGGTAGACATAGGGCAGCACAGCATAGGCGCCGCCAAAGGTCAGCAGAGCTGCCTTGGTGAAGAACCAGCCCATTTGCGTCAGCGTGTTATCCCAGCCCTGCCAGGCCACCAGTGCGCCCATTGGGGCTAGCCACAGGGCGGCGCCAACCACCACCACGGCAGCCAGGCGTATGGGTGACCATCGCGCATGGGCTGGAGTGGGCGTGAAGTCGCCGATCAACCAGTCGGGCTCGCCGGGTTTCAGAGCGATGGACTTGGCCGCGCCATGGCCACCAGCGCCCGCGAACTGCGTCGGTGCCCATCGCGAACCCAGCCAGCCGATAAGCGCAGCACTCGCCACAATCCACGGGAAAGGAACATGGAACACGTAGATAGCTACAAAACTCATAGCTGCAACCGTCCACAGTACGGGAGCTACCGTGGGACTCCTTAACGTCTTCGAACCGATACGGTGCACCGCCTGCAGCACGATGGCAGCCACCGCCGGCTTGATGCCGTACAACACACCGGCCACCCAGGGCACGCTGCCAAAGGCCACATAGACCCAGCTCAGCCCAATCAGGATGAACAGCGACGGCAGTACAAACAGCGCCCCGGCCACGACACCGCCCCAGGTGCGGTGCATCAGCCAGCCGATGTAGGTGGCCAGTTGTTGCGCCTCGGGTCCGGGCAGCAGCATGCAGTAGTTCAGCGCGTGCAGGAAGCGCGATTCCGAGATCCAGCGTTTCTCCTCCACCAGCTCGCGGTGCATGATGGCGATCTGCCCGGCGGGGCCGCCAAAGCTTATAAAGCCCAGCTTGAGCCAGAGGCGCAGGGCTTCGGCAAAAGAGACCGTCCGCAGGACGCTGGGCGGCACTGCACTCATACCGAGACTCCCGCAACCATGGTTTCGGGTTTCCAGTTGTGGGGCTCGTCTTGCGCGGCGACACGGTCTCGGCACCAGGCGTAGAGAGCGTCATACAGTGGCATGGCGGCTTCAAGCATCGCGTGGTCGTCCGTTGCATAAAGGCGCGACAGGCCCAAGGAGAAAGCCAGTAGTCCGGCAGATTGTGGTGAAAGGGCCAGCCGATCGGTATCGGCGCCGCGCACGATGGTGGCCAACAGATGCAGCGCGTCGTCGTGCAGGTCAAAGCCCAGCAGCAGGGCGTCAAAACTGCACAGTTCGCCCACATGGGACACTGGGGCGCCGGGAATGTCGTAGGCCACGGCACCTCTTTCTTCTGCTTGGGCCAACACCTGGTTGGTGGGCACATAGAAGAACTCGGCGCGGGGATCGATGAAACGACGGATCAGCCAGGGGCAGGCAATGCGGTCGATCTTGGGCCGCTCGCGCGTGATCCAGCGCGAGGGCTGCTCGCCGGTGACGCCCCAGTCGGCTCGCTTGGCAAAACTCAGTGGTGGCCGGTCGCGCCACTCAGTTATCGCCTGGGCGTCGTCCTCGCCGTCCTGGCCGCCTTCGATGCCACCGGCCACGCGGTGGGCTTGCCAGCCAGCCGCCAGCAAGGCGGTGACGGCTTCTTCGCTGACGTTGTGGCCATAGACGCAATAGACCAGCACCGCGCGCGGCGTGTGGGATGCCGCAAAAGCGGTCACCTCCTCGGGCGTGCAGCGGTGGGCGCAGGCCAGCAGGCGCGGGCTCTCGTCAAAGCGCGGCTTACGGCGCACGTCGAGCACCAGAGGCGTGTCAGCGCGACCGAAGCGAGCATTAAAGGCCCGGGGGGAAACGGAAGGAATAGACGGATTTTGGGTGTCCACGGATTGCTCCTGTTGCGTTACCAGCCATTGGATGGGACACCATCTTGGAGCCTGTTTGGCCCGACACCGGGGAGCTGACACCCCGACCGGCGCACTGTAGCACAAGGCCTCGGGAATACCCCAAGCTCCCACCACTCGACAGCCATGGGCAGCTTGGCTAGCATCAATGCCTATACCAACTGGAGGTTCGGCATGCAGCGGTGGGTCAAACGTGGGGGCATCGGGGTCGCGGTGTTCTTGGCTTTGGGGGTAGCCGCCGTGGCGCTGGCCGTTTGGCAAGGGGACCGCAAGCGCGAACGCCAGGTTACCGTTGCGGTGCATGGCATCACACCGGCCACGGATGCCAAAAGCGTTGCGCGCGGCCACTACCTGTTCCGTTCGCGCGGTTGCGTCGACTGTCACGGTGCCGACGGTGGCGGACGCGAATTCATCAACGATGGCAACGGCATGCGCATCAGAGGCCCCAATATTACGCTTGGCAGCCCGACTGCAAAATATTCGGAGCTACAGTGGGTGCGCATTGTTCGCCATGGCGTCAAAGCCGATGGCCGGGCGGCGTTTATCATGCCCAGCGAAGACTACAACCGGTTCACCGATCAGGATTTGGCCGCTCTGGTGGGTTATGTGCGCACACTGGCACCACGCAGCGGCGGAGCAACGGTTGTGGAATTGCCCTTGCCGGTACGGGCGCTCTACGGAGTGGGGGTGATTCAGGACGCAGCAGAAAAAATTGATCACAGCCTTGCGCCCGCCCAGCCGATAACGGCTGCCGTGAACGCCGAGCATGGGGCTTATGTCGCCAATATGTGCATCGGCTGCCACGGCGCGGGCCTTTCAGGTGGAACCATCCCTGGTGGCCCACCCGACTGGCCGCCCGCTGCCAACCTGACGCCTGGGCAGGGCAGTGCCATGACCCGTTACACCAATTCCAATGCGTTTGTGACCATGCTGCGCACCGGAAAACGGCCGGATGGCAGCAGCATCAAGGTGATGCCGTTTGAGTCACTTCGGGAATTGGATGACACGGATGCCCATGCGCTGTACGCCTACCTGAAAACGGTCCCGGCACGATCCGACGGGCAGCGTTAGGCAAGCCCGTTTCCCGCGGGTCGCTGAGGCAATCGAATCGGGCTTGTACCTGCCTTCCCGTTGGGCAACAATAAGGTGTCGGTGGCTACGGTATGCGACCGGTACAACAATTTTTTTGGAGGATCGTATGGGATTGACAAAATTGGGTTCACGCACGCTGGTGGTGCTGGGTGTTTTTATGCTGTCAGGCGCAGCCATGGCCCTGCCATCGGGTGGCCAGGTTTGCACAGCCACACCCAGTGCCACCGTTCCAGTGCCGGCGCCGGGCAGCGGCTCGATTAGTTCTGAACCATTGTCACGCTTCAATTACCCGGCCCAGATTTGCGTCACCATGGGCTTCACCGGGTCGGCGATCAGTTTTGACTATGCTGCAGCACTTGCGACGCGATTCAACAACGCGAGCTTCCCTTCAAACTGTGCGGGTGTTTCCTTCGGCCTCAACGGTGGACCCATTTACTCCTACACCGCAGGCAAGGGAAACTTTGCGTTCAATCTTGCCAACCCCACGGCGGCAGTGACCGGCACCCTGCAGGCCACGAGTTATTCCATAACGGAAAATTTAACGTTGTCGGCGGCTGGTAGCAGCTTCGTCATCAACACCGATCTGATGGCCTTCAAGAGTTTTGTGACGATCAACGCAGACCAGTCAACCGACGTCAAGATCTGCACGCCGCGTGGCGGCGTCCCGGCGCGGGTCAATGGCAATCCGCTGAACATCCCGACGAATATCTGGCAGTGTTTGGCGCAACCAACGCAGACTCAGCCCAATGTGCGGGTGGTCTACGAAGAGGGTTGTTGAAGTCGATTGGCTCTGGGGCTGAGAAGATCCTCGGGGCCCCGTCGCTGGCAGCGACAGCGACTGGGCGCTAGGCGATCGCAAGCTTGTACACGGAAGTGCCAGCCCGGAAATTGGGCCACAGACGCACAGTACGCCCATCCTGCAAGCCAAAACTGTCCTGTATGCGCAGGCCGTTGCGCTCTGCCAGGACCGCCAGATCGGCATGGGTGCCCACCCGGATATTGGGTGTGTCGTACCACTGGTAGGGCAACCGTCTGGTTACCGGCATGCGGCCCTTCAGCACACTCAGGCGGTTTGGCCAGTGTGCGAAGTTGGGGAAAGCGATGATGCCGACGCGGCCCACCCGTACCGTCTCACGCAGCATGACCTCGGCGTTGCGCAGGTGCTGCAGCGTGTCGATCTGCAGCACCA
>CAZMXB010000074.1:0-20643 GCA_964569855.1 uncultured Rhodoferax sp.
GGTGGGCGTAGTAAATGGGCGCGGGCATCAGTTCGGGCGTCTCGTTGCAGGCATAGCCGAACATCAGGCCCTGGTCACCGGCGCCGGTGTTCAGGTGGTCGTCTGACGCGTGGTCTACCCCCTGCGCAATGTCGTTGGATTGCTTGTCGTAGGCGACCAGCACGGCGCATCCTTTGTAGTCGATGCCGTACTCGGTGTTGTCGTAGCCAATGCGTTTGATGGTGTCGCGCGCCACCTGGATGTAGTCCACATGTGCATTGGTGGTGATTTCACCGGCCAGCACGACCAGACCGGTGTTGGTCAGGGTTTCGGCGGCCACGCGGGACTTGGGGTCCTGCTTGAAAATCGCGTCCAGGATGGCATCAGAAATCTGGTCGGCAACCTTGTCGGGGTGGCCTTCGGAAACAGATTCGGACGTAAAAAGAAAATCGTTCGCCATGGTTTGTTGCTCCAAAAAAAACATCAAGTCGCGTTGCTTGGGCTTTTGGGGCTTCGGCGAACGCTTTAGCAGATTTGTCGTTTATGACAAGGCACAATGGCAACCCAATCAAGAATCACCACCGTGTGCGTCGCCCTGCAAGTAGTTCTGTAACTCAGCGACGCACGAGATTTTATCCCAGACAAAACCGTGCTTCAGATTTTTCAACCCTCTTTGCCGTTGTGGGTTTTGTGCCCCGGCCATAACACCCATCCATGCTGACACGCGCCGTTCTTGTGCTGATCCAGTGGTTGGGTTATCTGCCTTTGCCGGTGCTGCGCGCTTTGGGTACGGCACTGGGCTTGTTGCTCTACGGTCTGGTTGCATCCAGGCGTCGGGTGGTGTTGACCAATCTGCGCTTGTGTTTTCCACACTGGACCAAGGCCCGGGTGCGTGGTAAGAGCATCCAGGTTTTCATTGACTTTGCAAAAAGTTGGCTGGACCGTGGTTGGCTATGGTACGGCCCGGCCGGGCACGTCCGCAGTCGGCTCCAACTGACGGGCGCGCTGGAAGAACTGGACGGGAGCGCACCAACGGTCATTTTTTTGCCACATTTTGTCGGCCTCGACGCGGTGGGCATGGCGTTGACTCAGCAGACAACGCGGCACTACACCACGATCTACACCAACCAGGCCAATGCGAACTCGGATGCCTGGATCTTGCATGGCCGTCAGAGGTTTGGCTCGATGCGGCTGTTCGGTCGGGTTGATGGTGTCAAGCCCATTGTGGAGGCGTTGCGCCAAGGGCAGCCCTTGATCCTACTGCCCGATATGAATTTCGGGCCCGAGGACTCCGTGTTCGTACCTTTTTTTGGCGTCCCCGCGGCGACCGTTCCGTCGCTGTCGCGGTTTGCAAAGCTGGGGCGCGCCAAGGTGGTGCCCATTCTTGCGAAGATGACCTCCAAGGGATACGAAATCCGGGTGCTAAGCGCCTGGGACAACTTCCCTTCAGGGGATCTGGTCGCTGATACGGCCCTCATGAATAGGCGCCTGGAAGGTTACATTGATGGGATGCCGTCCCAGTACTATTGGGTTCACAAACGTTTCAAGGACCGACCCCAAGGCGAGCCATCGGTGTATTGAAGTGCTTGGCGCAGGTCCTGCAGGTAGGATTCTGTCATTGCGCCTCAGGGGGCTCGTTCAGGACGGAAACTGGAAGTGCCGCTGTCACTTCCGGGTGGGCCCATTTCCACAGCAGTTTGGCAATGTCATCGATGCCCTTGTGTTTGGGCGCCGAAAATAGCATCACTTCTCCGCCACCCGCCTGCAGCTTGGTAATGGACAAGACCTTGGTGGCTTCGCTGCGCGTCAGCTTGTCAGATTTGGTCAGAACAATCAGGAACTTCAGCCCTTCCTGCACACGGGGCCGGATCACGTCCAGCAAAATCTCGTCCAGTTCGGTCAAACCGTGGCGGGGGTCACACATCAGTACGATACCCATCAGGTTTCTACGGGTGACAAGGTAGTTGGCCATCACCTGTTGCCAGCGGATTTTGTCCTGCTTGGGAACGGCCGCGTAGCCATAACCTGGCAAGTCGGTCAACACGGCATCGACCACGCCTTGTTTCCCCAAGCTGAACAAGTTGATGTGCTGGGTGCGCCCTGGTTTTTTGGATGCAAACGCCAATTGCTTTTGCTGCGTTAACGTGTTGATACACGTGGACTTACCGGCGTTGGAGCGACCCACAAACGCAATTTCTGGCACTTCCAGGGGCGGCAGAAAGTGCAATTCCGGTGCTGTCGTCAGAAACTTGGCCGTGTGCAGCCATCCCAAGGCGATGGTGGCCTCGCTTTTTTCACCAGTGCCGGTTACTGGCAAGGGTTGTGTTTTGGTTGGGGGAGTGGTGTTGGTAGTCATTGAGAACGGGAAGAGACCCGAGGCTCCATTGTAGAATGGTGCAGTTTTGCCCACTAGACACACATCGCAGCACCATGAAGTTGATTGTCCAATTGCTCCTCGCCGCCACGGCGGCCGCTACACCCTTTCTTGCAAACGCTGCTGACGCCGCCCATTCACCGGCCGCAGCTGTTGCCAAGGTAGCCAAGCCCGACTTGGCAAAAGGTGAGGCGACCTTCGCTGCGGTATGCGCGGCCTGCCACGGTGCGGATGGAAATTCCGGTACACCGGCCTACCCCAAGCTGGCCCAGCAGCATCCTGAGTATCTGGTCAAACAGTTGCAGGAGTTCAAGTCCGACAAGCGGGCCAATGCCATCATGAAGGGGTTCGCAACCGCCCTGTCCGATGAAGACATGAAAAATGTCGCGTACTGGGTTGCCACCAAAAAAGCCAAGCCCGGTTCGGCGACCGACAAGCAATTGGTCATGCTGGGTGAACGCATTTACCGCGGCGGCATTGCGGAACGCCAGATTGCCGCCTGCGCCGGCTGCCACAGCCCCAATGGTGCTGGTATTCCTTCGCAGTATCCTCGTTTGAGTGGCCAGCATGCGGATTACGCCGTGGCGCAGTTGACGGCCTTCCGAGACGGAGTACGCAAGAACAGCCTGCAAATGAATCAGGTTGCCGCCAAGCTCAATGACCGTGAAATAAAAGCGGTATCTGACTACGTTGCAGGACTGCGATAGAGTGCAAATGCAGCCGACTCCGGTTGGCTTCCCGTCTGTTGCGTCGCTGACGCCATTACGGTCTTTAGTGTCATTAGAGCTGCACAAGGAAAAGGCATCCAGCCCTCGTGCAATAAAGATGAATTGCTATAAATGTAATAGCAATTGACAAGTGATCTAAAGCAGTCGCTCCCCGCGCATTTGGTCGACAATAGTGTCGCGTGACCGGATGAGGTGGGCGTTTGAACCGTCCACCAGCACTTCAGCGGCGCGGGGCCGCGAGTTGTAATTGCTGGACATGCTCATGCAATAGGCCCCAGCAGACAGGACGGCGAGGCGGTCTCCGGCGCGTACATTCAAATAGCGATCGTGACCAATCCAGTCGCCGCTCTCACAGACCGGTCCGACGACATCGCACGGTACCGAGTCGGCGTTGCTCTGCTTGGACTCTTTCAACGACACGATGGCATGGTATGCCTGGTAGAGCGCGGGGCGGGGCAGGTCATTCATGGCTGCGTCCACAATGCAAAAGCTTTTTTGCTCGCCCGGTTTCATGAACAGCACTTCGGTGACACAGAGGCCAGCATTTCCCACCAAAGACCGGCCGGGCTCTACCATTAACTTGCGCTGACCAAAGCCACGAGCGTCGATTTTGGTCAACAATTTGGCCCATAGGGTGTCGGCGGGCGGTGGTGTATCACCTTGGTAATCAATGCCCAGGCCTCCACCAAAATCGATGTGGTGGATGGAAATCCCGGCTGCCTCAATCGCGGTCACCAGATCCAGCATGCGGTCCATGGCGTCCAAGTAGGGTGCTTCCTGCGTGATCTGCGAGCCGATATGGCAATCAATTCCAACCACCTGCAAGCCCGCCAGACTGGCCGCGTGCTGGTAGGTCGCCAGTGTGCGTTCGTGCGCAATACCGAACTTGTTGCCCTTTAAGCCCGTGGAAATATAGGGGTGGGTTTTGGGGTCGACGTTGGGGTTGACACGGATGCTGATGGGAGCCGTCTTGCCCAATGCCAAGGCCACCTCATTCAAGACTTCAATTTCGGCTTCACTCTCCACGTTGAAACAACCGATGCCAATTTGCAGTGCTTGCCGCATTTCCTGGCGCGTCTTGCCGACGCCGGAAAAAATAATGCGGGAGGGCATCCCGCCGGCAGCGAGCACACGCTCCAGTTCTCCGCCCGAAACAATATCAAAGCCACACCCTGCCTGCGCAAAAACCTGCAATATCGCCAACGATGAGTTCGCCTTCATTGCATAGCATATTTGCGCGTTCCTGCCAGCGAAACCACGCTGGTAGGCGGCAAGAGCTGCCAACATGGCGGCCTTGGAGTAGACGAAAAGTGGCGTTCCGTGCGCTGCTGCAATGGCATCCAAATCGCAATCTTCAATACGTAGTCGCGCGTCTGTGTAGTGGATGTGGGGTTGCCCAGGGAATGCGGAGGGTGTCATGCAGCACGAAGTTCCGAAGTGAATACGGCGATAGGGACGACCAGTCCAGCGGCCGCCACGGGCTTCTTGTCGGGTGGGGCTGGCGGTGTTGGCAAGTACAGGGAGCCGGTTTGCCCGCAACCGAGCAAAGTAGCCATGCCGGCACCCAGAAAAAGCATCCTGACTAAAATTTGGTTTGAGATCAACATGGTGAATTGTAAAATGACTGACTCCGAATACATGGATCGCGCCGAGGCTTTGTTAAAGGCGGTTGAGTTCAACTGTGACCGCATCAATGATGAGACCGATGCCGACGTGGACAACCAGCGGGTCGGTGGCATGGTGACGCTGACGTTTGCGAACCGGACCCAGATTGTTATCAACCAGCAAAAACCCTTGCATGAAATATGGATGGCAGCCCGCGCCGGTGGTTTTCATTACCGGTGGGCCAACGGCCAATGGCAGGATACCAAACACCAAGGGGAGTTTTTTGACGCCTTGTCGAGCAATGCAACGGCACAAGCGTGTCTGTCATTGAGATTTGCGCCGTGATCAGTTGCGGAAAAGGTCCAGTATTTTCCTTTTCTCTTCAGCGGGTGGCAGGGGAATAGTGTTGGCTTCAGGTGTGTCGTCCAACCCGACTGCCGAAACACCCGAACCCTTGACGTACTCGTCGTAATACCACTCGCCGCCTACGTTGACAACGCCCTCTGGCGCGCTGAACTCCATGATGGGCACGTTTTTTAGCGCACTCTCCATAAAGCTGATCCACACCGGCAGGCTCAAACCGCCACCGGTTTCCCGGTCTCCGAGTTTGCGCGGAGTGTCATATCCGATCCACGTGACGGCGGTCAGCGTTGGGTGGTAGCCGGCAAACCAGGCATCCATGGAATCATTGGTGGTCCCTGTTTTTCCATACACGTCAGTGCGTTTAAGGGTTGCCTGTGCGCGTGCCGCCGTGCCGGAACGGGTCACTTCTTGCAGCAGGCTAGACATCAAAAACGCATTGCGGGCGTCGATCGTGCGTTCGGCATCGTCCAGCGTAGGCACTTTGGGCTCAATGAGCACCTTGCCGCGTTGTTCACTGATACGGGAGACCAGCCAAGGATTCACACGGTATCCGCCGTTGGCAAACGTCGAATAACCAACCGCCATTTGCATGGGTGTCACCGCACCAGCGCCAAGTGCCATCGTGAGATAGGCCGGATGTTTTTCGGCTTCAAAGCCAAATCGCGTGATCCAGTTCTGTGCATACTGGGTGCCGATGGAGCGCAGGATCTGGATGGAAATCATGTTCTTTGACTTGGCTAAACCCCGGCGCAACGTCATGGGCCCCTCAAAAGTGCCATCGTAATTCTTTGGCTCCCACGGCTGACCCCCAGTGACACCGGCGTCAAAGAACAGCGGGGCATCATTGATGACGGTTGCCGGTGTGAAGCCTTTCTCCAATGCTGCTGAATAAATAAACGGCTTGAAGCTTGAACCCGGTTGTCGCCATGCCTGAACCACGTGGTTGAACTTGCTCTTGGCAAAATCAAAACCTCCGACCAGTGCCTTGATCGATCCGTCTCGCGGGTCAATGGCAACAAACGCCCCTTCAACTTCAGGAAGTTGGGTGATCTCCCAGGTGTCTTTTGGCGTCTTTGCAACCCGAATGATCGCACCGCGCCGCAACTTGATATTCGGCGGAGCCTTGTCAGACAGGCCCGATTGTGCGGGCCGAAGACCGTCGCCCACAATTTCGACCAGAGCGCCGCCTTGCCGCATCGCCTTGATCTTTTTCGGGTCGGCCTCGAGCACCACTGCAGACATGACATCGCCATTGTCCGGGTGGTCATCCAAGGCTTCGTCGACCGCCTCTTCGGCTTCCTGCGGGTTGTTCGGCACAGTAACGAACTTCTCGGGACCCCGGTAGATTTGACGCCGCTCGAAGTCCATGATGCCCCGCCGAAGAGCTTTGTACGCAGCGTTTTGGTCGGCAGTTCTCAGTGTGGTCCGCACGTCCAGGCCACGGGTGTAAGTCTCGTCGCCGTACTGGGAATACATCAGTTGCCGCACCATTTCTGCGACATACTCTGCATGTACTGGGTGCGAGCCAACGCCGGATTTGATCTTGAGTTCCTGTTTTTTTGCGGTCTGCGCTTCCTCTGCATCGATGAATCCGTTTTCCAGCATGCGGTCAATGATGTGACGCTGGCGGATGCGGGCCCGCTGGGGGTTACTGATGGGGTTGTAGGCCGACGGTGCTTTCGGCAGGCCGGCCAGCATGGCCGCTTCAGCAATCGTGATGTCTTTCAACGGTTTGCCAAAATAGGCTTCCGATGCAGCCGCAAATCCATAAGCCCGGTTGCCGAGAAAAATCTGGTTCATATAGATTTCCAGGATCTGGTCCTTGGAAAGCATATGCTCCAGCTTGAAGGTCAGCAGGATTTCGTAGATCTTGCGGGTGAAAGTTTTCTCTGAGGACAGGTACACATTGCGCGCCACCTGCATGGTGATCGTTGACGCGCCCTGGCTCTTGGCCCTGCCAACATTGGCCAAGCCGGCTCGCAGTACTCCAAGGTAATCGACCCCCCCATGCTGGTAGAAGCGAGCATCTTCAATCGCCAACACCGCATTGGTCATCACCTTGGGTATCTCGGCGATCGGTGTCAGGTTTCGCCTCTCTTCTCCAAATTCTGCCAACAAATCCCCTTCTGTTGAGAAAATGCGCAGTGGTAGCTTGGGCCGGTAGTCTGACAAATCCGAAATGTCAGGCAAATTGGGAAATGCAACTGCCAGGGCCAGCGCAACCAGCATCAAGACGGACAGAAAACCTGCGACCACAACTCCGATCGTCCATAACAATCCATGGATCATCCAATGCATGGGTGACTCGGTCGTTCGCGCAGCAGGGTTTTCTTTTTCAAGCGTTGTGGAAATCGGTGGCATGACGGTGGCCCATTGGCGCTTCGGTATTATAAAAAGCGCATCGCTGCGGGCTCAGGGACATTCGAAACCGCATTGTTGCCGCTTCTGGCCCCAGCAACAAAATATGGCGATTCATTTTCCGAATGTCCGAAAAACGTCTGCTTTTGGCAACGCTTGAAGTTGGCTAGATTTGAAAAAACCTTTGCGGGACAAGGAGCTTACTGATAGCATTCAAGTGATTTCTTAAGTCTGACCGGTGCGTGACCGGTTTGTTTCAGGGGACCGTTTTGATCTCTTTGGGGTCTTTATTTAGCAATCAACCCGCACCCATGTTCGGGTTGGACATTAGTTCGTCCAGTGTAAAGCTGGTAGAACTGGGGCGCGACAAGGCGGGAAACCTGATGTTGCAGGCTTGTGCAATAGAGCCACTGGAGCGGGGTTGGATCACCGACGGTAATATTGAAAAATTCGATGAAGTTGCCGGTGCACTGAAGCGGCTGGTCAAAAAGAGTGGCACCAAGACCAAGAATGTGGCCATGGCATTGCCGCCCTCTGCTGTTATTACAAAAAAAATCATCTTGCCTGGCGGCATGTCTGACCAGGAGTTGGAGCAACAAGTCGAGAACGAGGCTAACCAGTACATCCCCTTTCCGCTGGACGAAGTCAGCCTGGACTTCTGTGTCATTGGCCCGAGCGCAACCTCTCCGGGTGACGTGGAGGTTCTGATTGCCGCCTCGCGTAAAGAGAAAGTACAGGACATTCAGGGTTTGGCTGAGGCGGCCGGTTTGACGCCTGTCGTAGTCGATGTCGAATCCTACGCGTCTCGGTTGGCGGCAGGTCGATTGATTGAAAATCTGCCCAATAAAGGCGCAGGGCTGATCGTGGCTTTGTTTGAGATCGGGGCGTTGACTACCAGTATGCAGGTGTTGCGAGACGATGACGTTTTGTATGACCGCGATCAAGCGTTTGGTGGATCGCAGCTCACGCAGCTGATTGTCAGACAATACGGGTTTTCTCAGGAAGAAGCCGAAAGCAAGAAGCGCAGTGGCGAACTGCCAGAAGACTACGAATCGTCTGTTTTGAACCCCTTTATTGAGACCATGGTCCAGGAATTGGGTCGGGCACTGCAGTTCTTCTTTACCAGCACGCCTCACAACAAAGTGGACTACATTATGCTCGCCGGTGGTTCTGCTGCTTTGCCAGGGCTCACGGCTTCGGTCACTCAGCACACCACGTTTCCCTGTAGTCTGCTCAATCCGTTTGACGGAATGGAAATCGGAGACGGTGTCCGTCTCAAGAAAATGACGCGCGAGGCGCCGTCCTATCTGACGTCTTGCGGGTTGGCTTTGCGGAGGTTTGCGCAGTGATTCTGATCAACCTGCTCCCGCACCGCGAAGCCGCGCGCAAAAGGCGCCGCGATGTTTTCAATGTATCGCTGGCCGCGTCAGCCATATTGGGCTGCCTGATAGCCGGTGCCGTTTATCTTTGGTATCAGGCTGCCATATCAGTACAACAAGGCACCAATCTGACACTGGAGACCGAGATCAAAAAGCTAGAGGACCAGATCAAGGAAATCAGCGGTCTGGAAGGGGAAATCACCGCTTTGCGCGCGCGCCAACAGGCGGTTGAGGATTTGCAGTCGGACCGAAACTTGCCCGTGCATCTGTTGACGGAAATCGTCAATCAGTTGCCCGACGGCGTTTACGTTTCGAAAATGGTGCAACAGGATCAGTCCGTAACCATCAATGGCGTCGCACAGTCCCAAGAGAGAGTGTCTGAATTGTTGCGTAACTTGGCATCCAACACGCCCTGGTTCACAAAGCCCGAGTTGGTGGAAATCATCGCTGGCACGGTGGCGTTGACATCCAAGGACCAGCGGCGCGTTTCAAATTTCACGATAAAGATCCGTTTGGTCCGCGCCAGTGAAGCGGAAAAGGCAAGTGCAAAGCCAAGTTCGGCAGCTTCAGTGGCGCTGGAAAGTGTTGCAGCGCCAGTAGCGGTGCGGCCTGTTGGTGAAAAAAAATAGCAGGAATCTAAATGGCTACCAAATCTTTAGGTTCAATCGATTTTGCGCAAATCCAGCAAAAAGTTGCTTCCCAGTTTAAGGATCTTGATCCCAAGGATCCCTCCTCATGGCCTCCCTTTCCGCGCTATGCATTGTTCCTGTCGGTGACGGTAGCGGTGGTTGTGGCCCTGTGGTTTGTATGGCTCAACGGGTCGGACGAAATGTTGCACCAGGAGCAGGAAAAAGAGGGAAAGCTGCGTATTGATTACAAAACGAAATTGACAAAAGCAGTCAATTTGGACGTGCTGAAAAAGCAGCGTGAACAGGTACTGCAGTACGTGACACAGCTCGAAAAGCAGCTGCCTAGCAAAGCCGAAATGGATGCACTATTGTCCGATATCAATCAAGCGGGTTTGGGACGCAGTCTGCAGTTTGACTTGTTCCGCCCGGGCAATGTGGCGGTCAAGGATTACTACGCAGAGCTTCCCATCACCATCAAGGTAGTCGGTCGGTACCACGATATTGGGGCATTTGCTTCAGATATAGCCAATCTGTCCCGGATCGTGACACTCAACAATTTGTCCATTACTCCGAAATCGGACGGCATGCTGGTATTGGACTCAACTGCCAAGACCTTTCGCTACCTTGACAAGAATGAAGTGGCTGCACAGAGCAAGTCTTCCGGCAAGGGTGGAGCAAAATGAGAAGTGCAAATTGGCCAGTCATAGCCCTTGTTGCGGGTCTGCTTTGGGGATGCGGGTCGTCCAGCGAGGATGACATTCGCCAATGGATGGTAGAAGAGAGAAACCAGACTCGCCCGAAAGTCGCGCCTATTCCGGCTCCCAAACAATTCAAGCCCGAGGCGTACACCAATGCATCTGCGCTGGAACCCTTCAGCAACCAGAAGCTGACGCAGGCATTAAAGCGCGATTCAGCCCAGGTGGCCGCCAATGGTGCGTTGGTGGAGCCAGAGCTGGCGCGACGCAAGGAGCCAATGGAGGCGTTTCCATTGGATACCATGGCGCTGGTGGGTAGCATTCTCAAGGCGGGGCAGCCGGTTGCCTTAGTTGCGGCCGAAGGGCTTCTCTACCAGGTCAAATTGGGAAGTTACTTGGGCCAGAACTATGGTCGCGTGACAAAGATCAGTGAGTCGGAGGTTACGTTGCGTGAAATTGTTCAGGATGGCGCAGGAGAGTGGATCGAGCGCATTGCAACATTGCAATTGCAAGAGAGGGCTAAATGAAAAATCAGAACCATTGGTTGGGGACAAACATGTGGCGGTGCATCTTATTCGCAGCGATGTTGCCCTGGTGGGGCTTTGCTCAAGCCCAAACTGCCATAGAAGCGGTGAGTGGGTCGATTCAAAGTGGTGCTGAGGTTGTGCGCATTGATCTATCGAAGGAGCTTACTGCGCTACCGTCGGGCTTCGCTATCCAATCTCCGGCCCGGATTGCACTGGATTTTCCAGGGGTTTCCAGCGCCATGGGCCGCTCCACCATCGACCTGAATCAAGGCAATCTGAAGTCCGTCAGTGTCGTTCAGGCGGGTGAACGCACTCGGGTTGTGTTGAATCTCAAGACCCCGTCTGCGTACAAAGCAGAAATTCGTGGCAAGTCGTTGTTTATCGTTTTGGACTCTGTCGTTGCAAGTACACCGACGGTAGCAGTGGCGGCCAACTTCGCTGAGACGCGCAGTCGCGACTCCCTGCCACTTAAGGACATGGATTTCCGTCGCACCAATGAAGGCGCTGGCCGGGTTATTGTGACGCTGCCCAACAACCAAGTGGGCGTGGACATTCGTCAACAAGGCCAGACTCTGGTTGTTGAATTCATGAAGTCTTCTCTACCAGAGGGTTTGCGTCGGCGCCTGGACGTCGCGGACTTTGGTACTCCCATCAAGTCGGTGACTACGACTCAGTCCGGGGAGCGGGTGCGGATGGTCATTGAGCCGACCGGCCAGTGGGAGCATAGCGCCTACCAAAGTGATGAACAGTTTGTGATCGAGGTAAAGGAAATAAAGGTAGATCCCAAGAAACTTACACAAGGAGTGGGTTATTCGGGTCAGAAACTGTCCCTGAATTTCCAGAATATCGAAGTCCGCTCTCTGTTGCAGGTGATCGCAGACTTTACGAATTTCAACATTGTTACGTCTGACTCCGTCTCCGGCGCCGTCACCTTGCGCTTGCAGGACGTTCCCTGGGATCAGGCACTTGAAATCATTCTTCAAGCCAAAGGGCTTGGCATGCGCAAGTCCGGAAACGTGCTCTGGGTCGCGCCAAAGGATGAAATTGCTGCCAAAGAAAAGATCGATCTGGAATCCGCTGTGGCAATACAGGGCCTCGAAGCGTTGCGCACGCAGTCCTTTCAGATTAACTACGCAAAAGCCGCCGAAATTGCAGCCCATTTGAAGGCCGGTGGTGCAGGCGCAAACGCGGAAGCGAGGATATTGAGCGCACGCGGCAGTGTCATTGCTGAACCGAGAACCAATCAGCTTTTTGTGACCGATATTCCGAGCAAGTTGGAGCAAATACAGCAACTGGTCCTGAAACTGGATATTGCGGTTCGGCAAGTGCTGATTGAAGCCCGGATCGTTGAGGCAACCGATACGTTCGGCAAGTCGCTGGGTGTCAAGTTGGGCGGCGTTGACGCGCGGGCGCAGATGGGTGGTGACGGCGGCTACCAGGTCAACGGTGACAACCGTGTGGCCTTTGGGACGAGTTATTCGAATCTGACTTACACCACATCCAACAAGGTTGAAGGCAAACTTGACGCTGCGGGTCAGTTTCTGACAATGCCGGCGATTGTCAACTATCCAGCGTTGTCGTCGCCCGCTTCATTTGCGGTTTCCATCTTCAATACTGCGGCCAATCGGTTTCTGAATCTGGAAATATCTGCCCTCGAAGCGGATGGCAAAGGTAAGGTTGTGTCGAGTCCACGTGTGGTGACAGCGGACCAGGTCAAGGCAACCATTGAGCAGGGTGAAGAATTGCCGTATCAGGTGGCATCAGCAAGTGGTGCGACCTCCATCGCGTTTAGAAAGGCCAACCTGAAACTGGAAGTAACACCCCAGATTACACCCGAAGGCAGCATTATTCTGAAACTGGATGTGACCAAGGACACAGTGGGGCGCGTAACGTCAGCGGGTTTTGCCATCAATACCAAGCACATTAATACAGAGGTCTTGGTCGAGAACGGTGGAACGGTTGTGATTGGTGGTATTTACACCGAGAACCAGGCAGAAGATGAAACCAGAGTGCCTGTGCTGGGCGACATACCGGGCATTGGAAATCTTTTCAAATCCAAGGTTCGTTCCACCCAAAAGACCGAATTGCTGGTGTTTATCACTCCGAAGACGATAGCTGACCGCGGTGCGGCACGATAATTCTTCTTCATTGGAAAACTAAAGAGTATCCCTATGCGCGCAATATCCTACCTGTCGACGTTCCTGATGGCTGCCTTCCTCGTCGCTTGTGGCGGCGGTGGTGGGTCACCCGGCCTTTCTTCGGGGTCTGTTGCACCGACACCGGCTCCGCCTAGTACGCTTTTCACTACAGTTCCCGTTGCAGGCCTTACCTTGGCAATGGGAGTCTCAAATTCGTTTGCGGTCGGAGGCGGAACACCTCCCTATTCGGTGACGAGCAGCAACTTGGCGGTAACCAGTGCGTCGATCAATGGAACGGTATTGTCAATCGGCGGTGTCGGTGGAGGGAGCGCATCTATTGACGTCCGGGATTCGGCTGGACAAACCAAATCAATTTCCATAACGGTGACGACCCAGGCGGTAACACCCCCGATAACCATGTTTACGACGGCTCCTGCCAACGTCAACATCGCAAATGGGTCCACCGTGACATACACGATCACCGGGGGCTATACGCCTTACACCGTTACCAGTGATGACCTGAGCGTTGTTCGCGCCACGATCAGTGGCTCCACTCTAACGGTGAGCGCCGTGGGCGGCGGCAAGGCAAGCTTAACCATTAAAGATGCAGCAGGCGGTAGTACCGTTGTCATTGCAGTGACCGTTGGGTCTTCTACAAAGTTATTTATCAACGCGCCGGGCGCTGTCAACATGGTGCCAGGTGCATCTGCGGTCTATCTTCTGAATGGCGGTACAGCACCCTACAGCGTGGTCAGCAGCGATGTGCGCGTAGCCAACGGCGGCATCGTCGGGACGGCGTTGACCGTATCAGCGGTTGCTGTCGGCGGCGCAAACCTTCAGGTGACCGATGCCTCGGGGACTACCTTGCTCTTGGTGATTACCGTGGCGGTGCCTCCGTCAACCACGGTGGTGAGCCAGGACCCTATATTGAAGTCTCCCACTTTGCGCGACGCAGCTGGTTTGTCGACCAATTCTCTGAGTGCGTCCGGTAATACGCTGTTGAGCGTGACCCTTACTGACCCAAGCGGATTGGGAATTCCCAATCAGGTGATTGATGTTGCGGGTGATCCAACGCAGGTTGTCTTCCCTGAAGGTAGCTCGGGCTTAACCAATGCTTCGGGTGTTGCCACCATCAAAGTTGCGAGAGCATCGTTGTTGGCAAGCGGAGCGGGGTCATTGACCTTAACCTACAGCTACAAGGTGGGTGCATTTTCCAGTTATCCCAACGGAACTTTGCCTCCCTCTGCGAACAAGGTTATTACCACCTACATCGGTTACCAACTCTCGGCGTCGAATATTACCTTGACAAATCTGGACGTGGGCACAGGAACTCTGGCGGCCTATGGAACACGCCAGGTGTCGGTCCAGGCCAATATCAACGGAGTTGCGGCGACTGGTACGCCAGTTCAAGTGAACTTTACCGCGAGCTGTGGGCAGATATCTCCGTCCACTGCTTCAACCAACAGCAGTGGACTGGTTGTAGTAAGCTACACCGCCACTGATGCAGTGGGTACAACCCTCAGCACACTGGGGTGCAGTGGTAAGACGGTCGAGATCACAGCAAGCACGGTGGGTGCCACGGTTGTTTCGAAAACTCTGAATGTTGCGGCCGCTCCGGCAACCAATCTCAGTTTCGTCAGCGCGACTCCATCCCGAATCTATCTAGATGGTGCCGGCGGGCCGACCCAATCGATTGTTGAATTCAAATTGGTCAATGCACGTGGTGAAGCGATCTTGGGTCAAGACGTCTCATTGACACTCAAGACATTGAATGGTGGTGTTCCTAAAGCGTCCATTGGTTCAGTTGGCAGCCTCGCGGCGGTTCGCATCACCACCGATGCCAATGGTAAGGTTTCCGTGCCGGTGTTTTCGGGCACCGTTCCGACCAGTGTGCTGGTGAATGCGGCTCTGGTGTCGAATCCTTTGGTTCAAACCGACTCAGCCGTATTGACCATCGCATCCGGCCGCCCGGCTCAAGCGCGAGTCAGTCTTGCCATTGGCGAACGGGCGATCAGGGGATTCAATTTTGACGGATCGGAAACCACAGTCACGTTGTCGTTGGCTGATCGTCAAGGCAATCCCGTTCCCGATGGTACAGCGGTGAACTTCGTCACGGAAGGTGGCGTGATGATTCCACCGGTTTGCATAACCGGTGGCGTGGCCGGAAATTCGCAGTGTAGTGTGAAGATTCGGACCCAAAATCCCCGACCGCCAAATGGGCTGGTAACGATATTGGCTTATGCAGCTGGCGAAGAAGATTTTGTGGACGCCAATTTCAATAACGTGTTCGACTGTGGAGAAGCGTTCACGGACCTTGGGATTGCTTACAGAGACGATACTTCGACCGTCCTCGGAACTGTGAACGCGTTTGTCACTGGTGAATTCTCTGTTCCCAGAAGCCCGTCTGCGAGTACCTGTGCGACTGGGGTCACGCCTTCACCAACAGCCGGAGACGGGGTGTGGGGTGCGGCTGATGTCCGCATGCAAACCGTCGTTGTGTTCTCCACGGATGACCTGAACATACTGTCACCGATCTGGACCAGCGCTCCCTCTGCCCAGTGGAGTGGTGGCGTCGTCGCAAGCCAATTGGACGTTTCTGTTCAGGATTTGAACGGCAACAGTGTGCCGACAGGCAGTACCATTTTGGCATCAGCGACCGATACATCAATTGCTTTGCCCACAACCGGCGGAGCATTACCTACGATTGGGACCTGTTCTGTTTCCGGCCAATCGCAGGTAGCTGTGCCAAATACACTGGCTCCTTTGCCGTTAAGCATATATTTGAAGGACTGTGTAGCGGGCGACCAGGTCAAGGTCACAGTCACAACGCCCGCAGGAGTCAAGGCAGTAACCCTCACTGTTCCCTAAGCGGGCTTGAAAGGCTGGATTCGCCTGCCGTGATCGCCCTCATCGGCCTCCCTGGCTCAGGCAAATCCACCGTCGGGCGACAGCTCGCCCGACGTCTGCAAGTTCCTTTTTTTGACTCGGACCATGTCATCGAGCAACGCCAGGGTTACTCGATCAAAGAGGCGTTTCTGAGGGATGGCGAGGAGCGTTTTCGTGACCTTGAAGAATCGGTGCTGGACGAGTTGTCGCAACATTCGCGGGCCGTCATTTCAACTGGTGGTGGCGCGGTACTGAAGGCTTCAACGCGTCAACGGCTGCATGAACGGGGCCAGGTGGTTTACCTGAAATCAACGCCAGAAGAGTTGTACAGGCGACTGAGGCACGATACCAACCGTCCCCTTCTTCAAGTCGCCGATCCTTTGACCCGCTTGCGGGATCTGTACGCGGCACGCGATCCCTTGTACCGCGAAGCGGCACATTTTGTGATCGAAACTGGCCGACCTTCCGTTGCCACACTGGTCAATATGATTTTGATGCAGTTGGAGCTTGCCGGTCTCGTGCCCGGCGCTTGATTGGCCGTTGTTTGCGCCGACGCGTTGCGCTGCAACAGATTTTCTGACCGCCGGTGGCCGTAACAAGCCGGCGGCATCCAATCCTCTAAACTAAGGAATATGCACATCCCCACACCAACGCCACAGGTTCACATCGACCTGGGCGACCGCAGTTACCCCATTCTGATTGCACCGTCTCTGCTGGATAGCGTCGCTACCTTCGCCAATGTTCCCACCGCCAACAGTGCATTGATTGTTAGCAACACGACGGTGGCGCCCCTGTACGCGCTTCGCCTGCAGACGGCACTGCAAGCCCGATTCAAAAATGTCTATTTGGTGAACCTGCCGGACGGCGAATCGTACAAGATCTGGCAGACCTTGAACCTGATTTTTGATGCCCTGCTGGAAAACACATGCGACCGCAAAACGGTACTGTTTGCATTGGGCGGTGGTGTGGTTGGCGATATGACGGGTTTTGCCGCTGCGAGCTATATGCGCGGTGTGCCATTTGTGCAAATTCCGACCACTTTGCTGTCACAAGTCGACTCGTCGGTTGGTGGCAAGACCGGCATCAACCACCCGCACGGTAAGAACATGATTGGCGCGTTTTACCAACCTTTGCTGGTGGTTTGTGATCTCGATACGCTCAAGACCCTGCCGGAGCGTGAACTCAGTGCCGGTTTGGCCGAGGTCATCAAATATGGCCCGATTGCCGATCATTCTTTTCTGGACTGGATTGAGTCCAACATGGACCGATTATTGGCGCGTGAAGTCGACGCACTGGCCTTTGCCGTGAAGCGCAGTTGCGAGATCAAGGCCCAAGTGGTTGCGCAGGATGAGCGTGAATCCGGCTTGCGTGCCATCCTGAATTTTGGCCATACATTCGGCCACGCCATTGAGGCGGGCATGGGCTACGGCCAATGGCTGCATGGTGAGGCGGTGGGTTGTGGCATGGTGATGGCGGCCGAACTCTCAAATCGACTCGGGCTTGTCAACACGCATTTCGTGACCCGATTGCGCACGCTGATAGAGCGCGCCGGCTTGCCGGTGATTGGCCCGCGCTTGCGACCGGACGACAACGCCGGTCGTTACCTGGAATTGATGCGTGTCGACAAGAAGTCCGAAGCCGGCGAGATTCGCTTTGTCGTAATTGACGGTGCGGCGCATGCATCCATTCGGACGGCCGGCGATGCCTTGGTGCGCCAGGTGATAGACGCCTGCTGCGCATGAAATGCTATCAAGTTCGTAGCGGGCCACTGAATTTCTACGAGGGCTGGATGCCTCTTTCACTTGTATGAATTTGGCTTCGTATGCCTGTAACCCGGCGCTATCGCGTGGCCGGCGGTTTTTCGAAGAACCCGCACCCACACGCACTGCCTTTCAGCGTGACCGCGATCGCATTGTCCATTCCACCGCCTTTCGACGTCTGGTCTACAAGACACAGGTCTTTCTCAACCATGAAGGTGATCTCTTCCGTACGCGGCTGACCCATTCCCTGGAGGTCGCGCAACTCGGGCGCTCGATGGCCCGCGTCTTGTCCCTGAACGAGGATCTGGTGGAAGCCATTGCCCTCGCCCACGACCTGGGGCATACACCCTTTGGGCACGCCGGTCAGGATGCATTGAATGATTGCATGCGCGACCACGGCGGCTTTGAACACAACCTGCAAAGCCTGCGCGTGGTGGACTGGCTGGAACAGAGCTACCCGCAGTTCGACGGGATCAACCTCTGTTTTGAGACCCGCGAAGGGATTCTTAAACATTGCAGTCGAATCAATGCCGAGGCTCTGGAGGCGGTTGAGCCGAACGGGGTGGGGTGTCGCTTTCTGGTAGGGGGACAGCCGAGTCTGGAGGCGCAACTGTGCAATCTGGCCGACGAAATCGCCTACAACGCACATGACATAGACGATGGCGTGCGATCGGGTCTGATCACGATGGAACAATTGCAGGAAGTTAGTTTGTTTGCTGTTTATTCTGACCAGGCACTGCAGGCCTTTCCAGAGTTGGCAGCCCCGAACAAGCAGCGGCGCCTGCTTTTTGAAACGATACGGCGCATGTTGAGCGCCCGTGTGTATGACTTGATGGATGTCAGCCAACGCGCGATGAGGCTTGCCGCCCCCCAAAGCCCAGACGCCGTGCGGGAGATGCCACCGCTACTGGCCTTCAGCGAAGCGATGCGAAGCCAGTCACTGCAACTCAAGCAGTTTCTGTTTCGCAATCTATACCGGCATCCCCAGGTCATGGCAATCACCGGAATCGCGCAGTTGGTGGTCCGTGAGCTGTTTGCAGCCTACATGGCGGCCCCACGCGAAATGTCCGACAGTTTTTCCGCTGGCATTGAGCGCTCAGACACGGTTCAGTCCAGTGGCAACGCGGTCGCGCGCGTGGTGGCTGACTACATCGCCGGTATGACCGACCGGTTTGCCGCCCGTGAACACGCGCGCCTGACCGGAAAGCAGTTGCTCGTTTAAACCGGCCGCACAGCCTGGTAGTTCGATAAAATTGGCCCGTTTAGGGGCTGCCCGGAGGGTTTGTGAGTTTTCTGAATCAGTTAAAAATGCAGGCCAGCGCTTTGCAGAATGAGCAAGTGGCTCAGTTGCAGAACCTGGAGGAAAACGCTGACAAGACAGAGCGTGCCTGCAAAATCGTTTGGCAATACCTGCAGGAGTTGGCGCGCCAGTTAAGTGTCATTTCCCCTGATGCCCCGCGATTTTCCCTGGATGGCAAGGCCCACTGGCCACCGATGAAGTTGACCAACTTCCAGGCAGACGCCCGTAAGAAAAGATTGCGTGACAAAGACGTTTACGACTTCATTGCGGTTGGCTGGGAGATTGTTCCCCGCGTCGGTGCACCAATCTCTGGATCGGTCAGTGTCAATTTCCCGCCCGAACTGGAGCGTGTGCAGAAACGCCTGGCATTTGGGCATGTAGAACATGAACGCAAGGACGTCCGCCATCCCGAAAAGAATACCTTGCAGGCCATCCGGTTTGACTATGTCACACAGGCGCGCGGCAATGTCACCGTCACAGCTGACCACGACAATGCACTGCTGGTGTTTCGTCTGGCCAATGCAGACGGTTTTGGTGTGGTGAGCACAACCTGGCAGGCTGAGCGTCTGAACAATGAGTGGATGGACGAGTTGGCGAAATTGATCGTTGCCCAACCCAGCCGTTTTGCATGAGTGCTGGCGCAGGCGCAACCGATGATGCGGTCATTGAAGACACACGCCGCTGGCTGCACCGTGCCGTCATCGGTTTGAACCTGTGTCCGTTCGCCAAGTCCGTGGATGTGAAGGACCAGGTGCACTATGCAGTGACGCGATCAGTGGGTTTCAAGGACCTGCTGGCAGACTTGAGGCATGAGCTCAATGCGCTGTTAGCCCTCGACAGCGCTGTGCGGGACACTACACTTTTCATAGCACCCGATGCCTTGCAGGATTTTCTGCTATTCAACGATTTTCTGGCCCAGGCCAACCGCCTTCTGGCCAAACTGGGTCTGGAAGGCGTCTTCCAGATCGCCAGTTTGCATCCGTATTATCAGTTTGCCGACGCACCGCCGGATGCCGTCACCAACTGCACCAACCGCTCGCCGTATCCGACGCTGCACCTGTTGCGCGAAGACAGCATTGACCGCGCAGTGAAAGCCTTTCCCCATGCCGAGGCCATTTTCGAGACCAATATGCGGACCATGGAGCGTCTGGGCCTCGAAGGCTGGGCCGCGCTGGACGTGGGTGCCAGTGACGGGCGTGGCAAACTCCCGCCATGAAACAGCACAAGTCCGCCTCAAAGGCCGCCACCATCCCGGCGGCGAGCAAACCGGTGCCCGCCCATCCCCTGGCGGAAGAAGTGCGTCCTGGCCAAAGCGTGGAACTGCTGAAGGAATTGCACATCCTCACCCGTGAGGGCAAACTCAACCAGGATTCGCGGCGCAAGCTCAAGCAGGTCTACCACCTGTACCAGTTTATCGAGAAGCTGCTGCAGGAACTGCCCGACGAGGGCAAGGGCGCCACGCTGGCCGACCATGGTGCCGGCAAGTCCTACTTGGGCTTCATCATTTATGACCTGTTCTTCAAGGCATTGAAGAGCGGTCATATCTACGGAATTGAGACCCGGCCGGAACTGGTGCAAAAGTCCCGCGAACTGGCGGCGCGCCTGGGTTTTGATCGCATGTCGTTCCTGAACCTCAGCGTGGCCGAGTCCACCGCGTCCCAAGCCCTGCCGGACCAGATTGACGTCGTCACCGCCTTGCACGCCTGCGACACGGCAACCGATGACGCGATTGCTTTCGGGCTGAAAAAGCGTGCGCGCTATCTGGTGCTGGTGCCCTGTTGCCAGGCCGAAATCGCCCGATGCCTGAATGCCAGCAAGGCTCTGTCGCTACGCCGCACGCCCCTGGCCGAACTGTGGCGTCACCCGCTGCACACCCGCGAGATGGGCAGCCAGATCACCAACGTGCTGCGCTGCCTGTACCT
>CAZMXB010000075.1:0-20536 GCA_964569855.1 uncultured Rhodoferax sp.
TTGCGGTGCTCACTGACCCATTTGGGCAGTTCGGTGATACGCAAGGGTGCGTTGGTGGCGGAGACGCCGCGCAGCAGCTTGTTTCCATAGCGCTGCCCGCCCTGGTCGCCGGCATTGGCCACCAGGTAGGCGGTGATCTCGGCGGCCAGTTTGGGATCGACCGAGGCGTCGTCACCAAAGTGGTCCTTCAGATTGGCCATCGTGAGGGTCCACGAACTGGCGGGTAGCATGGACGGTGCAAAGGTCAGGTGGCAACTGCCGCACTCTTCCTTGACCACGGTGTTGGTGACCGGCGGGAAGTAGTGGCTGCCTCCAGCCTGGGCGCGGCCCAGGATGAGGGCCGAGAAGCCCAGTACCAGCAGGCCGAGGATGACGGGGCGGTAGGGAATCTTCATGTTACTGCCCCAGCATGAAAGTCAGCCAGTCGCCTTTTTCCTGGGGCGTGCAGACGCGTCCCAACACTTCGGTGCAGTTACGCTTGAACCACTTCTCCACCTTGGCGGGATCGGTGTAGCGGGCCGGGGTCACCGAGGCGCCCATGGCGTCAATGGATTTGCCGGCCGGGGTTTTGCCGGTGGCGCGTGTGTCCTTGCCGTGGCAGGTCGTGCAGGCGGGGGTGTCGGGCTTGCCGCCGGCGAAGACTTGCGTGTGCAGGGTCTTGCCGCGCTCGGCCGAGAAGCCTGCAAAGCCGGGGTTGGCTGCCTTGGCGGCGCTGGCATATTGGGTCAATTGGTCTTCGCGCACGCCGGCCTGGCTGGCGCTGGAAAACAGGATGGCCACGCAGGCCAGCAGTGCGGGTATGGTGCGGTTCAGATGCATGGAGGACTCCTAAAAACAGTGAATGTGGGAGCGACTATGCTTGGGGTGGGCTGAACAGAAAGTGAATCCCGCGTTCATCTGCCGTTCAGGTTCGCGGGGCTATAAACAGGGCCTGGAAACTTCTTCCCATGCATCGAATGGCACAACCTCTTTTCCCATGGCGCTGGCTCACACTGCCACTCAGCCTGGCCTTATTGGCCGGCAGCGGCGCGGTCCATGCCGGCGAAGAAGACCACGAGCGCGCCCGCAAGGCTCTGCAGGCCGGTGAAGTGCTGCCGCTCAAGACGATCCTGGAACGAGTGGACCGCGCCTACCCCGGCCAGGTCATGGACGTGGAGCTGGAGCGCGAGCACCGGGGCAGTGGCGGACGCTGGATTTACGAGATCAAGGTTTTGCGCACCGGCGGTGCCCTGGTCAAGCTCAAGGTCGATGCGCGCGACGGCACCGTGCTGGGCAGCAAGCCCTCCCAGCCACGCCCACCGGCTGGAGAACGCTGATGCGCATCCTGGTTGTTGAAGACGAACCCACCCTGCAATCCCAACTGGCCCAGAGCCTGCGCGAAGCCGGCTACGCGGTGGATGTGGCCAGCAATGGCTTGGACGCCCATTTCCAGGGTGATACCGAACCCTACGACGCCGTGGTGCTGGATCTGGGCCTGCCAAAAATGGACGGCATCACCGTGCTGCGCAAGTGGCGCGCCGCCGCTCGCACCATGCCGGTGTTGATCCTCACCGCACGCGACGGCTGGCATGAGAAGGTCTCGGGCATCGATGCCGGAGCGGACGACTACCTGACCAAACCCTTTCACATGGAAGAGCTGCTGGCCCGCCTGCGCGGCCTGATCCGCCGCGCCGGTGGCCACGCCAGCGCCGAGCTGGTGTGTGGCCCGCTGACCATGGACACCCGCAACAGCCGCGCCGTCGTCGATGGCCAGGCGTTGAGCCTGACCAGCCACGAGTACCGCGTGCTGGCCTACCTGATGCACCACCGCGACGAGGTGGTGTCGCGCAGCGACCTGGTGGAGCACATCTACGCCCAGGATTTTGATCGCGACTCCAACACGGTCGAGGTCTTTATTGCCCGCCTGCGCAAGAAGCTGCCACCGGGCCTGATCACCACGGTGCGCGGTCTGGGCTACCGCCTGACCACGGGCGCCTGATGGCCTGCCCATGACGCCCTCTGCCTGGCGCCACTCGCTGCGCATCCGCCTGTTGGCCGGCACGCTGTTCTGGGTCGCGGGCACGATCCTGGTGGCCGGCTGGGGCTTGGGCAACCTGTTTCGCCAGCATGTGGAGACCCAGTTTCATGCCGAGCTACGAACCCATCTGGACCAATTGACGGCGCACCTCTCGCTGGATGCCCAGGGGCGGGCGCAACTGGCCCTGCCGCTGAGCGACCCGCGTTTTGGGCGGCCGTACTCCGGCTACTACTGGCAGGTGGAGGACGTGGGGCAGGGCGCAACCCCTGCGACAACGCTGCTGCGTTCCCGCTCGCTTTGGGACGTGGCACTGGCCGTGCCGGTGGATACTCTGCAGACGGGTGACATCCATGTGCACCAGCTGGTGGGCCCGCAAGGCAAGCTCCTGGGCTTGGTGGAGCGCAGTGTGCGCATCGACGACGGCCCGGACGGAAAACCCCATACCCTGCGCCTGCTGGCCGCCGCCGATGCGGACCTGATGGCCGAGCCAGTGAGCCGCTTCAACAGCGCCCTGTGGCTGGCGCTGGGCGTGCTGGGCGCGGGCCTGGTGCTGGCGGCCGTGGTGCAGGTGTCGGTCGGGCTGACCCCCTTGCGGACCATGCGCACCGCGCTGGCCCGGGTCCGTGCCGGTGAAACGCCGCGGCTGGCCGGCGACTTTCCGGTCGAGGTGATGCCGCTGGTCGAAGAGTTCAACACCGTGCTGGCGCATAACGCCGCCGTGGTGGAGCGCGCCCGCACCCACGCGGGCAACCTGGCCCACGCCCTGAAGACGCCGCTGAGTGTGCTGGCCAACGCGGCCCAGGCCAAGGAGCAGCAGGACCCGGCGCTGGCACGTCTGGTGGTGGAGCAGATCGGTGTGGCGCGCCGCCAGGTGGACTACCACCTGGCGCGCGCCCAGGCCGCCGCCACGCGCGTGCCGGGCGCCAAAACGGTGCTGTTGCCGGTGGTCCAAGGCCTGGTGCGGGTCATGCAGCGCATCCACGCGCAGCGTGAACTGGCCATCACCGTATTGCCTTGGCCGCGAGCGCTGGCGTTTCGTGGTGAGGCGCAGGACCTGCAGGAAATGCTGGGCAACCTGCTGGACAACGCTTGCAAATGGGCGGCGTAGCGGGTGGAACTGAATGCCCATGCCGATGGCACCACGTTGACCATCATGCTGGACGACGATGGCCCCGGTCTGGACGCGCCGCAGCGCGAGGCGGTGCTGCGCCGCGGCGTGCGCGCCGACGAGCAGGTGCCGGGCTCGGGGCTGGGCCTGGCCATCGTCGACGATTTGGCAAGGCTCTACGGTGGCGGGGTGGAATTGCTGGACTCCCCGCTGGGCGGCTTGCGCGCTGCGCTGACGTTGCCGGCAGTCGCTGAGCGGTCATAACGCAAGTAGCTATTCAGGGGCGGTTGGCCTGTCTGCTGCGGACACAAGCGAATGCGAAACTGGAATGCGGAAACAACCGTGGCCCCAGTGCAGACCGATTGGCAACTCAACTTTGGTGTGCTGGCACCCAACTCGCCGATTTCTGCATTGCATCATGCGCTACATTGGCGCACTATGCAGTGCGGGCCGACGCCAGCGTTTATCCCACCATGACCCTCAGAACCCCCCAGATTCTTGCCATTGACGACGTACCAACCGACCTGATGACACTGGGTGCGGTGCTGGAGGCTGAGTACGAGCTACAGTTCGCCACTTCGGGCCCGGCTGGTATAGCGCTGGCACTGCAACGGCCGCCCGACCTTATCCTGCTGGATGTCATGATGCCTGTCATGGACGGTTTTGAGACCTTTCGGCGACTGGCGCAGCAGCCAACACTCAGAGACATCCCGGTCGTCTTTGTGACGGCCTCGCATGACGCTCAGTCTGAAGAGACCGCTTTGATGCTGGGCGCTGCAGACTTCATTGCCAAGCCCATCAACATAACCATCGCGCGCCACCGTATCCACAATTTGTTGGAGCGCGAACAGTTGCGAAAGCGGAGCGAACTTCAGCGCGACCAGTTGGCCCAGGACCTTGCGCAGCACGCAAGATCAGAAGACCTCCTTCGAAAACTTTCGGTCGCCATTGAGCAAAGCCCGGCTTCGGTCGCCATCACGGACCTGGATGCCTGTTTGGAATACGTTAACCCGCGCTTCACCGAGGTCACGGGCTATAGCTCGCAAGAGGCGGTCGGGCAAAACCCGCGGATTCTTCAGTCAGGGCAAACCAGTCATGCCACCCACCAAGACATGTGGAACACACTCCATCGCGGTCAGGTCTGGAAAGGAGAACTCGTCAACCGCCGAAAGAACGGTGAGGTTTATTGGGAAGAATCGCAAATTGCGCCGGTGCGCGACGCGGCCGGCGTGGTGACGCACTATGTTGCGGTGAAGACCGACATCACCGCCCGCAAGCACGCCGAGGCCGAATTGGCTGCACTGCGCGCGGAGGCGGAGCTTGGGGAGTCCCGCCAGCGGCTGCGCGAATTGGCGGTTCAAAACGAAAAGGCTAGGGAAGAAGAAAGAAAGTACGTTGCGCTCGAATTGCATGACGAACTCGGCCAGGTGTTGACCGCCATGCGCATGGCACTACTGCTCATGGAAATGCGGTTTTGCCCTCACGACCAGGACTTGGCCAAAGTGGTGTCCGACATGAAGGTCTTGCTGGACCGTGCAATACAGGGCACGCGCGATGTGGTCTTTCGCTTGCGGCCAGCGGCATTGGACCTGGGGCTGGTGTCGGGGCTTGAGTGGTTGTGTCAGGAGTTCTCCAGGCAAACCATGCTCCCGTGTCGCCTGCACGGTGCCAACGAAGACATTCACTTGAACGAGGCATTTTCGATTGTTGTGTTTCGAATCGTGCAAGAGTCTCTGACCAATGTCGCGCGTTATGCTGCGGCGAGCCAGGTGAACATCACCATCCGCTCCCGCAACCACCAACTGGTGCTGGAGATTCGCGACAATGGGCGGGGCTTTGATGTCGCGGCGGTGCAGCAGCGGAAGACTTTCGGATTGCTTGGCATGCGTGAGCGAGCGACCGCCCTGGGTGGTCGTGTTGATATTGAGAGTGCACCAGCACAGGGAACCACCGTGAGGGTCACCATACCCATGGACAATCAGGCCACCAAAGAGACAACATGATTCGCATACTTATTGCCGATGACCATGCCATCGTACGCACCGGGTTGCGACAGATTTTTGAGCAGGTGCCTGACTTTGAAATCGTGGCGGAAGCCGCTGATGCCCATGCGGTGATGGAGCATGTGGGGCGCGATGCCATGGACTTGTTGCTGCTGGACCTGGACATGCCGGGCACCACCGGTATGGACTTGATCCAGCGCGTGAAGGCGTGCAGCCCCGACCTCCCGATCCTCATTCTCAGCATGCATATCGAGCCGGGCGTCGCCATGCGGGCCATCAGAGCCGGGGCGTCAGGCTATGTCACCAAAGACTGCGACTTGAATATCCTGTTGCCCGCCATCCGCGCAGTGGCCGCGGGCGGGACCTACATCGCGCCCGGCATGGCCGAAAAGATGGTGTTTGACGGTGGCCCCAATGCGCAGGCCAGTGGCTTTGAATTGTTGACTGACCGCGAAATGCAGGTCTTTGGCTTGTTGTTCAATGGCCTCGGGGTGAACGACATCGCCACCCAACTGGGCATCAGCAACAAGACCGTCAGCACCCATAAAGTGCGATTGATGGAAAAGCTGGAGCTGTCCAGCATGGCAGACCTGATTCGCTACGGAGAACAACACCAACTCAAGGCTTGATTGAACCGCGCACGGAGCCGCAGGCCGTGCTGGAGAGCGAGAAGGCCAGGCGGCAACGGGGCGGATGAATTGGAAATGGGGAATTAGAAGCGCCAGCCCAAGCCCATGCCAAAAAGCACCGGGTCCACGGCGAAAGTGCCCTGGTTCACAGCGCCCACATACACGTTGGTCTTGATATAGACCTTCTTCAGGTCAAAGTTGAGAAACATATTGCCGCTCAAGGGAATATCAACGCCCACTTGCAAGGCACCACCCCAGCTGCTTTTGTCAATGCTAGCGGCGCCCGCCAGGATGTCCGAGGTGGTGAACAAGGTGTAATTCACGCCAGCACCCACATACGGCTTGAAGCCACCGTTGTTGTCGAAGTGGTATTGGAGCAGCAGCGTGGGTGGCAGGTGGTCCACGGTACCGATTTGCTTGCCCAGCTTGGAAGAGCTGAGGTCATGCCTCTGTGGCACGGTCAGGATCAGCTCTACGGCAAGGTTCTTGCTCAGGAAGTAGCTGATGTCGACTTCCGGGATCCATTTGTCGTTGATTGACAAACCCAAACCCGTGTTGTCGGTGTTGCTGATGGCCATGTTGACCGCGCGGGCACGCACCATCCATGGACCTTCTTTGGCCTGCTGTGCAAAAGCCGCCCCAGACAGCACAGTGCAAAGAAGAGTTGCGGCAATGACTTGTTTTTTCATATCAGTTTCAAACTTGAGAGGACGGGGATATTCCCGAGGTGAATTGAAACGGTTCAAATCCAAATCGGTTTGACCCAAGTCACGGCCAAACCCCCATCGTCAAAATAGTGGGGGAAATTCATTGCGCCAGATCAAAAAAGTGCGAATCACGGCACAGGCGACATGACACGATCAGTGCAAGTCCGTGCAGAGCAGCGCGTGCGCTTCCTGTGGCGCGTCAGAATTTTCCTACCCTCGGTAGGAATCGCCCGATTGTCAACGCCGCCTGTTGCCGCGACGATTGCAGTTCAACGAGGAACTTAACCATGACAGAAACACCAGAGGTCAAGAAGGCGCCTTACGTCATCGAGTGGCGCGATGGATTCAAGATCGGCGTACCGCAGGTTGACCAGGAGCACCGGCATCTCTTTACGCTGGTACGGGCACTCAATCTCGCATCGGTGGACCAGACCGTCGATGAATTGCTGGACTATGTGGTGACGCACTTCTCCAACGAGCAGGACATGATGGAAAAGAGCGGGTATCCGGCATTTGAGCAGCACATCAGGCTACACGAGGAGTTTGCCGCGCAGGTGGCAGACTTTCTGGCAAGTGGGCAAGCGTGGTCAGAAGACCGGGTGCAGGAGTTGCGCCGTTTCCTCAACAAGTGGCTCATCGGCCACATCATGACCCATGACCTGCGTTTCGGACACTGGCATGCAAGCCACCACGCACCCATTGCACAAGCGGCGCCGCTTCAAAAAACACCGGCTTTCATCGGATTTTTCGCCCGCCTCTTTGGTGCAGGAAAGTAGCCAGCATGCGCACGTTTGGTGATAGTCCCCTGATCCCCATCAAGCGCGAGTCCAATTGGATGGGAACCTCCGACTGCCGTACCTGTGGTATGCGCAGCCAGGGCTTGTTTGCGGACCTGACCCCGGACGACTTCAGCGTGATTCACGCCCTGGTGGACAACATGAAGTTTACGGCGGGGGCCACACTATTTCAGGAAGGGGATGATGCCCACGGTATTTTCACCTTGCGCACGGGGGTGATCAAACTCGTGCGGACCACGGCCGATGGGCGTCAACGTATCGTGCGGGTGTTGCGTCCGGGTGACGTGGCCGGGCTGGAGGCTTTGGCGCGCGGTCGCTATAGTGCCGACGCCGTGGCGCTGACTGAAGTCGCGGTGTGCCGCATACCCCTGGCCGTGATCCGGGGCTTGCAGCAACAGTCTCCGCGCCTCAACCATCGGTTGACCGAAAAGTGGTCGTGCGCACTGCAAGAGGCTGACGACTGGCTGGTGGACATCAACTTCGGCACCGCACGCAGGCGGGTCAGCAACTTCGTGCTCAAGATGCTGGGCGTAGTAGAGGCCCAAACCGTCAGTCTGTTCGCCCGCGAGGACATGGGCACGATGATGGACTTGAAGATGGAGACCGTCAGTCGCCAGATCAATGCGCTGGTGCGCGAGGGCACCCTGAAGCCGCTGGACAAGCACGGCCGTTTCTACCGGATTCTGAATCTGCAGCAACTGCAGACGCACTGAGCACTGCCGGGTTCGGGCAGGCGACACGGTTCTGTCCTACCCGGCATCAGAAATTCCCTATCACCAGCAGGAATCGCCCGATTGTTTTCACAGCACACTACTTTGATGATCGGTGCACGCGGGCCTTTGTGGAGTCTTGGCCATGCATCTGAACTATTTGAAAATCACGACCCGCTTGCCCCTCATGCTCACCGTGTACCCGGACCGCACACCGCCTAGGTCCCAAGTGCAATACCGGCGCGTTGCCAGTCACGAGCGCACTGCCCCGGGCGCTTGCGCTCAGCAGGCAAGACCGGTAGACGTTTTGACCTGCGCTGCGCCCAACACTTTGGCCCAGTCGTCAGCAGTGGAACACTGCCGCAAACTGCGCGTCCTGCTCGTCGATGTCGCTCAGGTGCACCACGACTTGATCGACGCTGATCCTGCACTCTTCAAGCCCTTTGTCACCATGGACCAGGCCTCCAGCCTGGCGCTGGCGATCAAAAAACTGTCCATCAACACCTACCACGCGGTAGTCTCTGAATGGCGCAGGCCGGAGGACGCGTGCGCGCCGTTGGTGCGCTGGATGCGTTCCCAGGAGCGTCTGCACCGCGTTGCGCTGATCGTGATCGCTGCATTGAACCAGCGCCAGGACCTCCAACAAGCCTTGGCGGCGGCACCCTTTGAACCGGTATTGACCGATACGCTGTCGACTGAACATTTTCTGATCGATGCCTTCCTGGTCACGCCGTTCAGGCGGCAGGATTTGTTCAATGCAGTCACCTCCGCTGTCGAGAAAAGACGGCTACGTCGGCCGATCCGTTTGTAGTTGAGTCAGCGGATTAAAACAGGCCCCAGCCCTCGCGAATATTGCGCAAGGCGCTATCAACATAGGAGCAATTACGAAACCCTGTCACACTTCTTTTGGGGGCCGGCGGCGGTGCAGTCATCACGCACACCGACATTACCGAACGCAAACAGGCTGAAGAAAAGCTGCGGCTGGCGGCCCGGGTCTTTAGTGATGCCCATGAGGGCATCACCATCACCAATCCGCAGGGCGTCATCCTGGATGTCAACGATGCATTTACCCGCATCACCGGCTACAGCCGTGAGGAAGTCCTGGCTCAAAACCCGCTCATCCTGCATTCCGGGCGACAAGACAAGGCGTTTTATGCGGCCATGTGGAGCAGTCTGACCGCGACCGGCCACTGGAGTGGGGACTTCTGGAACCGGCGCAAGGATGTTGTGGTGATAGCCGAGCTGCTCAACATCAGCGCGATGCGCAACGCCGATGGCAGCACGCTGCAGTATGTGGCCCATTTCACTGACATCAGCAAGCGCGTGATCGTTCAGGCGCGCATTGACACACTGGCTTTTTACGACCCGCTGACGAACTTGCCCAATCGCCGTCTGCTGCTGGACCGGCTGGATCAGGCCTTGCACGCCAGTGTGCGCCATAAACGCAAGAAAGCCCTGCTGTTTGTGGATCTGGACAACTTTCATCACGGTGTTTGCGCTCGATCAGGGCGTTCACCACGCCACGCCCAGCATCGGCATCACCCTTTTTGCGCTCTTGCGTTGGTGGCCAATGAGGATCCGCTCAGGCGCGCGGAACTGGCCATGTTCCAGGCCAAGGCAGCCGGGCACAACACGCTGCGCTTCTTTGATGCCCACATGCAGGCCACAGTGTCGGCCCACGCCGCGCTGGAAGCCGATTTGCGCGAGGCCGTCCAAACCCGGCAATTTGTGCTGTATTACCAGCCTCAGGTGGTGGGAGCGGGCCGCATGACCGGTGTGGAGGCACTGGTGCGGTGGCAGCATCCACGGCGCGGCACCGTGTTCCCGGCCGATTTCATTCCGTTGGCCGAGGAAACAGGCCTGATCCTGTCGATTGGTCAATGGGTCTTGGAGACTGCCTGCACCCAGTTGGCGCAGTGGGCACACCAGCCCGCGTTGGCGCACCTGACCATGGCCGTCAATGTGAGTGCGCGGCAGTTTCAGCGAGCCGACTTTGTGGCCAGCGTGGTAGAGACTTTGGCACGCAGCCAAGCCCCACCCAAGCTCCTCAAACTGGAGTTGACCGAGAGCATGCTGATCGACGACGTTGAGGCCATCATCGCCAAGATGGGCGCGCTTAAAGCCATAGGGGTCACCTTTTCACAGGCCGACTTTGGCACTGGCTATTCTTCACTGGCCTACCTGAAACGCCTTCCGCTGGACCAGTTGAAGATTGACCAGGGCTTTGTTCGCAACATCGTCACCGAACCCAACGATTCAGCAATTGCCAAGATGATCATGGCGCTGGCCGAGAGTCTGGGCCTGGCGGTTATTGCCGAAGGTGTGGAGTTGAAGGCACACGCAGACTTTCTGGCGCATCTGGGTTGCCATGCGTACCAAGGGTACTTTTCCGGCCGGGCGCTGCCGCTGAGGGAGTTAGAGGCACTTGTCGCATGTGACAGCGACCGCTCAACGGTCTGAGGGCGGGCCTGCAAACCCGGTCTCGACCCAAGCCACGGCACGGCGCAGGGATTGTCTTCATCGGGCACGATGCAGGATGAAGCAGAGATTCGGGCAGACCGCTATGGGTACCGCGTGCTGGCCTACCTGACGCAGCACCGCGATTCACCAGGTGACTATTTGTTAAATAGGTCGCTAGCCCTCGTCAATAGGGAGTAAATAGCTATTGATTCCGTAGCACATCAGCCAGCATCGCGCTGTCCACATTGCCACCGCTGAGCGCCACGCCCACGGTCTGGCCCACCAGCCGTTCACGTTCTTGCATGGCAGCAGCAAAGGCCGCGGCACCGGCGCCTTCGGCCACGTTGTGGGTGCAGGCAAATATGTCGCGCATGGCCTGGGCCACCTCTGCGTCCGTCACCTGGACGATATGGTCGATGTTGCCTTGCAGGATGGCCAGCGCCTCGGCGTCGGCCACGCGGCAGGCCATGCCATCAGCCAGCAGCGTGGTCACCGGCGCCTCCACCACCCGACCGGCGGCCAGCGAGTCGGCATAGGTGGTGGCGTGGGCGCTGACCACACCGACGATGCGCGCCTTGTGGCCCAGCGCGCGTTTGGCGGCAACGGCGGAACAGGCACCCGAGCCTTGGCCAATTGGCACGTAGACCACATCCAGTTCTGGTACGGCCTTCAACAACTCCCACCAGTAGGTGGCCACACCGCGCAACAGGTTCACATGAAAGCTGGGCACCATATGGGCACCGCGTTGTGCAGCCAGCGCCATGGCGAACTCCCTGCTTTCCTGGAAGTCGGCTCCGTGCTCAATGAGTATGGCGCCCAGCGCGCGCATGGCGGCATTCTTCTCCTGTGAATTGCCGTGCGGAACGACGATGGTGCAGGGCACGCCGTGGGCACGCGCGGCCCAGCCAATGCTCTGCCCGTGGTTGCCGCGCGTGGCGCTGATGACCTCTGATGGCAGGGTGCCTGACTTTGCCAGTTGTTCAAAGTAGGTCAGGCCGCCACGGATCTTGAATGCGCCTACCGGCGTGTGGTTTTCGTGTTTGACCCAGCAGGTGGCGCCCAGTTTGCTGCTGAGTTGGCCCCAGGCGTACTGCGGGGTGGCGGCAAATTCGCGATAGACCACGCGGGCGGCGTCTTCGATGTCGTGCAGGCTGGGCAGGTTCATGTGTGGATCTCGATCAAGCCTTTGGGGGTTTGCAAAGTGGCACTCAACAGCGCCGGGCCATCGTTGACGGGAATGCTGGACAGACCGATGCTCGTCAGCGCCTGGCGCAATAGGTCTGCTTGTGGATGTTGTATGCGGAAGCTGCGCAAGGTCACACCGCTGTCCGGCATGGCATCAGTCGGGTGGGTGCGACCCCACTGGATGAGGGTGGGCAGACAGCCATCAAACAGGCGCTGGCCGTCGGGGCGCACACTGATGTGCCACTCCAACAAACCGTTTGGTGTCTGGCGCGAAGCCTTCAGCACGTCACCCCTGTCAATGCCCAGCGCCGCCAACGCAGCGATGCTGGCGCTGATGTCGGGCACCCGTGCCACCCAGTGTGTCAGTTGCGGACCACAACGCTCTACCCGACCCCGTGCCTCCAAATCGTCCATGTCAAACCAGCGTCTAGCCCTCGTATCTATTGCGGGAGTAGCTACTGGATTGATAGCGATTATTTCCAGGTACGCATGAGAGCCGTCTGCCGTTTTGAACTTCAGCAAGCGGTTGTGGGTGCCCATCAAGGGGTGCTCACCGCCTGGCCCGGGGGTTACACCCAGGGCGGTCTGACACCACGCCACACCCTGTTCCAGTGTCGAGGCCATGACCACCAGGTGGTCCAGGAAAGATTCATGCGCGGTCGGTAGCATCTTGGCTGGCTCCGGTGTCAGTCTTTTGGCTGACCCAACGCCCGGGTCAACCAGAAGGCGGTGATCAGGGCAAGGCTGCCGAACAGAACGGCGCCTGCGGCCTGGCCAGCAAGCACTTCCACCGGCCCGTACTGAGCCCCCCACCACGCAAAGGGAATCGTGCCCAGGGTGGCCCTTGCCCAGTTGAAGCCTGTGGACCACAGCGGGCGACCCAGGTTGTTGAAACCGGCATTGGCCACAAACAGCGCACCCATAAAGAAAAAACTGCCCGCGAGCCAAGTGCAAAAGGCGTGCACCATCTGCGCCGCCACGCCGTCCAGTGAAAACATGCGAACCAGCGGCCCCTGCATCAGCGCCAGCAGCACCCAGGCCAGCGCCACGGCCACCACCATGAACACCAGACTGGCGCGCAGGGTTTCACGCACACGGTCAAAACGTTTGGCCCCCAGGTTTTGCGCAAAAACCGGCCCCACCGCGCCGCTCAGTGAATAGATCAGTCCAAACACCACCGGTGTCAGGCGTTCTATCGTGGCCTGGCCAGCCACCGCCGAGGCGCCAAAGCCAGCAATGCTGTGGGTTACAAAGGCCGCACCTACCGGTGTGGCCAGGTTGGTCAGCACAGCAGGGCCAGCCACCGTGAACAGCAACCGGGCGTCGGCCTTGAGGCGACTGCGCTCGAATGGCGCCAACAGGTGGTGGACGCGCCACGCGCCATACAGGCCGACCCCCAGCAGCACACAGCGCGCGATCACGACCACGATGGCGGCGCCGTCCAGCCCCAGCCCCAATACAAAGATGAACAAGGGGTCCAGCACCGCGGTCACGATGGCCGGCACCAGGGTGACCATCATCGAGCGCCTTGCATCCCCCACCGAGCGCAGCAGGGCCGAACTCACCATGCCCACACCCAGCAACACGGTGGACGGCAGCGTGATGAGCAGGAAACGCTGGGCCAGTTCCAGCACCCGGTCACGGGCGCCCAGCGTGTGCAAAATGGGCTCCAGGAACAGCAGGGCAAGCCCGGAAATGACGGTTGCAATCAATGCGACCAACACCAGGCTCGATGTTGCCAGGGCCCGGGCTTCGTCCATGCGGCGCGCACCAATGGTGCGCGAGACCACGGCCGTGACCCCAATCAGCAGGCCGATAAACACCGACAGCATGAAAAACCCAACCACACCGGCAAACCCCACGGCCGCTGCAATGGCCTGCTCGCCCAGCATGGAGATGTAGAGCAGGTTGATCAGGTCCACCGCAAAAATGGCGACCAGCCCGATCGCACCCGTGCCTGCCATCACCACCACGTGGCGCATCAGCGAGCCGGTAACAAACCGGGGTGGCGCTGCCGTCACAGCAGGACCAAACCGGATATGCAGGTCACGGCATCACCACCGACCCAGACCTGGCCCGTCGCGTCTTGCTGGATGTGAACCCGTCCCTGCACACCAATGCAGGTGCCCTGTGAAGCAGTGTAGGCGCGCGGGGCGTGGTCTTCGGCGATCAACCATTGCGCCAGGCTGGCGTTGAAGCTGCCCGTCACCGGGTCTTCGCCAATGCCCTTGCCGTGGTCAAAGAAGAAACGCACTTCGATGCCAGGTGTGCTCTCTGATGTTGCGGCTGCGTTCCCGGCAAACGCACGCGCTTCACAGTTGGAACGGGCGATCAAACCGGGCGCTGCGGCATCACCTTGCAATGCCGAAACACCGACGCCGGTCATGCCGCCCAGTGCCATGGCGGCACGCAGCAGCGCGAAGTCGGGTTTGAGTTCGAGTACCGTGTCCTGGTCATCGATCAGCAAACCGAAATGGCTGGGGCCGTTGTTCAAATGCTGGCTGGCCAGGATCTTGTTGACCGGTAAGCCCAACGCATCGGCCAAGGCTTGCACCAGGTCCAGCGAAGCATTCCTTCGCTTTAATGGAGGCGCGGCAAACGCGGCGCGGCCGCCGTTTTGGCGAATGTTGACCAGCCCCACTTGGCATTCCTGCACCACCATGGAGGGGTTCCTGGGCACACCACCGTGCTCCAGCCAGGCGTGGCAACTGCCCAGTGTAGGGTGGCCGGCAAAGGGCATTTCATAGGCGGTGGTAAAAATGCGCACCCGGTAGTCAGCACCCGCGGCGGCACCCTCGGTTGTGGGCGGCAACAGGAAGGTGGTTTCGGACAGATTGGTCCAATGCGCAAAACGCTGCATCGCGTCGTCGCTGAGTCCGAGCCCATCCAGCACCACGGCCAGCGGGTTGCCCCGGTAGGCCTGGTCGGTGAAGACATCAACTTGTTTAAAAGGGCGTTGTTGCATGGTTAGGTTTGTCGATTATTGGACGAACGAGTGGCAACATCAACCCAAGGCAATGTCCAACACACCACGACCGCCCGGGCGTTGCAGCAACTGGCCAAACCAGCGCTGTACGTGAGGGAATGCATGCAGTTCCTGACGCTGTACGCCGCAGGCCTCGAACTGCGCGCCACGCATGCCCCACCAGCGGTGCATTTCGCAGCCCAGCGGAATATCGGCCATGCCAAAGGCGTCGCCACCCATATAGGTTCGGTGTTGCAGGTGGGTGTTCAGCAGGTCGAGTAGCGGCTCGGTGGCTGCCATCGACTGGCGCACCAGTTCGGCATTGCGCACCTCGGGCGCGGTCCGCACCAGTTGCAGAAAGGCCTGGCCACCGGCGCGGTTAAAAGTGGTTTGTTGCCAGTCCATCCAGCGCTCGGCGTCAAAACGCTCTGCCAGATCCTGAGGGTACAAATTGTGTGACGCACCGTAGCGCGCACACAGGTAGCGCACGATCACATTGGACTCCCACAACACCAGATCGCCGTCCTCCATCAAAGGCACCAAGGCATTGGGGTTCTTGCGCTGGTACTCCGGCGTAGTGGTAACGCCAAATCCGGCTCCGGCGTCGGTGCGCTGGAAATCCATGCCCAACTCCTGCATGGTCCACACCACCTTGCGCACATTGATTGAGCTGAGTCTTCCCCACAAATGAATCGTGTTTTCCATAATCATGCGCCCCGTTGTTCGGCGATGGCAGCCGCCAGCGCGGCTACGCCTTTGCGAATCTCATCGGCATCCGGCGTTACAAACGACAGGCGCATGGTGCGTGGGTCGCCAAGGTCGTTATAGAACGCAGCGCCTGGCACAAAGGCCACCCCTTTGTCTACGGCCCGGGGCAGCAGGTCCTGGGCATTCATGCCTTCGGGCAGGCGTGCCCACAAAAACATGCCACCCACCGGGGTGTTCCAACTTACATCGCCGGGCATGTCCCGGGCCAACGCGGTCAGCATGGCGTCGCGCTGGCTTTTGTACAGCGTTCGGATGGTGGGAATATGGCGGTCCAGAAATCCGTCCTTCATGACCTCGGTGATCATGCGCTGGTTGAATCCCGGGCTGTGCAGGTCAGCCGCCTGTTTGGCCTGCAACAGCTTGGGGTACATGCCTTTGGGCGCCACGATGAAACCCATGCGCAAACCCGGTGCCAGCACCTTGGAAAACGATCCCAGGTAGATGCAGCCATCGGGATTCCGTGCGGTCAGCGGTGCCGGTGGTGGGGTGTCGAACCACAGGTCGCCGTAGGGGTTGTCCTCGATCAGCGGCAGGCCCAGTTCGGCCGCCTTGGACACCAGTGCGGCGCGTCGTGCCTCGCTCATGGTGCGACCAGTGGGGTTCTGGAAGTTGGGCAATACGTAGAGGAAACGGGCCTTGCTGGCACCGGTTCCAACTTTGCTGGCCAGGTCGGCGATGTCGACACCTTCGTCATCACTGGCCACGCTCTCAATCTCGGGCTCCATCGGCGTGAAAGCCTGCAAAGCGCCCAGATAAGTGGGCGTTTCCACCAGCACGCGGCTGCCGGCGTCGATCAAAATTTTGGCGACCAAGTCCAGTCCCTGCTGGGAGCCGGTGGTGATCAGCACCTGGGCTGGGTCCACGTCCCAGGGCAGACGGTCGGCGACCATCTGGCGCAGCGGCGCAAAACCTTCACTGGCGGCGTATTGCAGTGCGGCTTGTGGATCGGTGGTCAATACCTGGGTGCAGGCGGCGGTGAACTCGGCCACCGGAAAGGTCTTGCTGGACGGCAGTCCACCGGCGAAGCTGATGATGCCGGGTTTTTCGGTGACCTTGAGGATTTCGCGGATCACCGACGGGTTCATGCGTGCGGCGCGGCGGGCCAGGGTCCAGGGGGTGGCGGTTGGGAGGTCGTTGGGTTTCATGTTTCTTTGCTCCTCGGGTGGTGTTGTTTGATTAAGGGTTCTCAGTCACTGCGTGCTGGCTGTGCGGGGGCAAGGGATTGGGGTCTGCCGGTGTCCTTATCGCGGTACACAAATTGGCCACCGGCAGACCCCAATCCCTTGCGAGGGGGAGTTGGTTTCGCGTGGTGGCGAGACACCGCATCGTACTCGCCGGGACGGGTCAGGCAATGGCCCGACTTGCGTACCGCGATGAGGGCCGTTGCCTGACCCGTCCCGGCAGGGCGCAAACAAAACGGGCAGGTGAATCGCGTTGCGTCGATTGGAGTTGATGGCCAACACATTCACCATACCGGCATCCTCTTGCCAACAAAAACAGTCGCAATTACGGCCAGTGCGAAACCGACTGTCACGGCGTCCAATTGTTCGCCCAGCAGCGGTACGGCAAACAACATGCTCAAGAAAGGTTGGACCAGCTGGACCTGGCTCACACGAACCGTGCCACCCAGGGCCAAACCGCGGTACCAGGCAAAAAAACCGATCCACATCGAAAACACGGCCAGATACGCGAATGCCCACCATGCCGTAGCTGGCAAGGACGCGCCCGGCCACGATACCGCCGCCAAGGGCAGGGTCAACGGCAAGGCAAACACCAAAGCCCAACAAATCACATGTTCGGCCCGCATATGGTGCGAAAGACGGGCGCCATAACCATACCCCACAGCCGCGCACAACATGGCGGCGACCAATAGCCCATCGGCGCTGTGAACAGAGATTCCAGCGGTGATAGCGCCGGGGCTGGCGCCGCCGTTCAGAAGGGCGAAGGCCACCACCAGCGCGCTCCCCAAAACAGCACACAGCCAAAAACCAGTCGATGGGCGTTGGCGATGCAGTAGCGCGCCTACCGCGGCGGTGGCAAGGGGTAACACTCCCACAATCACACTGGCGTGTTTTGCTTCGACATACCGCATCGCGATGGATGTGAACAGGGGAAAACCAAACACCACACCACCGGCGGTTATGGCCAATGGAAACCAGTCCGCCTTGCGCGGCAGGGGCGCACGGGTAGCCCACAAAAACAGGGTTGAAAGCCCGGCGGCAACTACGGCACGGCCCATGGCGACGAAAAATCCGGACATCAGAGGTGCGCCGGGTGTGCCAACCGCCAGGCGCGTCATCGCAAGCGTGACCGAAAAAATCACGATCCCCAAGAGACCCAGCCACAGGCCCCGGCTGATCTGGCGTGGGGTCTGGCCAGGTACTTTTTTCATAGGGGCAGTCGCCGCGGTGGGGCTCATAAGGTCAGCATCCACAGCGCGGTCACCACGAGGATCAGCGCCATGCTGCGGTTAAACCACTTCAAGCGTTGGCCCGTGCCTGCCGGCCCCGTCAACCAGTTGCGCAACAGCGAGCCCGCCAGCGCATACAGCAGGTTGCTGGCAAAGGCATAGGCCATCATCACCGGAACTACTACCATCAGGCGTGGCGCGGAGTCGGTGCGCCCGGCAATCCAGCCGCTGACAATGGCCAGCGCCAGCATCCAGGCTTTGATGTTGACAAATTGCAGTGCCACGCCTTGCCAGAAACCCACGCTCAGATTGGCGTCGTCGGCCTCGCCCAATTGGCGGGTTTGGGACAGTTTCCAGGCCAGCCACAGCAAGTACAACACGCCGATAAGTCTGACCGCCCACGCCAACAGCGGTACCGCCAGCAGCAAGGCGCCCAGTCCCAGGGCGCAGGCCAGCAGCAGCGCACTCCAGCCCAACGGTACGGAAAACACAAAGGGCAGGGCGTGGCGCAATCCCCGGTTGGCGGCCAGTGCCGTCGACAGGGTGGTGTTGGGACCCGGCGTAAAACTCATGGCCGTGGCCAGGACCAGAAGCGGGGATAACTCTTGCCAGTTCATGGGTCTGACTTTATAGTTGAAAACAACACACAACCAGTACAGTTTTCGCGTTCAATACGCAATCTGTATTGGTGAAACGGGCAGCACAGCCGCCCACCATGAACTACGACACTTGTCACAGGCCCCACCATGTTGATGAAGACCGCCTCCCAATCGCTTACCGAGCAATTGTTCACCCGCTTTGCCGAACGCATCCGCACCCGGCTGCTGGCACCCGGTGCACGCCTGCCCTCCGTACGGCAGTGTGCGGTGCAGCAGAGCGTAAGCCCGTCCACCGTAGTGGCGGCCTACGACCAGCTGTTGGCGCAGGGTCTGGTGGAAGCCCGCAAGAACCGCGGATTTTATGTACGAGAACCGGCTGCAGCCCCCGAAAAACATGCGCAAGGCGATATAAATGGTGTAGCAACTGTGGTGCGCGGCGGGTTTCAGGCGCAACACGTGCCGGTCAACGCCACGGCGCTGATCCGGGGCATGTTCCACCGCAGTTCCGAGCAGCCGCAACCCGGTATGGGGGTGTTCCCACCAGACTGGCTGGAAACCAGTTTTATGGCCACTGCCGTGCGCAAGGTTACCAGTAACAAGGTGCTGCAATCATTTTCGCTGCAATACGGCGAACCGGCCGGAGACAGCGGCTTGCGCCAGGCCTTGTCGCAAAAATTGGTTGCGCACAACGTGCAGGCCATCCCTAGTCAGATCGTCACCACGGTCGGTGCCACCCATGCGCTGGATATTGTCAGCCGCACCCTGCTGCGCGCCGGGGATTATGTGATGGTGGAAGAACCGGGCTGGGCCATCGAGTTCGCGCGGTTGGCCGCTTTGGGTATGCGCATTTTGCCGGTGCCACGCCGTGCTGACGGGCCGGACCTGGACGTCATGGCGCGTTATTGCGAACTCCATGCGCCCAAGCTATTCGTGAGTGTCAGTGTGTTCCACAATCCGACCGGTTATTGCCTCACGCCGGGCAGCGCCCACCGCGTGCTGCAATTGGCCAATACGCACAACTTCCACATCGTGGAGGACGACACGTACAGCCACATCGCGCCGGACCATGCCACACGCCTGTGTGCGTTAGACGGACTGCAACGCACCATTTACGTGGGCGGTTTTGCGAAGATTCTGGCACCGGGTTGGCGCATCGGTTATCTGGCCGCTCCGACATCGCTGGTCGAAGGCCTCATTGACACCAAATTACTGGGTACCTTAACCACACCGGCCCTGCTGGAAAAAGCGCTGGCCTGGTGTATCGACCAGGGCCAGCTGCGCCGACATGCCGAGCGCATCCGCACCCGGCTGGACCAGGCGCGTGGGCGCAGTGTGAAACTGGCCCTGGCCAATGGCTGCCTTTTTGCCACGCCACCGGCCGGGCTGTTTGGTTGGGTCGACACCGGGGTGGACACCGACGCCCTGTCCCAGCGCATGCTGGACGTGGGTTATCTATTGGCCCCTGGCGGCCTGTTCCACGCCGAGCGCCAGCCCAGCACACTGATGCGCATCAACTTTGCGACCACGCAGGAGGCGCAGTTTTGGGAGGCTTTTGCGCGTTTGCGGGCCGAACAGCAGACAGCGCACTGATGGTGATTCTGGAGCAGGGTCCTCGTTCAGAAGGCGCAAAGTGCTCTTTTGCTGCAATGATTGCCAGCGCGGCTGCATCTACAGGTAAGCGCGCGAAGTACAACATCAAACTGGTGGGCGTCAACAAATACTCGATACATTCCAAATGTGTTGCCCTCTGGATTAAGTGTCTGTTGGTCGTGTGACATACGAGCTGGTCGTAACACGTTAATTCTTGTGCTAGACTACAAGGCTTCGCTAGACACAGGAAGACGTCTTCAAAACGTAAAAAGTTTTCAAGAAGTTTGACGGAAGTATAAAAACTGTGTCATAATTCAAGGCTTCGCTGATCACAGTGAAGCAGACGAAGAAAGTAAAAAGTTCTTCGGTTCATTAAAAATTTACAGCCGATAAGCGTGGGCGTTTGAAGGCAATTGCCAAGTTCTTCGGAACTAGGTCTTAACTGACCTACAAACGCTCATGAAGTAAAAAAGATGTGATATTCGTCAAAGAAAATCACGTCGATTCCAATTTATGAGTTGCTCGAAAGAGCGAAAAATTCAAGATCGAACTATAGAGTTTGATCCTGGCTCAGATTGAACGCTGGCG
>CAZMXB010000076.1:0-20457 GCA_964569855.1 uncultured Rhodoferax sp.
AACAGGCTGAGTAGTGCCAGGTCGGCCATCACGCGCCAGTGGGCGGGTTGCGCCATGGAGGTGCTCAATCCCATGATCCCGGAGGCGGGCAGACCGCTGGATGCAAAGTACAGGTCCACAGCAAAAATGCTCATGCCAATGGCGCCCAGCGGCACCAGACCAATCTCCACGTGGCGGCGGCTCATCACCTCGCACAAGAGCGAGCCGGTGCCAATGCCAATGGAGAACACCACCAGGAGAAGCGACGCCACTTGTTCATTGCCGTGCAACACTTCCTTGGCCAGGCTGGGGAACTGGCTCAAAAACACGGCGCCAAAAAACCACATCCAGCTGATACCCAGCAGCGAGCGGAAAACCACCAGGTTGCCATGCGCCAGCTTCAGGTTGCGCAGGGTCTCGCTGATGGGGTTCCAATTGATTTTGAGGCCGGGGTCGGTCGCGGGTGCCTTGGGGATGTACCCGGCAATGACCCGCCCAACCAGGGCCAGGGCAACGCAGGCAATGGCCACGGTCTCATGGCCGATGTTTGGGATGGCAACCAGCAGGCCGCCCACCACATTGCCCATCAGAATGGCGACAAAGGTGCCCATCTCCACCATGCCATTGCCGCCGGTCAGCTCGCGTTCGTTCAGCACTTGGGGTAAAAGCGCAAACTTGACCGGGCCAAACAGCGTCGAATGCACACCCATCAAAAAGGTGCACAGCAAGAGCACGGCCACGTTGTTGCTGACAAAGCCGTAGGCGGCAATCGCCATGATGGCAATTTCCAGGTTTTTGACGAAGCGGATCATCAGCGTCTTGTCGTACTTGTCGGTCAGCTGGCCGGCTGTGGCCGAAAACAGCAAGAACGGCAGGATGAACAGAGCGCCAATGGCCAGGCCCGCCATGCTGGGGGCCAGCCATTCCACGCTCAGCTGGTAGGTCACCATCACCGTGAAGGCGAACTTGAACAAGTTGTCATTGGCAGCGCCAGAAAATTGGGTCCAGAAGAATGGCGCAAAACGGCGTTGGCCCAGCAGCGCAAACTGGTTAGGGTGGCCGTGCCCGGCTGGACCGGCCACGGCAGTTGCCGCGGGAGTCAGTGTTTCAGTGTTCACAGGTTTTTCCTCAGGTCGGTTTTTGTTTTGCTGATCTGCGTAACTTTTTCAGGCCCTGGATACCAAGTTGGCCTTGGGCTGCTGTATGCGGCCATGGGCAGGCCCCGCCCGATACGCGCCATTTTGCATGACGCGTATGACCGGCCAGGCTGCCATCGCAGCAGCCAAGTGTTTCAAGGTGTGGCCAGACACCGCGCCATCGGTCCAGACCAGCATGTGGTGGTCACCCAGCTCTAGCAGTTTGGCGAGCACGTACCAGGCGATGACGGCCGCCAGGGAGACGCCCCAGGCGCCGATGAGGGGCCTGCGCAGGGCCAGACACACGATCAGCAGCATGCCACCACCTTGCAACACCGACCAGGGCAGCAGGTTGCCGGACAAGGCCCATACGCCCACTGCGACGGTGCCCAGCGCCAGCACTGCGGCAGCGGTCCACTGGCCGGTTCGCGCACTGATGCGGTCGGCAGTGGCCAGACCCATCAGGCCGGCGAATGGAAGCAGCATGCCCAGGCGGTCCACAGCCAGGCCGGTGTTGTCTGGCTGCAGGTGGTAGTAGCCGGAGCACACTGCAGTCACCAGCAGGCCGGCAAAGAACAGCCGGCCCAGGGGCAACTGGGCATCGCTGGGCAGTTGCACGGCATACCCGACGCGGCGGGCCAGCGGCCGCTGCCAGTTGCGCAGGCGCAGCAGGCCCCAGGCGCCCAGCAGTGCAAAGGGGGCATTGCTGAGCACATCCATCGCAAACGGCAGGCCCCACAACGTGCGCTGGTCGGCAAACGCGTGGTAGTCGGCATACTGCGCTACGGCCGGGCCGAAGCAGGCCAGCACAACGGCCAGCGCCAAGGCGGCCAGCAGGCCGGTTTCAGGACGGGTCAACGGGGTTTTCATCAAAAGGCTCCAAAGGGTGGGATGAGGGCACCAGTGTGTTGCCACTACGCACCCCATACGGTGCAAAATTTGATACAAGCTTGCTATGGAATACAAAAAGTATCAATAATCGATACCTATGAGCACCACCACCGACCTTGTCTCCGCCCTTCAGCACGAGCGGAAGGCCGCCCGCATGACCTATGCCGACCTGGCCGTTGCCTTGGGGCTGGCCGAATCCAGCGTCAAGCGCATGCTGGCCAAGGGCGACATGCCCTTGTCACGCATAGACGCCATTTGCCGCGCCCTCAAGCTGGACTTTGCCGACCTGGCTCGCCGCGTGGCCGACGCCCAGCCGCTCTTGGCCCAGCTGACGCAGGAGCAGGAGCGTGCCGTGGTGGCCGACAAAAAGCTGCTGCTCGTTGCGATTTGTGTGCTCAGCCAGTGGACGCTGGAGCAGATCGTGGCCGCGTACCGGCTGACCGAGGCCGATTGCATCGGTTATCTGGCGCAGCTGGATCGCATTGGCATTATCGAACTGCGTCCGCTGAACCGCTACCGCCTCAAATTGGCCAAGGCCTTCCGCTGGCGCCCGCATGGTCCGGTGATGGACTACTTTCGCGACAACGCGCTGTTGGATTACTTCTCGGGCGGATTCGACGGCGCGGGCGAGGGCCTGCTGTTGGTGCATGGCTCGGTCAGCCGCAGCCTGGCGCCGTCGTTCATGGAGCGCATGCAGCGTGTGGCGCAAGACTTTGCGCAGCAGCATCTGGCCGACCAGAAATTGCAGGACAAGGACCGCGAGGGTTACACGCTGCTTCTGGCCATGCGCAGCTGGGAGTTTGAGGCGTTTGGTGCGCTGCGGCGATGACTGTCCGGGGACCAGATTGGCGCCATCGGATGTGGATCCCATTGGTGACCCTCTAGACGGCGCCGCCAAGTCCATGCTGATCCATCGAAAGAATCAGGTTTTCGCATTGCGCAGCTGCGGCGGCGAAGTCAAAAGTGGAAATCGAATTCGACAGGCTGGCGAAGCCGTCGAGGCTTGAGATCACTCGGTCGGTCTGCAGTTGGGCCAGTATTTCCAGGGCGTGTAGATCCGACGCTGCCAACAAAATCCGCAATTCGTTCAATTGAACCAAAGCCCTGTCTTTTGACTGCACTGGCCACACAGCCGGAGTTTCGCAAACGACGGATGGAACGATCAGTGTGTTGGCTTGCGCCGCCCGCTCCAGGACACCGATCGTGCGCCCCACCGTCTCTTTGAAAATGGTCTGAAGTGAGTCGTACGCTGACGGCTGCAAGCCGTCGTGGAGCGCTTGCTCGGTCGCTTGCGCGACGGCCGCCATGTTGGTAGCGCCCACCGTAGCCGAGAGGCCTTTGAGGGTATGCAGAAAGCGCCTGGCCCCAACCCGGTCACCGCCGGCCAAAAGCGCATCCAACTGGTCCGGCGCAGCGTGCAATTCGGACCGGTAGGACGTTAATACAGTTGCATACAACTCGCTGTTGCCTCCCATTCGGCCAAGGGCCCCCTCCGTATCGAGGTGGTTCAAAGCCGGTAACCCACCGGCAGACGGCGGGGTGGCCGAGGTGCCCACGGGGTTGGTGTCACGCCGCTCCGTGGTGTTTGTCCCGCTTGCACGGTTGCGTCGGGTGTGTTGCAACAACACCTCCACCAAACGCGGTAGGTCAAAGGGTTTGCCAACATGGTCGTTCATGCCGACCCGAAGGCAGGCCTCGCGGTCAGACGCCATGGCATTGGCTGTCATGGCGATGATGGGCAACTGGGCCAAGCCAGGCTCCCGGCGAATCAGTCCTGTGGCTTCGTACCCATCCATCACCGGCATCTGGATATCCATCAGTACCGCATGGAACGGGGTTTGCGCGTTGACCACTGCTGCAACCCCCAACTGACCGTTGCCCGCGATCACGACCTGTGCACCTTCCGAGCTCAACAACTCGCGTGCGACTTGCTGATTGATCAAGTTGTCCTCCACGACCAGCAAGCGCATGCCATCGAGCCGCCCGGCCCTGTCAGAGCGGCCACGGGGTGTGGCGCGCAAGTTGTTCAAGCCGGCGCGGGCATCCACCACGGTTTCAAACAACATGGATGCTGTGATGGGCTTGACCAAAAATCCGTTCAGATACGCCTGCTCACGCGCACTGCGTTGCATCAGCATTTCCCGGCCATGTGCAGTCACCATGACACTAACCGGGCACAGCGCTTGGGCGCCCATATCACGCATGCGCGCAATGGCTTCCCAGCCGTCCATGCCCGGCATCAACCAGTCTATAAAAATGGCGTCATAAGGGGGCAGCAACGCCTTTGCCCGGGCTTCGAGCAATGCAACCGCGCGCTCGCCACTATCAGCGCCATCGACGCGCCAGCCCCAGGAGCGGGCCATGTCCATGGTCAAGTTACGGGCGGTCGCGTTATCGTCCACTACCAGCACATCCAACGGTGACATCACCCGCGGTGGCGCCGGATCCGACTCCGCAGCCACTTCGCCGGCAATCGGCAGCGTCAGCGTAAAGTGGAACGTGCTGCCCTGATCAAGCGCACTGTCAAGCTGCAGCGTACCTCCCATCAGCGCCACCAGGCGTTTGCAGATGGACAGGCCCAGGCCGGTGCCACCAAAGCGGCGTGTGGTGGATGCCTCGGCTTGCGAAAAGCCCTCAAAAATATGATCGTGATTTTCTGGTGCAATGCCGATCCCGCTGTCGCGCACCGCAAAACGCAAGGTCGTGTCGGAGTCCGTGCGGGAAACCAGTTTCAGTTCAACCACCACTTCGCCTTCGTTGGTGAACTTGATGGCATTGCCCGCCAGGTTGATCAACACCTGTTGCAGGCGCATTGCGTCAGCCACCAGTGCACGGGGCAGATGGGTGTCCACATCAAACAGGACTTCAATGGGTTTGACGCCGAGGTTGGCCGACAGGATTACGGACAGGTCGCGCAGCAGCCGCTCCACCCAAAAGGGCTGGGGGTCAAGTTCCATCTTGCCGGCCTCCATCTTGGAGAAGTCCAGCACATCATTGGGCAGACCCAGCAAGGACGGGGCAGCACCGTCGGCTTTGCTGGCATAGTCCAGTTGCTGGGCTGACAGATCGGTGTTGTGCAGCAACTTGAGCATTCCCAAAATGGCATTCATGGGAGTGCGAATCTCATGGCTCATGTTGGCAACAAACCGGCTTTTGGAGCGAGAGGCCTCTTGCGCCGCCTCGGTCGCGCGCGTCAGGTCGGTGATATCCGAGTAGGTTGTCACGAAACCCCCGTCGGGCATGGGTGCACCCCGGATTTCCAGAGTCCGACCGTCCCCAGGCTGGCGCCGGAAATGGTGGGCCTGCGCGTGTTTTGCCCGCTTCACAATGGTTTCGACAATTTCGTCGCGATCGCCTTCACCATACTCGCCACGTTCTGCGTTGAACCGGATGATGGATTCGAATTTGACGATTTCCGTCGCAAATAACGCGTCCGGGAAATCCAGCAGGCTGCGGAATAGTGTGTTCTCCACCACCAGGTTCAAGTCGGCATCCATCACACTCAACCCCACGGGGATGTTGGCCAGTATGTTCTTCATCAGGACATTTTTTTGGCGCACATCATCTTCGAGTTTTTTGCGCTGCGTAATGTCCTGAAAAATGCCGACCAGACGGAAGCGTTTTCCGTCGTTGTACTCTGCTTCCCCCGCGCAACGCACCCAGATACGTCTGGCCATGGCCGTGGTCAAGGGCAGTTCAAGGTCCCATGGCTTGCCGGTTCTGCGTGCAGCATCAATCGCCGCCTGGATTTCGCCCCGTGCTTCGGGTGCAAAAAAGGCTATGGACTCCTCCAGGGTAGGGCAGTGTCCATTGACCACGTCGTGTATCTGGCAGGTCTGATCCGACCAGGTGATGCGGCCCGCCACCAGGTCGTACTGCCAGCGGCCTATGCCGGCAATGCGTCCCGCACGCACCAGGAATGCCGCATTGTCCCGCAGGCTTGCGGCTGATTCCTTTAACTCGGCTTCGGCCTTCTTGGCCTCGGTAATGTCCAGGTTGATGCCATACATCCATTGCGGCTTGCCGTCGGCCGTGTGAGTGAAGAGGCGTCCGCGCGTCAATTGCCATACCCAGTGGCCTTCCCTGTGGCGCAAGCGGCCTTCAAATTCGAAAATGTCGCGCCTGCCCCTGATGTGCTCATCAAGGCGCTGTGCGGCCAGCACCAAGTCATCGGGGTGCAACGCATGGCGCCAGATTCGGTTGGGGTTTTCTTGTACTTCGTCGAGCCTGTAGCCGATCATCTCGGCCCACCGTGCATTGACAATTCCCTGACCGGTCTGGTAGTTCCATTCCCATGTGCCTGCCCGTGTGCCGGTGATGATGTTGTTGAGTCGCTGACGCTCGGCATCGAGTATCTGTTGGGCGCGTTTGCTTGCCGAAACATCGGTTCGAATGGAGATATATTTTTCGATCCCGTGTTCGCCAAAATAGGGGGCTATCACCGTGTCCACCCAGTAGAGCGTGCCGTCCTTCGCCCGGTTGCAGACCTCGCCGCGCCACACGTAGCCGCTGGAAATCGTCTTCCATACGGTGTCCCAGTATCTGTCGGGTTGAGCGTCCGACTTGACGATGCGATGGTTTTGACCGATCAGTTCCGCGTTGCTGTAACCACTGACCTGACTGAACATGTCATTGGCATGGATAATGTTGCCAGCGGGATCGGTGATCGAAACAATGGAGTAGCTGCTGATCGCATCCATCACGGTCTGTAGCTCTCGCGCTGACTCCAAGCGACCGGCAAGCGCCCGCTGCCGTTCCTGGTCGATGTGTTGCAGGCTACGCTGGGTTTGTGCCAGGCGGTCCAGCACACTCCCCTTAGTGTCGTCAGACACCTCAATGGTGGTTGTGAAATTGCCTTCACCAATGCGCGTGATGTGGGCATGCACGTCATCCACCGTGCCACCCAAGGTCGTGCGCAGCGTGCGACTGGTTCGCAGCAGCATGGCCAACGCAACCAGCCCCAACACGATCAGAGTCATGCGGGCAATGGTTGCACTGGCTTTGGCGTCCTCCACCGCCAGGCGCGTGCGCGCCTCTACCATTGCGCTCACCTCGGCAATGGGCTGCATGATCCTCGCCTTGTACTGGTGGTAGTGGCCATCATGCATCGTCTGCAAGGCTTTGGTGCGGCTGGCAGCGGCTTGCGGCCCGCTGTCCTCCATCAAGTCCATTGCACCAAACTCGATCCGCGTCAAGGCATCGGAATTTGCTTTGGCTTGTGCCAGCTTGTCGAACTCCTCTGCCGTGTAACCCGCTTGGCGCATCAGGTCCAGCAGGGGGATACGCTGTCCCACGGAGGTTTGTGACTTGGACTTGTTGACAACCACCCGGTCCCAGTAGAAGTCATGGTAAGCGGTGGGTCGAGGCAGCTTGCCGTCGCGGATATCCAGAATATCCTGGTAATCCTTCTTGTAAGACGGGTCACCGGTAACCACATAGGTGCGAGCGGTGCGGGTGAGGTCATCCGACGATTGACGCAGTTCATCGGCGAGTTGCATGGATACAAAACGTGATTCAGCCGCGTTGTCTACCCGCTGTTCCAGACCGGTGTAAACCAGAAAGTCGGCCGCGACCGCAACCAGCAGGCTTGCAGTGAGCCAAACGTTGCGTGTGTACAAGGTCCGTTTTTCTGGCATCAACGCAGTCGATTCATGCTCTCATGGGATCTGCAATGCATTCTACGCAGACTCACTCCGTGGTGTTGACCGGCGGAGGTGCAGATGGAGCTGATAAGCTCACGCGTCCCCTATGGAATGGAAACCCATGATCACACCGCTTTTGCGTTACTTTAGCGTTGCCGTTTTTGCGCTGCTCCCCTGGCTATGTGGCGCTGCCGAACCCAAGCTCTCTGATCCTTTGCCTATCGGCCCGCAGGTTACCGTCGGCACGCTGGCCAACGGCCTGACCTATTACATCCAGAAGAACAGCCGACCGGAAAAGCGGCTGGAACTGCGCCTGGTGGTCAAGGCGGGCTCCATATTGGAAGACGAGGACCAGCTCGGACTGGCGCACTTTACCGAGCACATGGCCTTCAATGGCTCCACCCATTTCAAGAAGCATGAACTGGTGTCCTACCTGCAATCCATCGGTTTGAAGTTTGGAGCTGACCTGAACGCCTACACCGGCTTCAACGAAACGGTCTACATCCTGCCTTTGCCCACCGACAATCCGGAACATGTGCGTAAAGGATTCCTCGTTTTGGAGGACTGGGCGCATGGCGTGAGCTTCAACGACGCCGACATCGATCTGGAGCGCGCCATCGTGCTGGAAGAATTGCGTCTGGGCAAGGGTGCGCAGGATCGCATGAACAAGGTTCTTCTGCCAAAAATCTTCAGCGGCTCGCTGTACGCCCAACGCCTGCCCATCGGCACCGAACCCAGCCTCAAGGGCTTCAGCCATGCAGCCATCAAGCGCTTTTACAAGGATTGGTACCGACCCAATCTGATGGCCGTGGCGGTGGTGGGTGATATCGAAGTCAAGGACGCGCAAGCGCTGGTGGAAGCCCATTTCGGCAAACTGAAGAACCCCGAGAACGAACGCCCCCGGGTGTATGCCCCTATCGTGTCGCGCAGTACGTCGGAGGCTATCGTCGTAACCGATCCGGAGGCGACCAACAACGCCATGATGATCCGCTACCCGGTTCAGCCGGCCAAGACCGTGGTGACCTTGGGTGACTACCGCCAGGCCATGGTGGAACGGCTGTTCGGCGCCATGTTGGCGCAACGCATGCAGGAGCTCACCCAGCAGGCCAACCCGCCCTTTGTCGGCGGCGGTAGCGCGGTCAGCCGACTGGTGCCGGGTTACCGGTCTTTCAATTCAAGCGCTTTATTGGGCCGCATGGGGGCAGTCCCTGCAGTGGATGCGCTGGTGCAGGAAAACGAACGTGCACGGCAATTTGGTTTCAGCCCGGATGAACTGGAGCGCAGCAAGAAGACCATGCTGCGGGGCCTGGAGCGCGCACAAGCCGAACGTGACAAGACCGACTCAGCCACCTACGCCGCCGAGTACCTGCGCAACTTTCTGGAACAGGAAACGATTCCCGGAATCGACAATGAGCTGGCGTATGGCCAGGCGATGCTGCCCGGCATCACGGTTGACGATGTGAATGCCTACGCGCGCTCGGCCATTCCGGAGAAGTCCGCCAAACTGGTTCTTTACACGGGCAGTGACAAGGCTGACAGCATGACACCAGTCGAGCCGGAGTTGCTGGCCAGCGTGAGCCGGGCCGAGCAACGGACCGTGCGTGCCAGGGACGAAAAACCGGTGGCCAAAGCATTGTTGGCCATGCTTCCGCCTGGCGGAAAGATCATGACCGAACGCCAGGATGTGCGCCTGGGTGTGACCGAGCTGATCTTGTCCAATGGCGTCAAGGTGATTCTCAAACCAAGCGATTTCAAGAACGATGAAATCCTGATGGGAGCCAACCGGTTTGGCGGCCAGTCGCTGTTCGGACTGGACGATAAATTCAATGCCGGTTATGCCGGCCACGTCGCTGCGTCCATGGGGCTGGGCGATTTTGCACCCACCGAATTGCAGAGGATGCTCGCCGGCAAGGTTTTGTCTGTGAGTGTTGGCTTGGGCGGGCTGCACGATGTGGTGAGTGGCAATACCAGTCAGGCTGACCTGGAAACCATGCTGCAAATATTGACGCTCAAGTTTGGCCCTGTCCGAAAGGATGCCGACTTGTACCAGTCGTTTGTCAGCCGCTCCCAGGATGGCGCCAAGAACGCGATGGCGCGACCGGAGTCCGTATTTGCCGACGCCATCCAGACAACGCTGTATGGTGCGCACCCCCGTCTGTGGCTGACACCACGGCCGCAAGACTTTGCAACGCTCAATGTCGATCGTCTGCAGTCTATTTACAGTGAACGTTTTGCCAGCGCGCAGGGTATGACCTTTGTATTTGTCGGCAGCTTCACGCTGGACGCTATCAAACCCTTGATCGCGCGCTACATCGCCAGCTTGCCGACCCCGGAGATCAAGAAGACCTATGTGGATGTGGGCATGCGCCCCGTGTCTGGTGTGGTAAAGCAGGTGGTGCGCAGCGGCACCGAGGCCAAGAGCCAGGTGGCCCTGCAATTCACTGGCAAGGCCGACTACTCGGAGGCCGAGCAATTGCGCCTGCGGGCACTGGTTGAGGTCTTGAACATCAAGATCATCGATGTGCTGCGTGAAAAGCTCACACTCATTTACGGTGGCAGCATGCGGGGTGGCTTGTCGCGCGACCCGTACCCGCACTACCAGCTCAGCCTGTCATTGCCCTGTGCGCCAGAAAACGTGGACAAGGTCATTGCTGCGGCGTGGGGTGAAATCGAGAAAATCCAGACCGAAGGGATCGACCCCGCCGATCTGGCCAAGGTCAAACAGAACTGGCTCACCACGCACCGGCGCATGCTGCGTGAAAACGGCTATTGGCTGGGCAAGCTGCAATCTGCGGAGTTGCACGGTACCGACCCGGCGGAGTTGCTGGACTATGCCAAGCAGGTGAACGCCATCACCGCTGAGGAGCTGCAGTCGACTGCGCGCCGTTATCTGCCACGGGACAACTATGTCCAGGTCGTTTTGTACCCGGAGAAGTAGCCCGCGCCAGGAACTCGGCTATTTCGGCAAAGGCTTGGCGCGCCTCGGTGAGGTCGGGGTCGAAAATGTGCCAAACGTGCACCATATGGGTCCAGGTTTGCACGGTCACTCGTGAACCGGCGGCGTTGGCTTTGCTGGCATACCGCAGGGTATCGTCCAGCAGCATTTCAGCTTCACTGGCGTGGATCAGCAGCGGGGGTAAACCGGCCAGATCACCAAAGATGGGCGACACCAGCGGGTGGTTGGGGCGTATGCGGTGGCGCATCCACGCCAGCCACAGCAGGGCCGAGCGCGGCACGCGCGCCAGCGGCCCAAACAGCGGGCCCAACATTGCGTCCGTGGCAATGTTGCTGCGAAGGCTGGGGCTGCCCAGCGTGCCGTCGGTGGCGGGTGACAGAGCGACTGCAGCGTCGGGCGCACGCAGCCCCTGGTCGCGCACCCAGGCGATCAGTGCCAAAGTGAGGTTGCCACCGGCGGAGTCGCCAGCGACAAAGACCTCGCTGGCCGGTGCCACCCCGGCCGGGCCGTGTTCCAGCATCCAGCGGTAGGCTACACGGCAGTCGTCAATGCCAGCCATGCGAGGGTGTTCCGGCATCAGCCGGTAGTCAATGGCCAATACGGCGCCGCCCGTGATCTCCGAAAACTTGCTGGTGATGGTGCGGTGGCTGAGCGGGCTACCCATGATCCAGGCGCCGCCGTGGATATACAGCGTGCGGCGGGCCCCGTTGGCCCCTGGTGCCAGCACCCATTCCGCTGGTACACCGCCTGCATCCACCGGCATGAACTGTGCGTCAAACCTGCGCTCGGCGCTGAAGCTGTCCATGTAAGAACGCAACAAGCCCAAGTGCTGGCGGCGCGGCGTGTTTTTCACAGTGGCGGTGATACCTCCCAGTGACGCAATCACCGCGCGGTGTTCGTCGTTGAGGTCGGGGCCGCTGGAGAACCGTTGGCGCCATGCCTGGGCGTCACCGTCAGTGGCCTTGTCAAAGGCGCGCAGATCCACCCCGCGCAAATACCAGGCGCCTGCAAACCAAAGGGCCACGCTCACGGCGATGGCGGTCACGATCCAGAGGGTCACGATCCAGAGGGTCACGGTCAATCTTTCAATAGGTGCCAGCAGCTTGCGTGGGTTGGCCTGCCATTTGAGAGCAGGCCGCACGCGAGACTATTTGCGCATCAGGGTACTTTTGCCAAAAAGCGACTCGATCAGGTCCACTGCCACCTCGGCCGTGCGGTTGCGTTCGTCCAGCGCGGGGTTGAGCTCCATCACGTCCAGACTGGCCAGATGCCCGGTGTCGGCAATCATCTCCATGCACAGCTGTGCTTCCCGGTAGTTGGGTCCGCCGCGCACCGTGGTGCCTACACCGGGGGCAATGTCGGGGTCCAGAAAGTCCACGTCAAAGCTCACATGCAAGTGGGTGTTGGCGTCCACCAGCGCCAGGGCCAGCTCCATGGCGGCGCGCATGCCCATCTCGTCGATGTAGCGCATGTCGAAGACTTCAAGGTCTTGCTCGTGCACGAAGCGCTTTTCTCCCTCGTCCACGCTGCGGATGCCGATCTGGCGTATCCACTTGGGCGAAATGGCGGGCACATGACCGCCGATCCCGGTCAGCTCGTTGGGGCCGTATCCGCACAGGCAGGCCACCGGCATGCCGTGGATGTTGCCACTGGGCGTCAGGGTGTTGGTGTTGAAGTCGGCATGGGCGTCCAGCCACAGGATGCGCAGTTTCTTGCCGGTCTCGCGGCAGTGGCGCGCCACGGCGCTGATGGAGCCGATGCCCAGGCAGTGGTCGCCGCCCAGCAAGATGGGCAAGCGTCCGTCGCCCAGTTCGGCATACACGGCGTCGTGCACGGCCTGGTTCCACTGCGTGACTTCGGCCAGGTGGCGGTAGCCGTTAACCGGGGGCAGCCAGGGGTTGTTGGGTCCGACCAGGTTGCCCTTGTCCCGCACGTCCAGGCCCAGTTGGGTCAATACGCTGGCGATGTTGGCCACCCGCATGGCTTCGGGCCCCATGCTGGCGCCGCGGCTCCCGGCCCCGATGTCCGTGGGGGCGCCTATCAGACTGATCTTGGTGTTCATGGTTTCAAACTCGAAAATGGGTCAAATTGTCTGCAATGTGAAGGCCGAACGGCGTTCCCCGACCTGAATGCCCCGGATATTGATGATCTCCTGCGCGCGCCAGGGGCGCAGTGCTGCGCGCTGTGCGTCGTCAAGCCAGCCCAGTTGCTCCATCACTTCCACGCTGGCGGCGAAAAGTGCGGGTTTGTTGGCGTCGATGATCTTCAGCGCAAAGGCCTCCCCCCGGCTCTTGCTGCCCACCACCTGAACCCCATCCGCGCCCACTTTGGTGACCCAATCGCCTTGGCCGGCCTGCATAAACGCCAGGTCGTTGCGGCCAGTGCCGCTGACCAGATCCGGGTGGCGCGTCATGGCTTCGCTGAGCTGGGCAAAACTGGCGCCGAATTCGGTGTCGGCGGCGCCACTGGCCAGGCGCGCGTAACCACGGGCCAGGCGTGACAGGGGCATGGCGTAGTTGGGAGCAGAGCAGCCGTCTATGCCCAGCTTGAGGTCGTGGGGCTCCATGCCGACGACCCGCGCCACATCACGCCGGACTGCTTGCTGCAGCGCGTGGTCGGGCGCCTCGTAGTTGTCCAGGCTCAGGCCGTGCTGCACGCAATAGGCCACAAAACCGGCGTGTTTGCCGCTACAGTTGTTATAGCGTTCATCAAAGGTTTCACGAGGGCTGGGGGCCTTTCCGGCAATCTCGAAGTGGTAAGGAACATGGCAGCCGCAACGCAGCACCTTGTAGCTCTGCCCGGCTTTTTCCAGCATCTCCTGAGCGGTTTGCACATGTTGGTCTTCGCCGCTGTGGCTGGCGCACATCAAGGCCATGTGTCGGGTTGTAAACCCGAAGTGTTGCGGGCCACCGGCCTCCATGAAGGGCAGGGCCTGCAAAGCCTTGAGGGTCGAGCGGGTAAAGGTCATCCAGTGCGGGTCGCCCGCGAAAGCACAAAGGCCACCGCGCGTGTTGACCACGGCCACCGAGCCGAAGTGCTGGTTTTCCAGCGTGCCGCCGCGGGTCATTTCTATCAGCGAAGTGTGTTGCATGGCCTGATTGTCGAACATATTGACCCCCGCGCCGGCCCTGTCACCCGCTTGACGGTGGTCGCGATAGGCCTGTCGCACAATCCGGCCATGCACCATTTCCGCTCACCTCTGCAGGCCCAGATTGTCCAATGGCTGGTTGGCCCTGGAGATCCCATTCGTCGGGGTGATGTGCTGGTGATCCTGGAATCCATGAAGATGGAGCACGAAGTCCGGGCGCAGGCCGATGGTCAGGTGGTCGAGCTACTGTTTGCCGCTGGCGACCTCGTCAACGCCGGCGATTTGCTATTGATTTCAGAGCGCCTCACGCATGATTCACGAGGGCTGGAAGGCGAAATGGCACAAAATTATGCGCCACAGGCCGCCACTACACGCGCCGCCACAACACCCTTGCGCGCAGACTTGCAACGTTTGCTGGCGCGCCAGACTTTCACACAAGACGCCAGCCGGGCAGCGGCCATGGCCAAACGCCACGCCATGGGTCTGCGCAGTGCCCGTGAAAACATCGCTGATCTGTGTGATGCCGGAAGTTTTGTCGAATACGGTGCCCTGGCCGTGGCGGCGCAGCGTAGCCGCCGCTCCGAGCAGGATCTGGTGGAGAACACCCCCGCCGACGGAATCGTGACGGGCATTGGCGGCATCAACGGCCAGCAGGCGGTTGTTATGGCATACGACGCCACCGTGCTGGCGGGCACGCAGGGCATACGAAGTCATCAGAAGACCGACCGCATGCTGGGCCTGGCGCTGCAAAACCAGTTGCCCGTGGTGCTGTTTGCCGAGGGTGGCGGGGGCCGCCCGGGGGACGTGGATATGCCCATCGTTGCTGGATTGCATGTGGCTACCTTTGCCAGTTACGCACGCCTGAATGGACAGGTTCCGGTGGTGGGCATCGTGGCCGGCCGTTGCTTTGCCGGCAACGCCGCCTTGCTGGGTTGCAGCGACGTCATCATTGCGACCCGGACCAGCAACATCGGCATGGGTGGACCCGCCATGGTGGAAGGCGGTGGCCTGGGCGTTTTCAAACCTGAGCAGATTGGCCCCGCAGATGTTCAGCACCCCAATGGGGTCATCGACATTCTGGTGGATGATGAAGCCCAAGCGGTCGCAGCGGCGCGCCACTATCTGTCTTTTTTTCAGGGGGTGGCTCAAAAGTTTGAGGCGCCACCGGATGCGGCCCTGCGCGACGTGGTTCCCGAGAACCGACTGCGCGTATATGACACACGAGCGGCGATAGAGGGCATCGCCGACCTGGGTTCGCTGTTGTACCTGCGCAGCGGGTTTGGTCTTGGCGTCCACACCGCACTGGCACGTATCGGGGGGCGACCGGTCGGTCTGTTGGCCAACAACCCGCTGCACCTGGGCGGCGCCATCGATGCCGACGCAGCCGACAAAGCGGCGCGTTTCATGCAACTGTGCAACGCCCATGGCCTGCCGCTGGTGAGTCTGGTGGATACCCCTGGCTTCATGGTCGGACCCGACACCGAGGCGCAGGCCCAGGTACGCCACGTCAGCCGCCTGTTCATTGCAGCGGCTCACCTGCGGGTGCCGTTCTTCAGCATCGTGATGCGCAAGGCCTACGGCTTGGGGGCCATGGCCATGTCGGCGGGTGGCTTCCACGCCCCCGTGTTTACCGTGGCCTGGCCAACCGGCGAATTTGGCGCCATGGGATTGGAAGGTGCCGTTCGCCTGGGATTTCGCAAAGAGCTGGAGGCGGTCCCCGAGGGCCCCGAACGCCAGGCACTGTTCGACCACCTGGTCTCGCTTCAATACGAAAACGGCAGTGCAGTGCAGATGGCGACTACGCTGGAAATCGACGCTGTCATCGATCCGGCGCAGACCCGGAACTGGCTGGTCAGCGGTCTGCGATCGGCTCGGGTTGCGCCATCAAAACCATCATCCGGCATTGACGCCTGGTGAGCGTTGGTTGGGCGCAAGCGCTGGCGCAGGAACCCGGCGCGCTCCCCGGACCGACATGGGGCTGTAATGATGGCGTAACATTGGCACCCCTGCCAAGCCTGTTGGCACCCCGGCGCAGCGATTTTGGAGTGCAATTGAACGTTTGTTTTGAACCTGTGTCCGTGATTGTGGTGAACCACAATGCGGGCTCGCTGTTGCTGGACTGTGTGGGCTCGGCATTGGAACAGGCAGAGCAGGTCATTGTGGTGGACAACGACTCTACGGACGACAGTATGGCCATGCTGACCGCACGTTTTCCTGATCAGCCGCGTTTGATCACCAGCTTTGTTGGCAAGAATCTGGGCTTTGCCGCGGGCTGCAATATCGGCATGGACCATGCCACGCGACGCCATCTGCTATTTCTCAATCCAGACTGCATTTTGGGTCAGGGTTCTTTGCGGCGAATGGTCCAAGCCTTGGACAGTGACCCCAAGGTGGGCATGGTGGGCGGCCTGCTCATCAACCTGGACGGCAGTGAACAAGGCGGCGGGCGGCGGGCAGTGCCCACACCCTGGCGCTCGTTCGTGCGGGCGTTTGGCTTGAACCGACTCAGCAATCGCTGGCCAAAGTTGTTCTTTGACTTCTATTTGCATACCCAGCCTCTGCCACCGGGCCCGATTGAGGTCGAGGCTATTTCTGGCGCTCTCATGCTGGTCAGTCGCGCAGCGGTTGCGGATGTTGGCAATTGGGATGAGGCCTACTTTCTGCATTGCGAGGACCTCGACTGGTGTATGCGATTTCGCCAGCGTTTATGGAAGATATTGTTTGTTCCCGATGCTCCGGTCGTGCACCACCTGGGCCACAGCAGCCGGGTTCGCCCCTATTTCGTGGAATGGCACAAACACAAGGGCATGGTGCATTTCTACCGCAAGTTTTTCCAGAACCAGTACCCCGGCGTATTGATGGTGATGGTAGACGCCGGTGTCTGGTTTCGCTTTGCCCTGGTCTCGGCGCACCATTGGGTTCGTCGTGTGTGGGCCCGTTTTGGGGGCCCCCGTGACTGAGCCATTAGCCGTGGGTGTCATCGGTGCCAGCAGCCTGGTGGGCCGTTGCGCCATTCCTTTGCTGGCGAAGGCTGGACACCCGGTGGTTGCGTTTTCCAGAAGAAATCGCGACCAACAACCTGTTCTCGGCGTCTCGTGGCGCCAGTTAGCGGCACCGGGTGCCGATCAGGTTGCCCCGAGCCCCATTGAAGAATGGTTGTGTCTGGCACCAATCTGGGTGTTACCACAATACTTCGACATGATTGCGGCCCATGGCGCACGCCGCGTGGTTGCGCTATCGTCGACCAGCCGGTTTACCAAGGTGGGGTCGACAGAGTCTGCGGAGTCAGCTGTTGCCGCCCAGTTGGCCGCAGGGGAGGCGAATCTGAAAACCTGGGCCGCTGCCCATCATGTTGAATGGGTTATCCTGCGGCCCACGTTGATTTATGGCCTGGGTCAGGACAAGAACTTGACGGAGATTGCGCGTTTTATCTGCAGGTTCTCGTTTTTCCCACTGATTTCCAATGCGACTGGCTTGCGCCAGCCCATCCACGTTGAAGATGCCGCCACGGTCTGTGTAGCCGCGCTGGCCGAGCCGCTGGCTGCAAACCGGGAATACAACATAGCGGGTCGGGATGCGTTGCAGTACCGCGAAATGGTTCGGCACATTTTTATTGCAGCACATTTGCGCCCGCGTCTGATCACGATTCCACTGTTGGCGTTCCGCATGGCTCTGGCCTGTTTGCGCGTGTTGCCAAAGTACCGCAACTGGTCCGTGGCCATGGCTGAGCGCATGCAAAAAGACATGGTGTTTGACTGTTCGGATGCGGCGAGAGACTTGGGTTTTTCTCCGCGCGCTTTTGCGTTTGGCCCCGAAGATTTTCCGCAGTGATCGAATAATAGGCAACACCGGGTCGATGCTGCCAAAACCCTGGGTTTCTTCGTCTCGGGCTGTGGGTGCAAGGCTGGTCAGGTTCCGGGCACTATTGCTTGATGGCTTCGAGCGACACCGTGATGGTGACATCGTCACCAACGGAAGGGGCGTATTTGCCGGCGTTGAATTCAGTGCGTTTGATGACGGCGGTTGCGTCGGCCCCAATAGCATCCTTCTTCAACATGGGGTGCGCCATGTTCACATAGTTGGTGACCTTCAAAGTGACTGGTTTGGTGACATCCTTGATGGTCAGATTGCCTTCGATCGCCGAGGGCTTGTCGCCGTCGAACACGACCTTGGTGGACTTGAAGGTTGCGGTTGGAAACTTGGCAGTATCCAGAAAGTCCTCGCCCTGAATGTGTCCGTTGAAGACCGTGAAACCAGTATCTACCGATTTCATGTCGATAAGTACTTCGACCGAGCCGGTCTTTGCCGCCTTGTCCAGAACTACCGTACCGGTGGTCTTGTTGAAGCGGCTCAGCTGTGTCGACATGCCGAAGTGGCTGTACGAAAAACGCGGAAAGGTGTGACCGCTGTCGATGGCATAAGTCTCGGGCGCTGCCAGGGCAGGCATGGCAATCGAGGCGATAAAGGCCAGTGCTGCGGAAAGTTTCATGGTGTTTTTCATCGTAGGTTCCAGTGGGGTTGAGAGTAAATAAAGAAAATCAGAACTTGCCGACACCGGTAAGTGCCAGCTTGAATTTGACCAGTACGTCATCGGCGACCATGGACGTATCCGCCCACTCCTTTTCGCCGATCTTGTAGGCCAGACGCTTGAGGGTGAATGTGCCGTTGGCCATGGTGGTGGCGCCAACGGCGCTGAGCGTTACGGGGATCACGGCATCCTGGCTGGCACCTTTGATGGCCAGTTTGCCCGCGACCTCGAACTTGCCGCCGCCCAGGGCCTTGATATTGCTGGACTGGAAGGTCGCCTGCGGGAATTTGGCGGTGTTGAACCACTCGGCCTTGGGCAACTCGGCGTCCGGCTCGGGCGAGCCGAGTGTGGCGCTGGCAATGTCCACTGTGAAGGAAATCTTGCCGGTTTGTGGTTTGGCCGGATCAAAGGCAATCTGGGCATCAAATTTTCTGAAGCGGCCTTCCACTGGCACCCCCATTTGTTTGGTGACAAAAGCGATTTCGCTTTGGGCTGACACCAGTTTTTGTTGGGCATGCGCGGTCGCGCATGCCAGAGTTGCCATCAGCAGCACGCCGGTTGTGCGGGCGAGGGTGGAAAAAGAGGCCATGGTAAATCTCCGTTGCGTGTAACCAGGGAAAAGGTGGGCGCAGTTAACGGCGGCCAGGCAGCATGCGGGTCAGCAGGCCGTCTTTGTCGATCCACTGGTGTTTCAATGCGGCGCCGACATGTAGTAGCACCAGGGCAGCCAGAGCAAAGGCGGAAATTTCGTGCCAGGGTTTGATCAGTTCTGCCAATGCCTTGTCGGCTGATACAAAGTCGGGCAACGCAACCACGCCAAACCATACGATAGGGAAACCAGCCGCCGAGCTGTAGGCCCAGCCCACCAGCGGAACAATGAAGAAAAGGGCATACATCAGTCCATGGGTAGCGTGGTAGGCCTGCATTTGCCAGCCTGGCATCCCCAGGCTCACGGCCTGTGGCAGTGCGGGTGGACGGTGGGTCAGGCGCCACAGCAGGCGAATCGCGGAGAGCAGTAACACCGTGATACCAGCCCATTTGTGCCAGTTGTAAAGCTTGAGGCGCTGCGGGGAAAACGGCAGGTCAGCCATGTACAGTCCCATGCCGAACATGCCCACCAAGGCGATCGCCAGAATCCAGTGCAGGGCGATGGACAAGCCGTTGTAGCGGCGGACGGTGGAGGCTGTGTTCAAGTCGAGCATGGGTTTGAGGGTTTAATGGCATCCACTGGTCGGCCATCAGTTGATTGAACAACGAGTTTATGGGTGTCGGCGGTGAACAAACTTCAAATTACTTGTCGCATCATTTCAATAGATTTGAATCAATTATGAGTGTGGATTCAACTATTCTGAGGAAAAAGCAATAAACCCGGCACGTGGCCGGGTTCGGTTGCTCAACACCGGTGACGATCCGATCGGTCTACCAGTTCGCCTCGCGCTCTGGCGATGCACTGATTTTGTGGATAGACAGATCGGCACCGTCAAATTCTTCTTCCTGGCTCAAGCGCAGCCCCATGCTGGCCTTGAGCACACCGTAAACCACCAGTCCACCGAGCACGGCCCAAAGTACGCCCATGGCGGTGCCAATGAGTTGCGCGCCGAAGGACACGCCACCCATCCCCCCCATTGTTTTGGTCCCAAAGATCCCGGCAGCCAGCCCGCCCAGGGTTCCGCATAATCCGTGCAGCGGCCACACGCCCAGCACGTCGTCGATCTTCCATTTGTTTTGAGTCAGCGTGAACATGACCACAAAGATGGTTCCAGCCATGGCCCCCACGACCAGTGCGCCAAGCGGGTGCATCAGGTCCGAGCCGGCGCATACGGCCACCAGACCGGCCAGTGGGCCGTTGTGCACAAAGCCGGGGTCGTTCTTGCCCGCCATCAGCGCGGCCAGCGTGCCGCCAACCATGGCCATCAGCGAGTTGACTGCGACCAGGCCGGAGATCTTGTCCAGCGTCTGCGCGCTCATGACGTTGAAGCCAAACCAGCCTACGGTCAAAATCCAGGCACCTAGCGCCAGAAATGGAATGCTTGACGGTGGATGCGCGGAAATGGCGCCATCCTTGCGATAGCGGTTGCTGCGGGCGCCAAGCAGGATGACGGCAGGCAATGCAATCCAGCCCCCCACTGCGTGCACAACCACGCTGCCGGCAAAGTCGTGGAACTCTTCGCCGGTCAGCGCCTTGATCCAGGCCTGCACGCCAAAGTGCTGGTTCCAGGCAATGCCCTCAAAGAAGG
>CAZMXB010000077.1:0-2412 GCA_964569855.1 uncultured Rhodoferax sp.
CTTGATGGTCGCACCCTTGATGCCGGCCGTGTCGCCCGCGGTTTCGTCTTCGATCGTGGTTTTGAAGCCTTTGCGTTCGGCGTACTTGAGGTATTGGCGCAGCAGCATGCTGGCCCAGTCACAGGCTTCGGTACCGCCGGCACCCGCCTGGATGTCCAGAAAGCAGTTCAGCGGATCAGCCGGATTGTTGAACATGCGGCGGAATTCCAGGTCCTTGATGATGGCTGACAGCTTCTCGGTCTCGCCCTCGATCGTCATCAGGCCCGCTTCGTCGCCGTCTTCTTTCGACATCTCGAACAGTTCGAGGTTGTCGCTCAGCTCACTCTCCAGGTTGGTGATGGTGACTACCACGCCGTCCAGGGCTTTTTTTTCCTTGCCCAGTTCCTGGGCGCGTTTGGGGTCGTTCCAGACAGTGGGATCTTCTAGCGACGCAACAACGGTGCGCAGGCGTTCGGCTTTGGCATCGTAGTCAAAGATACCCCCGTAACTCTTGGGTCCTGGCGCTCAGGTCCGTGAGTTGGGTGCCAATGAGGTTGATGCGTTCTGCTTCCATGATGATGCTGTCCTGTGCGGTGAATTCGGGAAATAACCCGCTATTTTCTCATGCCCGGCAAAGTGTTGGCTGTGCGGGTACATCGGGCATCGGAATCCAGGCAACGCCTCGCAGGCGAAAGCCAACGAACAACAAGTTCAAGCAATAAACCGCTCGATCAACCCCGCCAAAACTTCCGGCTGATCATGGTGCATCATGTGCCCGGCGTCCGGGATCAGGCCGATCTCCACATTGGGCACGTGTTGTATGCGTTCGTGGTACTGCTCTAACGTAAACTTTCCTTTCCACCACAGATCCAGGCTATTGTCGGATGCCTCCACCGCCAGCACCGGCATCGAGAGGCGCCGGTACAGCGCCAGCACCTCTTCAGCCTGGTACAGGTGGGCGCTGATGACCTTGTGCGCGGGCTGGCCCAGAATGGTCCATTTGCCCTCGGCGTTTTCTTCCGCCCAGTGCTGGGCCAGCCAGTCGGCCTTGTCCTGGCTCAGACGCGGGTTGGTCTTCATCAGGCGACGGGCCACGCCGCTCAGCGTGTCATAAGCGCGCATATCCAGTTCCCCACGGTGCAGCTTTTTCAGCTCATCGATCCATTTCGCATAACGGCCGGGGGCCATGTCGGGGGTCGTGGCGGGCAGGCCAAAACCTTCCAGGTTGACCAGACGGCGGATGCGTTCGGGACGTACACCGCCGTACAGCATCACGACATTGCCGCCCAGGCTGTGACCGACCAAATTGACGGGCTTGTCCGGGCAATAGTGGTCCAACAGGAATTCAAGGTCTGCCATGTAGTCGGCAAACCAGAAGTTGTCAACTTCTCCGGCTGGAGTCTTTCCATAACCCCGCCAGTCCGGCGCGATGATGTAGTGGTCCTGTGCAAAGGCGTCCACCACAAACTGGTAACTGGCGGCCACGTCCATCCAGCCGTGCACCATGACCAGGGGAGTTTTATCGGGTGCGGGTTCGCCCCACACCTGGACGTGGTACTTCAGGTTGCGAATAGGGACAAACTCGCTGTGGTGTGTGCGTTTGACTTGGTACATTTGCTGGATCATACGGAGCCAATCCATGCCGGTCAGTCAACGCAGAGACATCTCTACAGCCACCAGTCGCACCCCGCCCGCTTTTTTGGGTGGCGTGCCCCCGGCCTACGCCCGCGTGCACCGTAATTTCACCTGGGCGGTTCCAGCGCATTTCAACATCGCCCAGGTGTGTTGTACACGCTGGGCTTTGCGGCCCGACACTGCAAAAAACATAGCAATACACGCCCACTTTGCGGGGGCTAGCGATGTTTTTTACACATACGCCCAGTTGCAGGAGCAGGCCAACCGCCTCTCCAACGTCCTGTCTGCCCAAGGGGTTTTGCGAGGCGACCGGGTTGCCATTGTCATGCCGCAATGTTTTGAAACCGCGGTGGCTTACATGGCCGTGCTGCAAATGGGCGCAGTGGCCATGCCACTGTCATTGCTGTTCGGCCCGGACGCATTGGAGTTCCGGCTGCAAGACAGCGACGCGGTACTGGCCATCGCCGATGTATCTTCACTGGCAGATTTGCAACTGGCACGCAAACGCTGTCCCTTGCTTCGTACGCTGATCGGAGTGGGTGCTGCCGGGGCAGTCCTGGCCCAGGCGGACTGTGAATTCAATGAATCCCTGGCGCAGTTCAGCAACCGTTTTGCGCCAATTGATACCTTGGCGGACGACCCGGCCGTGCTGATTTACACCAGTGGAACCACTGGCAACCCCAAAGGTGCATTGCTGGCACACCGTGCACTGATCGGAAACCTGCCGGGTTTTGTGGCAAGCCAGAACTGGTTTGGTTTCGATCCGTTTGCAGGCGATACTGTTCCCTCCCCCGCGCG
>CAZMXB010000077.1:2422-7841 GCA_964569855.1 uncultured Rhodoferax sp.
TTCTTGGGGCAAAGCCCAGTCAGCGGGAGCCAGAAACGCGCAGCGTCTTCTGGAGTCCCGCTGACTGGGCCTGGACCGGCGGCCTCATGGACGCGCTGCTGCCCACGCTGTATTTTGGTCGCCCCATCGTCGCCTACAACGGGCGCTTCAATCCGCAGACGGCGCTGGAGCTGATGGGGAAATGTGGCGTGACGCACACCTTTCTGTTCCCCACGGCACTCAAGGCCATGATGAAGGCCTGTCCCGGTACGGCCAAACGCAGCGTGCGTCAGCAGTTCGATCTGAAGTTACAGGCCATCATGAGTGCCGGCGAGGCCGTCGGGGACGCCGTTTTTTCCTATTGTGAGTTCCAACTTGGCGTCAAACCCAACGAGATGTTCGGCCAGACCGAGATCAACTACATCGTCGGCAACTGCAATGCCCTGTGGCCCTCCAAACCCGGCAGCATGGGCATGGCTTACCCGGGTCACCAGGTGCGGGTGATCGACGACGATGGCAACGAGTGCCCGGTTGGAGTGCCGGGTGACGTGGCACTTAACCGTTTTGATGTGCATGGACAACCTGACCCGATTTTTTTCCTGGGCTACTGGAAAAACGAGGCCGCAACACACGCCAAATTCAGCGGTGACTGGTGCCGAACCGGAGACCAGGCGGTGCGCGACGCCGACGGCTACCTTTGGTACCAGGGCCGATCCGACGATGTTTTCAAGGCAGCAGGCTACCGCATCGGCCCCGGCGAGATTGAGAACTGTCTGGTCAAGCATCCGGCCGTGGCGAATGCTGCAGTCGTGCCCAAACCCGACCCCGAGCGTGGCGCCGTGGTCAAGGCCTATATCGTGATTGCTCCTGATTTCATAGCTGCTTGCGCAGGTGATACGAGGGCTGCAGCCCAATTACACTTGCGACTGACAAAAGAACTGCAGACCCACGTGAGAGACCTGCTGGCCCCCTACGAATACCCCAAGGAGATTGAATTTGTGGACGCCCTGCCCATGACCACGACCGGAAAGGTGCAGCGCCGCGTGTTGCGCCTGCAGGAAGAGGAGCGGGCACGAGACCGCCAGTTGGATACGTGATGCAATTGCCAACCTTGAGCCAGATTCAGCCGACGCGCCGCCAGGGCATACGACTGCTGTCAGCGTCCAAATTCGTCGCCTTCCCGCTGTTGCCACTGGCTGGTTTTTGGCTGTTGCACGGTGTGGGTTTGGTGGTCTTCGCCGTGGTCAGCCTGGCATTGCACCTGGCGCTGCAGGTTTGGGAGACCAGCCTGCGCCGCCAGTTCATTCGGGAATCGGTTCTTCCGCGCTTTTTGGGCACCAAGCTGCGCGCCCATTACCCGCAACTGGGTCCCAGAGATGTGGAACTGGTGATGCACGGCCTGCGCCAGTTCTTCATGGCGCATTTGCGAAGCCGGCGCAAATTTGTCGCCATGCCGTCCCAGGTCGTGGATGTGGCTTGGCATGAATTTATTCTCCACACCCGCGCCTACGAAGCCTGGTGCAGTGCCGCCTTCGGCAAGCTGATGCACCACACACCCGCCGAAGTGCTGGGCAAAGACCCCAAGCGCAATGACGGGCTGCGCCGCACCTGGTACTGGGCCTGCATGGAAGAGAGCATCAACCCGCGCAAACCGCGCCGCCTGCCGCTGTTGTTTGCGCTGGACAAGAAGTTCGCGATTCCCGGTGGCTTCAGCTACGTACCCGACTGCCGCGACATCAACCGCAAAAGCAATTCGGATGCCTATTGCGGCACCGACTTTGGTGGCGGTGAGGGTGGAGCCGCCGGGGATGCCGACGGCTTTGGCGGCAGCGAGTCCACCAGTTCCAGCGACGGCAGTGGTGGTGACAGCGGCAGTGATGGCGGTGGGTGTGGCGGCGGCTGCGGCGGTGGGGATTGAGTCTTTGCCCCGGGGCGACCGCTCCTTGGTACGATGCAGCGCAGCACCCACCTTCTTATGACTACCGGGAGACCCCATGACCTTTCGCCACCCCCTTACACGCCGCACCACCGGCCTGATTGCCGCTACTGCGTTGGTGGCACTGACCGGTCTGCCGGGGTTGACGCTGGCCCAGACTTATCCGTCCAAGCCGATCAAGTTTGTCGTACCGTTCTCGGCCGGTAGCGCTACTGACGCCGTGGGGCGCATCGTGGCCCAGGCCATGGGCGAAGCACTGGGCCAAGCCGTCAGTGTGGAGAACAAGGCCGGTGCCAACGGCATTCTGGGTGCCGAGGCAGTCAAGTCGTCCCCAGGGGATGGCTACACCTTTTTGGTGACCACCAGTACGACCCAAGCGGCCAATGTCAGCCTGTACAAAAAGCTGTCCTACGACCCGGTAAAGGACTTCACGCCTATTGGCAAAATCGGCGAAACCGGCTTCATTTTGTTGGTGCAGGCCGACTTCCCGGCCAAGGACATGAAAGAGTTCATTGCCCACGCCAAGGCCAACCCTGGCAAGCTGGCCTATGGTCACGGTTCTTCCGGCTCGCTGGTGTCGGCCGCCCTGTTGGGCCAGATGGCGGGGCTGGAGGTGCTGAGCGTGCCCTACAAGAGCATCCCGCCGGCGCTGACCGATCTGTTGGGTGGTCAATTGCAGTTTGCCTTTGCCGATGTGGGAAATGCCGTGTCACAAATGAATGGCGGCCGCCTGCGCGGCCTGGGTGTCACCACCGCCAAGCGTGCCGGCAAGGCACCCCAGGTGCCGCCGATTGGTGACACCGTCAAAGACTATGCGGTGGGCGCCTGGTTTGGCCTCATGGCACCTGCCAATCTGCCCGCAGACGTCAAAACCAAGGTCAGTGCCGCCTTTGCCGCGGTGATGGCCAAGCCCGAGGTCCGCGAGAAGATTGCCGGTGCCGGCATCGACGTGGATTACCAGGATTCGACGCAACTGGCCAAGACCATAGACTCCGAGATCAAGAAATGGTCATTGTGGGTCAAAGCGGCAAACATCACACCTGAATAGCCTGCTAGCCCTCGTGGATATTGCGCAAGCAGCTATTTAATTGGTAGCAGATGACTGAGCTCCTGGAACCGGAAGGCGCACTCACCGGTATTCGTGTGATCGACATGACCGGTGTGGTGTTGGGGCCCTACGCCACACAAATCCTGGGTGACTACGGCGCCGATGTCATCAAGATAGAGCCACCCGGCGGCGACATCATGCGCCACGCCGGCCCCATGCGGCACCCCGGCATGGGCCACATCTTCATCAACGCCAACCGCAACAAGCGCTCGGTTGTGCTGGACCTCAAGCTGGAAAGCGACCGCGCCACGTTGCTGCAACTCTGCGCCACGGCCGACGTACTGGCCTACAACATCCGCCCGGCCAGCATGGCGCGCTTAGGGCTTTCTTGGCAAGCCGTGGAGGCCGTGAACCCGCGCATCGTCTACTGTGGTGCCTATGGCTACAGCGAGGGCGGCCCGTACTCCGACTGGCCGGCCTATGACGACCTGATCCAGGGCGCGGCCTGCATCCCGTGGCTGATGACACAAAGCGGCAGCCCCGAGCCGCGTTATGTGCCCGCCACCTTTGCAGATCGGGTGACGGGGCTGAACATGGTGCACGCCATCATGGCCGCGCTGCTGGCCCGTGTGCGCACCGGGCGTGGCCAGAGCGTGGAAGTGCCCATGTTTGAATGCCTGTTGCAGTTTGTACTGGGCGAACACCTGGGTGGCGCGACCTGGGAGCCGCCCATTGGCCCCATGGGCCACAGCCGCATGCTGGCACCCAACCGCAAGCCCTATGCCACGGCGGACGGGTTTGTTTGCGCCCTGATGTACACCGACGCACACTGGAAGGCTTTTCTGGCCCTGATCGGCGAGCCCGAACGTTTTGAGTCGGATACCCGCTTCTCCACGCAGAGCGCGCGTATCACCCATAGCAACGCGCTGTACGGCTTTGTGCAGGACCACATGTGTGCCCACAGCACCGCGCACTGGCTCATCGTGCTGGCTGCGCACGACATTCCGGTCATGCCGATGATGCAGTTGGACGATCTATTGACCGACCCCCACCTGACTGCCACCGGCGCCTGGCTGGACATGGCGCATCCGCATGAAGGCAGACTGCGCCAGTTGCGTCCACCCGTGCGTTTGAGCGACACACCCACTGCCGTGCGTAGGCCTGCGCCGCTGCTGGGTGAACACACGCAGGAAGTGCTGAACGGGCTCAAAGCCCTGCCCTAAGCGTGCACCAAAAAAGTGAAATCAATCATTGTCCAAGGAGTAAAGAATGCAATTTTGGAAGAGCGTCGAATCCCGCAAGCACAAGTACCTGTGGGCTTGGATCGCGTTGATGGGGGCGGTTTATCTTGCGATTGGTTATCTGGCCGTCTCGGTGGTGCACGACGAGAAGACGGCCTCCGCCGCCAGCCATGCTCTTCGCATGTCGCCGGACAAGGCTGAACCCGGCAAGACTGCCCCCATCGCGGCTCCACAGAGCGGTGACTTTGTTCCGGTCAGTATCGGCGTGTATATCGACGGCATCGACAATTTCTCGGTCAAGGATTCTTTCTGGACCACCACCTTCTTCATCTGGTTCCGCTGGAACGGCGACCCGAGACTGGACCCCGGAAAAACATTCCAGCTGGTGGACGGAAAAATCGAAAAAAAGGAATTGATGGAAGAGCACTTTGGTGCTGACGGCACCAACTACCAGCGCTACCGGGTCAGTGGCCGGATCATCAAATTCTTCAACACCACCCGTGTGCCCCTGGATGACCACATGCTCAATATCCAGGTGGAAGACGGCGCGCGCGACATCAATAAAATCCGTTATGTGGCGGACGACAGCTCCAACGTCAGCTCACGCGTTCGCGTGCCGGGTTACACCCTCACCGGGCACAGCCAGGTTGTCAAGAACCACAGTTACAAAACCAGTTATGGCGACCCGCGCCAGGCCGCGGATGTGCAAAAGACCTTTACCGTCCTGAATTTTGCGATCACCCTCAAGCGTGCCAGCATGGGCGTGTTTTTCAAGAGTTTCATCGGTTTGTATGCCGGCATGTTGCTGACCTTTACCAGCTTTTTGATCCGTGCCTCCGAGGGTGGGCCGCGCGTGTCGATGCCGGTAGGATCCTATTTCGGCGCGGTCGCCAATTCCTACCTGGTGAGTTCGATGGTGCCATCGTCCGGGCAGTTCGGCCTGGTCGAGTACGTCAGTTTCCTGGGCCTCTTCACGATCTTCACCTGCCTGTTGTCATCTGTGATCTCGATGTATGTCTGGCAGATCCGCGGCGACAAGGAGTTTTCGCGCGCCTTCGACAAGGTGACCTTGTTGACGATCGGGCTGGCCTACGTCGTCATCAATATCTGGTTGCCGGTCAGCGCGTTTACGTAATAGATTGCCCCCACGCTTGTCGCTTCGCGTACTGCGCTGCCCCCCGAGGGGGCGCAGTTCACCTTGGGGCGGCCCGGCGG
>CAZMXB010000077.1:7941-20201 GCA_964569855.1 uncultured Rhodoferax sp.
ACTGCGCTGCCCCCCGAGGGGGCGCAGTTCACCTTGGGGCGGCCCGGCGGTGAACTAGGCCAGGAAAAGCGCCGGGTCGACCATGCACTGGTTGAGCAACACGCCCCAATGCAGGTGCGGCCCGGTGGCACGGCCGGTCGCGCCAACGGCACCCAGGCGGTCGCCGGTTTGCAGCACATCACCAACCTTCGCATCGATGGTACTCAGATGGCCCATCAGGCTGATGAGCCCACCACCATGGTCCAGCCAAACGGCTTTGCCGCTGAAAAAATAGTCACCGGTGTCGATGACCCGGCCTGCCAGCGGTGCCAGAACCGGTGTGCCCAACGGGGAGGCAATGTCCATTCCGCTGTGCGGGCTGCGGGGCTGGCCATTAAATACGCGGCGCAAGCCAAATGAGCTGGAGCGTCGGCCCGCCACCGGAGGACGCAACTGCAACGGCGTGGCTGCTGTAGCCCGGGGAAGAGGCTCGCTGAAGGTGGCAATCACGGTGGCCAGATGGGCGCGCTCGCGGTCCGTGCGCGCTTTGTCCTCAGCGGACAAATCGACCTTGCCGGGCGCCACCGCAATCTTTTGAACAGCGTAGAGTTTCGGCCGTACCTCAAAGTCAACCGTCTGGCGACCTGCCTCCCGCTGCACAGTAATGTGCGCGGGGCCTGGCAGTGTGGCCAGCGCGATGCCCACCAGCGCGTTCCATCCGTGCTGGTCCCCCAACACCAGCAACGGTACGTCCGCGCCATCGTCGTGCAACGTAGCCACGGGCGGCTTGTCGGCGGCACCCAACAACAGTCGAGCAATGCCACCGGGCACGGGAGAGTGGCGCGGAAACGGATCCAGGCGTGCAGTGGCCATCTGCGCCGCAGCCCCGTTGACCGGCGGCCACGCCAACAGGCCCAGGGTTCCCATCAACAGGCCACGGCGGCTTGGATTTCCAGATGGCATTGGTGCGGCGGGAGATGGAATAGGCACGGTAGATGGATGCGATGGTGCTGTTGAGGATGGTGCGCAATGGTACTGGCTGAGCACGGGGAAGATGCTAAAACCCTGCGACTGCGAGATATGGCCGCGCTGGCTACACTGCGCGTCCAACCGGCCTGCGTAACGCGGCTCGCGCTCATCTTTTGTTTGTTTTTACCCTCACACTCCACCATGAAAACCGTACCCCTTGGCCACAGCGACCTGCACGTCACGCCCATCTGCCTGGGCACCATGACTTTTGGCGAACAGGTGGACGAGCCCACGGCCCACGCCATCATGGACCGCGCCGTGGAGCTTGGCATCAACTTTCTGGACACGGCAGAGATGTATTCCGTGCCAGCCCGCGCCGAGACCTTCAACGCCACCGAAACCATCATTGGCAACTGGCTGGCTGCGCGCCCCGGATTGCGGCACAAACTGGTGATTGCCACCAAGGTGGCCGGACCCTCGCGTGGCATGCCCTGGGTGCGCGGTGGCAAGGGCGACGTGAGCGGCGCCGACATCATTGCCGCCTGCGACGGTAGCCTGCATCGGCTGAAAACCGATGTCATCGACCTTTACCAGCTGCACTGGCCCAATCGGTCGGTACCCATGTTTGGTGGCCTGTATTACAAGCCTGCAGATGACCAGGCAGTGACCAGCCTGCATGCGCAGCTCGAAGCCTTGGGACAGTTGGTCAAGGCTGGCAAAGTCCGGGCCGTGGGCTTGTCCAACGAAACACCCTACGGCGTCCATGAAATGGTGCGCCTGGCCGAGCAGCACGGCCTGCCGCGCATTGCCACGGTGCAAAACGTGTACAACCTGATCAGCCGCGGCCTGGAAAACGCGCTGGACGAGACCATGCACCGGTTGGGCGTGTCCTTGCTCGCCTATTCTCCACTGGCCTTTGGGCTGCTGACCGGCAAGTACGATACAAGCGGCACGACGGGCCCCGACGCGCCCCAGGAGGCACGCATTGCCAAGTTTGAGTCCATACGCAAACAGCGCTGGGGACGCCCCCAATCCCTGGCCGCCGCCAGGCGTTACAACGCGCTGGCGCAATCGGTGGGCCTGACACCCACACAGCTGGCGCTGGCGTTTTGCTACACCAAGTGGCAGGTGGCCAGCACCATCATTGGCGTCACCTCGTTGGCGCAATTGGAGGAGAACATCAACGCTCTCGGAACCACGCTCACGCCTGAGACGCTGGCGGCGATCGACGGGATTCGGCTGGAGTTGCGCGACCCGGCGTATTAGGCGGGGCGAGGAGTGGCTTTGAGCTGGGCGCTCTGCGGTGCAGGTCTCGCGAGAACTATTGTTTTGTCGGTTAAAGACGCATAGGGGATGCTTGCCGGGACCAAAGAATAGACAACCGATTTGCGACGGCCGACACTCGTTTTCGCCGGAAGCGGCCGATCGCTTGCTGTGTCACAAACTCGAAAGCGGGCGTTTGCGCGCTGATTTCAGTTTGTTGGACTGGCGGTCAGGATCGGGGCGGAAGCCGTCGTTCGCGGGCGGCAAGCAATTCTTGGGCTTTGCGGTTGATAGCGGGCCGAAACGGACCACTTCGAATATTCGCTTCCGGGGTGTCCAACAATCAAGGGTTCCCGACTGTGGGACATCGCGATCCGTTCAAATTTCAGTTTGCTCGGCCATCTCCAGGGCCTCATCCACTTCAATGCCAAGGAAGCGCAACGTACTCTCGAGCTTAGTGCGACCAAGCAGCAATTGCACTGCACGCAGGTTTTTCGTTCTCCGGTAAATCAGGGAGGCCTTGGCTCGCCGCATCGAGTGGGTTCCATAATCGCTCGGATTTAGCCCCATTTCGGTGACCCAGGAATCCACGATGCGGGCATATTGGCGGGTTCCGATGTGAGGTGACTCGTGGATGTGGCTGCGGAATAGATAGGCGTCCTGACCGAGTTCGGCCTCCTTGATCCACTCACTGACTGCTTCGCGAGGTGGTTGGGTGATTTCGAACTGGACGGGCCGCGATGTCTTTTGCTGCATGACCGTAACACGCGGCGACACATGGGCACCATGGCAAATGTCGCGCACCCGCATCTTGACTAGGTGGCAAGCTCGTGGTTTGCTGGCGAGTCCCAGGTCAAACGTTGCGAGTTCACGAACCCGGTCTTGAAGCTGCAGTCTGACTCGAATGGCCCAAATCACTTTCAATTTGAACGGGGACTTTTGGTCGACAATCACGCCCTTGTTCCAAGGTGCGTGCTCAACATGTTCTGGGGTGTGTTCCCGCATGGACTCCTGGTTGATCGAGGGAGATCCACTGTGGGCCGATCGCTGTAAAGTGCAAGCACAATTCGTTCACCCGGCAGGATTGCGGGTGTTAGCCAAATTCGGCAACGTGCCGTTATGTGGAGCTCGCGATAGGGGGCGCTGTAGAGGCCCAATTGCGTAGAGCCACGGTTGTGGTCACACCCGTGGCTGAGTCACTAGGCTCGAACACTTGACGGTGCCCTCTTCATAATCGCAGCGTCTTTAAAAACTCTAGTAGAGAGTCAAGTGCTCTCTAGTTGGGAGTCCCTGAGCGCCACTCCCTCCCAATCCCATCGGTTTGATCTTCGGTGCCACCGGCGACTTGGGTAGCTCCTTGGCCAAGCCCATATTGGATTCATAACGAATCGAGCGAATGAACTACCGGTACGCTGGCACTGAACCGGAGTCCATTCTATGGAAAGCGACGCACGAACGTCACTCCCGCATACAGGCTGCGCCCCGCCGCGGCCTCAAAGTACCGGCCATTGCCCTCATTCACAATCACCGAGCCGGCGTACACACGGTTCGCCACGTTGTCGATCCGCACAAACTCGTTCACCTGCCAGGCGCCCGATGTCTGCAGAAATTTTGCACCCAGATTGAGCACGGTGTATGCGCCCGCCTGTTCGCTGTTGGTGTCGTTGGCAGTGATGTGACCCATGTATTTGACTTCCACAGTGTAGGCTCCGGGTAGCGTTTTCGGCTCCCACCCAAGCTGCATAAACAGTTGCCGCCCTGGAACGCCAGGTATGCGGTTTCCGGCCGGTATGGACAGTGTGGGCGCGGCGCAAGGACTGGTTGCACAGGTCTTAAAACTGTCGCTGTAAGCAGCATCCATCAGCGTGAGTGCGGACGTCAGGCTGACACCACCCCACCGGGCCTCAGCAGATAACTCTAAGCCCTTCCGCAGGCTACGACCTGCATTCTGGAATGTCGACCGGCCCCCGGTGTTGGTCAGGACGGTGATTTCGTTGTCGGTGTGAATGTCAAACACCGTCGCAGTCCAAGCCACATTGGTATGGCGACTGCGCAGGCCCATCTCGTTGTTGCGGCTACGGCTGGCTTGCAGCCGACTATTCAATCCACTCGCGCCCGAAGCCTGGTAGGCCACTTCATTCAAGGTCGGCGTCTCAAAGCCCAAGCCGGTACTGGCATAGGCCTGCAGCGTGTCGGTCAAGCGGTAGCGAAGTCCGAGTACAGGCATGGTTCCGGAATACTCGCTGGATCCGCTGTCGTCGGGGTTGTCAGACGCAACGTAGTGGTCGGTTGAGGTCATGCGCACACGGGACTGTCGCAGCCCTGCAGTGACAGTCCACGCTGCCCTTTCCCATTCAACCTGGGCATACGGGTCCAGCGTGGTTGCGGTATTGCTCTCGTCACGCCGCAGCCTACCGGTCACACCCAGCTGGCTGGGCGCAGTGGCCTGTTCTGTGAAGTTGTTGAACCCGCGCCGCCATTCGTTTTGCCGGTCGGACGCAACACCAACCGATGCGGTCATGCGTCCGGTACCCCATTCGCGGTCCATGCGCCAACGGGCATTGATGCCACCATAGTCGCGGTCCAAGTCAATCACGCCACCCGGGCTGGTGGCGGCTCCCTGGGTCGCAGCGGGAATCGCCTGGTGCTGAATGACCGCGCGTCGCCCCACATAACCCGTGAACTCCAGGCGTTGCCCGCCGCCCAGACGGTGTTCCCAAGCCGCGCCCACCTGGGTTTGGTCAAAGCCTTTGCGAGTATTCAACATCCGGGCGGCCGTGGCGGTCTGGTAGGCATTGACCGCGAACTCGGCCCCAGAGAGGCCCAACGGGTCCTGCGCAGTTCCAGTTTGTCGGTTGACGATGGCCACCACGCGCCCGCCGTCATAGGGGTGGGACAGTTTGAGGTAGCTCGTGTCGCGCCGTGCGGCCGATTGCGGCCGCAGTCCATCGGTTGCAAAGTCGGATGCATCCAGCGCGTAGTTCACGGAACCGACGGTGCCTTGTGCCTGGGTCGAGACCCGCCGCAGGCCATCGGCTCCGCCCGCCACACCGGCCTGAAGACTGGCCGGAGCTCGTCCCTCAGCGGTGTACAGCGCAATCACGCCCCCTGCGGAGCTGCCGTACAGCGCCGCAAAGGGCCCCCGTACAACTTCAATACGCTGCGCGATGCCCAATGGGAAGTTGGCGGCCTGCCCCTGGCCATCGGGCGCGCTCGCGGGAATCCCGTCGACAAACAGCCGCACGCCGCGCACACCAAAGGTCGAACGCGCGCCGTACCCGCGCACCGATATTTGCAGGTCCTGGGCGTAGTTTTGCCGGTTCTGAATGAGCAGGCCGGGCACACGTCCCAAGCCCTCCGACACATTGACCTGCAATTGACCAACATGCACTTCATCGTCTTCAACTATGTCCACCGTGGCGGGCGACAACCAACGTCGCCGCTCAGGCGCTGCGCCAGTGACGACAACCGGTTGCAGAACACTGTCTTCGCGCAGCGCCGGCGCCAGAGCCTGCGCGGACGCTAGTGCCGGTGCCATGCACCCCCCCAATAGCGCTAAGCGTGTGAATGTGTTCATTTCTTGTGCCGAATGGCGTGAACTGTAGCCCGGACCGCAACACCCAGTATGTGGCGTAACGAACATATGTGCACCGCGGGTTCGTGTGTACTCGTGCCATGCACCACGGCACACTGTTCAACAAGTCAACTCTTGGCCGCGACCTAACGCAAGGTCGCAAGGTAAGCCGCCATGTCGGCCGCATCCTCGCGGGTGACGCGCAGGTCGGGCATGGCCGTGTGTGTCTTGACTTCGTTCGGGCCGCGCAGCCACAGCACCATGTTGCCCTGCGTGTTGGACAACGTGCCCGCGATCAGCGTGCGGGTGGCAATGCCCGCCAGCGGCGGCCCGACGTTGGGGAACGAGCTGGTCACGCCGGGAATGGTGTGGCAGGCGCTGCAGGCGTACTGGTAGAGCGCCTGCTTGCCGCGCGTCACATCGGGCGCACGCATGGGTGCTGCGTTGACGTCGCGGCCACAGGAAGCGATGACACCTTGCTGCTGGGCCATCTCCGCATAAGCCTGTGGTGTGAGCTTGGGCAGGTGTTGCAGGAAGGCCACCACATCCCATATCTCGCCATCCGTCAGCCGGAACTCCCACGCTGGCATGCCGGAGAGGCGGATGCCGTGGCGGGTTATCCAATACAGCTCGCGCGGATGGAAGTTTTGCGTCGCATCGACCAGCGGACCGGGCAGCGGCTGCATGCTCTTGCCAATGTCGCCCGGGGCGACGCCGGGCGCGCCATGGCATTGAACGCATTTGTCGTGGAAGCAGGTGGCACCACGGCGGACCATGGCCTCGTCCTCCAGCGGCGGCGGCTCGATGTTGCGCGCGTGCAGGCGAACCGAACGGTGCATGGCGAACTCGAGCACCGAGAAGACGCTCTGCAGGTGCTGGCGCGTCGCGCCGACGTTGTAGAGGCCCGCCCAGACAAAACCCGCAGCGCCGACCACGCCAAGGGTGGCGAGCGCTGCAATCGTGGCGAGGATGGTGCGGGTCTTGTTCATGGGGTTCAGCCGATTGTGGACGCGCATCGCCAATTCGCACCGTGCGTTCTGTCACTGTTCATGCCGATACTGATGGTCGGACTGCTGTCCGCCTGCACAGGTGAACCGGCGCAGTTGCATGATCAGCAGGACAGCCAGCAGGCGGCGCGCGGCAAGCTGCTGCTCGCCCAGTACCAGTGCGGCAGTTGTCACACGATACCCGGCGTGGCGGCGTCGCGGGGCACCGTCGGCCCGACCCTGCAGGCATTCGGCCGGCGCAGCTACATCGCCGGCAATGTGCCCAACCAGCCGGCCGCACTGGCGCGGTGGATCGTTGACCCCAAGGCCCTTGTCCCCGTCACAACCATGCCGGCTATGGGTGTTTCGCCCGACGACGCAAGAGCGATGGCGGCTTACCTGCATACGCTCCAATGAGTTGGCCCCTATGACGATGCTCGACCCAGCCGGAGTTGCAGCCCACACGATTGCCGGTGTGGCCTGGAGCTTGTTCGTTGGTTCTACGCTGATCTTTGCCGGTGTCATGGCTTTGCTGGTAGTGGCCTTGCGCCAGCGGGCGGGCAAGGTCAACACGCGTTGGTGGATCGTCGGCGGCGGCCTCGTCTTTCCCGCCATCGTGTTGTCCATCCTTATGGTCTACACCGCCGTGCGCAGCGCGCAGCTCACGCACGCGCCCCCGGTCGATGCGCTGGTGGTTTCCGTCATCGGCAAGATGTGGTGGTGGGAGGTGCGCTACCGCACACCCGACGGCTCGGACGTAGTGCTGGCCAATGAGATCCACATCCCGGTGAACCAGCCCGTTGTGATCGGTCTGTCCAGCAGTGATGTGATCCACAGTTTCTGGGTCCCACAGCTCGGTGGCAAGATGGATATGGTGCCGGGCCGCACCAACCAGCTGGTGTTGCAGGCCACCGCACCCGGCGTGTACCGCGGCCAGTGTGCGGAGTATTGCGGTGAGCAGCATGCGCGCATGGCGATGCACATCGTTGCGCACGAGCCTGCGGACTTCGATGCCTGGCTGGCTGCGCAGGCGCAACCAGCACGCGCGCTCATCTCACCACTTGCCGAACGCGGGCGCGCGGCTTTTGTTGCGCAGCGCTGTACCGCTTGCCACACGGTGCGCGGCGTCTCGGACGAAGGGCAGCTTGGGCCAGACCTCACACATGTGGGCAGCCGGCTACACCTGGGCGCGGGGACGCTGCGCAATGATGCAGCTGCGATGAAGCGCTGGATTGCGCACGTGCAGCAAGTGAAGCCGGGCGCGCGCATGCCGTCGTTCGGAGCGCGCGACGCCGCGGGTCTGGAAGCGATGGCGGCGTGGCTGGAGGCGTTGAAATGAGCGTATACCTCCCTTCGTCCCCGCCTTCTTCCCTACCGCGCCCCCCCGGCGAATGTGAGGCACTCGCGCGCGCCTGGGAGCCACCGAAAGGCTGGCGCTACCTCTCGGCCGTCAACAACACCCACATCGGCCTGTTCTACATCGCCACCGCTCTGGTGTTCTTCGTACTGGCCGGCGTCCTGGGCCTGCTGATGCGCGCACAACTCGCCGTGCCCGACAACACTTTGCTCAGCGCCCAGACCTACAACCAGGTCTTCACCATGCACGGCACGGTGATGATGTTTCTGTTCGCGGTGCCGATGGTTGAGGCGATTGCCGTTTACCTGCTTCCTGGCATGCTGGGCGCACGCGATCTGCCGTTTCCCCGCCTGTCAGCCTATGCATTCTGGGCGTACGCCATCGGTGGCCTCGCCTTCTTCTGCACCATCTTCTTCGGGGCCTCGCCAGACGGCGGCTGGTTCATGTACCCGCCGCTCACGGGCAAGGAGTACTCGCCCGGAATCGGCGCGGACTGGTGGCTGCTGGGCATTGGCTTTATCGAAATATCGGCGATTGCGGGTGCCATCGAGCTGATCATCGGCATTCTCTTCACCCGAGCGCCAGGCATGACGCTGATGAAGATGCCGGTGTTCGCCTGGGCCATGCTGGTCAGCGCAGTCATGATCATCTTCGCCTTCCCGGCCATCATCGCGGGTACGCTGCTGCTGGAGCTGGAGCGGGCTTTCGACTGGCCCTTCTTCATTGCAGCGCGTGGTGGCGACCCGTTGCTGTGGCAGCACCTGTTCTGGTTCTTTGGCCATCCGGAGGTCTACATCATCTTTTTGCCTGCGGCGGGCATGGTGTCGATGATGGTGCCTACGGCAGCGCGCACACGGCTCGTGGGGCATCGCGCCATCGTCTACGCGCTGGTCGCGGTCGGCTTCATCAGCTTTGCGCTGTGGGCGCACCACATGTTCACCGCGGGCCTGGGTGTCATGGCTATGGGTTTTGTCGCAGCAGCGAGCTTTGCGGTGGCTATCCCAAGTGCCGTGCAGGTGTTCTCGTGGATCGCGACGTTCTGGAAGGGGCGTGTGTATTTCAACACCTACACCTTGTTCCTGTTGGGCTTCCACTTTATTTTCGTGCTGGGCGGTCTTACCGGCGTGATGGTCGCGGTGCTACCGTTCGACTGGCAGGTGCACGACACCTACTTCATCGTCGCCCATCTGCATTACGTATTGATTGGCGGAGCGGTGTTCCCGGTTTTTGCCGGGTTGTACTACTGGGCGCCCGTGATGAATGGGCACCAGTTGTCGCAACGGCTGGGGCGCTGGGTGTTTGGCCTGATGTTCTTCGGCTTCAACCTGGCCTTCTTTCCCATGCACATCACCGGCATCCTGGGCATGCCGCGCCGTGTGTACACCTATGACGCAGACCTGGGATGGAACCTGCTGAACATGTTGTCGTCCATTGGAGCCTTCATCTTTGCGGCGGGGGTGGTGCTGTTCCTGTGGGATGCCGTGCGCACCGCGCTGAAAGAGAAGCGTGAACATGGCAACCCGTGGAACGCTTCCACGCTGGAATGGGCAACAAAAGGCGAATTCGGCACGCGCAGCATTCCACAAATTGATTCGCCCGAGCCGCTGTGGGACCAACCGCAACTCATCCACGAGATGCATGCCGGGCAGCATTGGTTGCCCGGCACCATCACTGGCGGGCGCGAAACGTTGATCACCAGCGTGGTTGACGCCATACCGCGCCACGTGCTGGTGCTGCCCACGGATGGCTGGCCGCCACTAATCGCGGCGGTGGGCACGGCGGGCTTCTTTTTGCTGCTCACGGTCGAATGGGTGTTTACTGCCTTCGCCTTCGGAGCAACGTCGATTGCGGCCATCTGCTGGTGGCTCTGGTTCACCGATGACATCGCCCACACGGGGCCCGCGCTGGTGGCAGATGGCATAAGCCTACCCATGGGTGCGACCGGCCCCGCCTCGCATTCCTGGTGGGCCATGGTCATCCTTCTGTGTGTCAATGCAACGGTCTTTGCGTCGCTGCTGTTTGCGCACCTACACGTGGCCATGGCTTCCGACATGTGCCCACCGTTTGGCGCCGCGTTACCGCCAATCGGCTGGCCTTTGGTGTCGGCGGTGCTGATGTTGTTGGGCGCAGGTTTGATGACGCTGGCGCGCGCGCGGTTGCATGGGCCGAATGGACACAGAAGACATGGGGGCCAGGTCCTGCTGCGCCTGCTGGTCGCATGCTCCATGGTGTGCGCCGGCGCGTCCGTCGGTATCGATATCCTTGGCCACTGGCACGCTGGCATGGAGCCCACCGCCCAGGCCTGGAGCGCCACCGTGGCGGCCCTGCTGTCATGGCAAGGCTTCAATGTAGCTGTGCTGCTCATCATGGGCGCCTATGTGCTGGCCCGCTCCTTTAGCGGAAGGTTGCGGGCAAATGCCCGTGCGACGATGGACAACAGCTGGCTGATGTGGCTCGGGGTGACAGCACAAGGTCTGGTGGGGACAGGCGCCATACAAATGATTGGGCGATGGCTGTAAACGGTGTGTGGCCGGCCGCACAGAGTCCCGCGCCCGTTTGCTGGAGTATGGGTTGTTTCCAGGAGCCACCATGCACGGTAAACTTTTGTTCACATCCATCACTCTGCTGTGCTCAGGCAGCTTGCTCGCACAAACCCAACCACCCAGCACGCAGCCCCCCGCTCAGACCATAGGCCCGAACCCTCAGTTGGCCAAGCCAAACAAGCAGACCATCCCCACCGTCCACATCGCGCCCGCCAAGGGCTGGCCCGAAGGCACCGGGCCGACGGCAGCGGCCGGCTTGTCGGTCGCGGCTCTGGCCACGGGACTGGAACACCCACGCTGGATTTACGTGCTGCCCAACGGCGACGTGCTGGTGGCCGAGACCAATGCACCGCCCAAGCCCGAAGACGGCAAAGGCATCAAGGGCGCTGTCATGGGCTTGATGATGAAACGCGCTGGTGCGGCCGCGCCCACCGCCAACCGCATCACGCTGCTGCGCGACGCAAACGGTGACGGCACGGTTGAACTTCGCACCACCTTCCTGGAGGGCCTGAATTCACCGTTCGGCATGGCACTGGTTGGCAACAACTTCTACGTGGCCAACTCGGACGCTATCGTACGTTTCCCCTATGTGGCGGGCCAGTCACAGATCACGGCCGCGCCCACCAAGGTGTTTGACCTGCCGGGCGGCCCGCTCAACCACCACTGGACCAAGAACATCATCGCCAGTGCCGACGGCAGCAAGCTGTATGCGACCGTTGGATCCAACAGCAACGTGGCCGAGAACGGCATGCCAGCCGAGGAAGGCCGGGCGGCGATTTGGGAGTTCGACATCGCCAGCGGTAAAGGTCGCCTCTTCGCCACCGGCCTGCGCAACCCCAATGGCATGGCCTGGGCGGGCGGCAAGCTCTGGACGGTTGTGAACGAGCGCGACGAAATAGGCAACGACCTGGTGCCCGACTACCTGACGTCTGTCACCGAAGGCGCCTTCTACGGTTGGCCGTACAGCTACTACGGGCAGAACGTCGATGTGCGAGCGAAACCGCCCGCGCCCGAGCTGGTCGCCAAAGCCGTGAAACCAGACTACGCTCTTGGCTCGCACGTCGCGCCGCTGGGCCTCACCTCCTCCGAGGGTGCCGCACTGCCTGCGCCCTTTAATGCCGGCTTCTTCATCGGTCAGCACGGTTCCTGGAACCGCAAGCCACGCAGTGGCTACAACGTGGTGTTCGTGCCGTATGACGGCAAGGCGATGCCAACGGCCCAGCCCGTGGTGGTGCTGAGCGGGTTTGTCAGCGCGAAGGGGGATGCTCTTGGCCGACCAGTTGGCGTAACGATCGACAAGCGTGGCGGATTGCTTGTTGCGGATGACGTTGGCAATGTCATTTGGCGCGTGACGGGCGTGGAAAAGCGCTGAAAAATGGGCTTTGCCCCGTGTAAGGCCCTTGTGCATCAACCCGCTATCCATGCCGAACTGATCGCCTCTTTCAAGAGAGCGCAGGCGGCTGCTTCGCACAAGTTCGGATTGATCAAAGGTGTTGAACAAAAGGGGCCGAAGGCGATTCAGGCGGTCTTAGACTTATTGAGACTTCCGTAATTCATGACATCACCACAAAGTGGCCTGCATCCAGCAA
>CAZMXB010000078.1:0-19932 GCA_964569855.1 uncultured Rhodoferax sp.
TGCGCCGATACAACAACACGCTGACCCTCGGCTACTACAACGGTTCGGCGTGGTCAGTAATCGGCACAGCGTCAGACTCAAACTACAACGGGCCGTATTACCCTGGCCTGTATCTGTGGTCGAACAGCGGTTCTAACACCGTCGTCGATGACCTGGCTGTGGGCATCATCCCCGCGCCGCCAACGATTGCCAGCGCCGTCTCAAACAGCGGCCAAATCACGTTGACGTGGAACGCGGTCAGCGGCGCGACTGGCTACAAGGTGTTGCGCGGCACATCGACCGGCGTGTATGGCACGACCACCGACGTGGGCAACGTGACGGCCTACACCACCACCGGCCTCACAAACAACACGCTGTATTACTTCACTGTGCAGACCTACAACTCAACTAACACGCACAGCGACTACGCAACCGAGACAAGCGCCCGGCCTTTGGCGCGGTTTCTGATGATGACAGGAGTTGGATAAATGGCAGATAACGTAGCAATTACCGCTGGCGCAGGAACCAGCGTCGCAACCGACGACGTATCCGGCGTGCATTACCAGCGCGTGAAGTTGGCCGACGGCACAGCCGACAGTTCAACCGCAATCGCAGCGGGGAACGGAGCGGCCTCTGGCGCGCTCCGGGTGACGCTAGCCAATGACTCCACCGGCGTGGTGCAGGCTATCCCGGCCACGTCGGGCGGCCTCAGCACCTATCACCTCATCAGCGCGGGCAGCACCAATGCGACGGTGGTCAAAGCCAGCGCGGGGCAACTCTACGGCTGGTCGATTACCAACACGACAACCGCATGGAGCTATGTGAAGCTCCACAACGCCTCGACCACGCCGACGGCGGGCGCGTCTGTGTTTTTTACGGTGGGCGTGCCACCCAACGGCGGCACAAATTTCAGCGATGAACTCGGCATCGCGTTCTCGACTGGCATCGCTCTGACGACGGTCACGGGCGTGGCCGATAGCAACACGACCGCAGTCGCGGCCAGTGATTTGAATATCAATCTGTTTTACAAGTAGCTAGGAGGCTTTCAGCAATGGCAGAGAACTTTACAGATGAGGGGCTAGATTATCTCCTCGGCATCGCATTCAAGGGCAGCACGGTCGATACGACTTTGTATCTCGGCCTGTTCACATCCGCCTCGGCGTCAACCGTTCCAGCGCGCACCGCGACCGGCGGCGCGTCACCGTCCGGTTGGACTGAAATGACGGCAAGCTCTGGCAGCTATGCCCGCATCGCTATTGCGACAAGCGACTGGGGTAGTGCGGCCACCAATGGCAGCGGGCGGCGCATCTCACTATCGAGCGCCAAACAGTTCACCGGCTTTGTGTCGTCGGCTGCGGCCAATGGCTACTTCATCGCCACCAACAGCGCAAGCGGGGCGGGTGACACAATCATTGGCTTTTCAAACTTTGACAGCGCGGCGGCTCGGTCGCTTGCGTCTACGTCTGACCAGTTGAACGTCACGGCGCGGATTCAGTTTGATATCTAGTCGGTGAAAGTGTAGTTACAGCGCACCATGCTTTTATTGTTGTTTGCCGGAGCCGGTGGCGGCGGGGGTGGCACGACCTACGACGAGGCCGGCGGATTTACATCCGCTGGCACATTGTCGGCAGGAGACGCCGCCGCGTTCGTTGACACTGGCTCAACAACAGGCGCGGGCACGCTGTCGGCTGGTGATTCAGTCGCACTCGCCGACGCGGGGTCGGTCACAAGCGCAGGGACACTCAGCGCGGCAGATACCGTTGCACTGGTTGACTCCGGTTCAATTGTCGGCACAGGTGTTCTAAGCGCGGGCGACACGGCGGCACTCTCAGACGCAGGGTCGCTTGTGTCGGCTGGCACGCTATTCGCTGCGGACGTTGGGGTGTTTACCGACGCAGGGCAGACGACCGCGCAGGCGTCGCTCTCCAGCGCAGACACAGCCGCGTTTAGTGAATCTGGGTCGGTCGTGTCCGCTGGCGCATTGTCGGCGGGTGATAGCGCAAGCTTTACAGATGCAGGCCAGGTGGCGGGCGCTGCGACGCTTTCAGCGGGTGACAGTGCCACACTGGTGGACGCGGGCCAGGTTACATCGGCAGGCACACTAAGCGGGGCTGATTCGAGCGCCGCCGTGTATGACGAGTCCGGCGCTTTCGCCTCGGCTGGAACACTATCCGCCGCCGATGTAATGGCCTTCACTGAGGCCGGTCAGTTGTCGGGCGTGGGCACACTTTCGGCGCTTGATGTTCTGGCAATGACCGACGCGGGCCAAATCACAAGCGCGGGCGCGCTATCTGGTTCTGAAACCACCGGCGCGGTCTACAACGAGGCAGGCGGCTTTGTGTCGGCGGCGACGCTATCCGGCGTGGATGTGTGCGTGTTTGTGGACGCAGGCGCGGCGGTTCTTTCGGCGGCGTTGTCAGGGGCCGACTCGTTCTACGCGGTGGACGCGGGCACGCTGGTGTCGGCTGGTGTTTTGTCAGCAGCCGATTCAACCGGGGCTACTGGGCTTGTTTACATCACGTTGCGACCACACAAGCGCCTGGACATTGCAACGCCCCACGACAGAACGAATGTGCTAAAGCCGAACGCAAGGCCGGTGATGCTGGCCGGGAGGAATGACAACACATGAACGAGCCGGATTACCTCATCCCCGGCGTGCAGGAGTTTGTCGAGGGAGAGGCGCGGGCCTTTCGCATCGCGGTATCGCGCTACCCATCGGGTGCAACGCTGGCAAGTCCATCAGTGGCGGTCTACAACGCGGCCACTGGCGCGGATGTGACCGCCAGCTACACGTCCACGACGAGCGGCACGGTCGGCGCAACGTATGTGCAATGGGACGCGGTGACGTTTGATGATGCGGGCGACTTCCGCGTTCATCTATCGGTGAATGTGAATGGCAACAGGCGGACGGATGTTCAGCGCTGCAAGGTGACCAGCGCAGGAGATGCATAACATGGATGAACGCATGAGCGACAACGCGCGCGAAGTTGATGCATTGAAAGGCGAGGTTGAACGGCTGAAGGCGGCCAACGCGACATTGTTGGAAGTGATTCTGGCGCTCGCGACCATGTCCATAGATCGCGCTTCGCGCGCGCCCCAAGCGGCTCCAGCTGCACCGGTCGCACCTGTCGTGCCTTATCCGGTTCCATACCCAGTGCCAGTGGTGCCGTATGTTGTGCCGCCGATGTGGCCATGGCCGCCGGTGATCACGTGTGCAACCGGTGTGGTGAGTGTAGATAGCACGTGGGGTGTTGGATAGCGCTGAGCAGTGATAGGACGATGGGACGCAAACGAATTCCGATTGACGCAAGTGCGGTGGAGAAAGCGGCCGCCGATGGGCTGACCGAAGCCGAAGTCGCTGCGCGCCTAGGGATCAGCTTGTCAACGCTGGCCCGACGCAAGCGCGATTTTGATATTTTTGACACTGCCATAAAAAGGGGGAGGGCGAAGGCTGACGCCGAAGTCAGCAGCCAGTTGTTTTCAAAGGTGCGCGAGGGAATGCTCGGCGCAATCATTTGGTACGAGAAGACGCGCAAGAAATACAGCGACCGTGTGGAGACGGATAACACCACGCGGCACGAGTTCCCACAGTTCGAGGAAGCGATCAGCAAGATTTATGGCAACACTGATGGTGACAGCGACGCAGGCGGCGCAGGCGGCGACGCAGGCGACACGCCAAGTGCGACAGACACAGCCGGCACGCCGGACGCCCACTGAGCGCTACATCATGGCGGCCAAGGCCGCTGGGTGTCCGCGTGATCAGATTGCGAACTTCATCCGGGCGGGTGTCGTTCTGCAGCCGCGTCAGTTGCTCGCCAGCGCTTCAGCTCGTGAATGCGACCTGCCCGGGGGGCCGGTGCGTGTTGGCTTTGGTGGCGCGCGCGGCGGTGGCAAATCGCACTGGGCGCTATCGCAAGTTGGCGCGGATGACTGCCAACGTGTTCCAGGTCTCAAATTTCTATTCCTGCGCAAAGTGCTGAAAGGCGCGCGCGAATCGTTTGCCGACCTGCGAAAGTCAACGCTGCTTGGCGTGCCGCATGAATACCGAACGTATGAATCGACACTCCGCTTCGAGAACGGCTCGTCAATCGTGCTTGGCCATTACAACTCGGAGGCCGAGATCGACAGCTACCTGGGCCTGCAATATGACGGCGCGATCATCGAAGAAGCCACCACTCTCACCAGCCGCAAACGCAAAGACATTGCCACCTGCGTGCGCACATCAAAATCGAACTGGCGGCCGCGCATCTACGAAACGACCAACCCCGGCGGCGTGGGGCACGGCGACTTTAAGCGCGAATACATCGACCCTTGGCGCAAGGGTCAGCAAACGCGCACGCGCTTCATCCCATCGACGGTGGACGATAACCGCTTCGTCAACGTCGACTACAAGTCGGAGTTGGAGCAGCTCACCGGCTGGCAACTACGCGCCTGGCGCTATGGCGATTGGGACATCGCTGCCGGCCAATACTTCTCGAACTTCCGGCACGATGTGCACGTGGTCAAGCCGTTTCAGATCCCGCACAACTGGCCGGTGTGGGGTGGGTTGGACTATGGCTTCACCCACTACACGGCCGCATATCTGGCCACCAAAGACAACGACGGCAACATCTACATCATTGCCGAGCACGCCGAGCGGCAATGGGTCGTCAAACGTCATGCTGAAGCGATCAAGGCAATGGCTGACCGCGTTGTGGGGAAGTGGAGCCGCGTCGAGATGTTCGTCGCTGGCGCCGACGTGTTTGGCAAGCGCGGCGCCGAGCGAACGGTAGCCGATCAGTATGCCGAAGAAAGCATCGAATTGACGATGGCCAACAACGACCGCATCAGCGGCGCGACGACGCTATTGGCTGACCTAGGCGACATCGAGCGCGGCATCAAGCCCAAGCTCTTTATCTGGGAAACCTGTGCGCGACTCGCATACAGCTTGCCCGAGTTGCAGCACGACCCGAACCGGCCGGAAGACGTGCTGAAGGTCGACACAGACGACGACGGCAATGGCGGCGACGACTTCTACGACGCGGCGCGATACACACGCATGGCAGCCGAGAAGATCGGCGGTTCCATTGCGATGAGCTATTTGAGGTAACGATCAACGATGGCAGAACTCAACCCAACACAGTTAGCGTTTGCAGAATGGCAAGCGGCCGAAGAGCTGGCCCGGCAGGAGGAGGTCGTCGACGCGCGTGCATATTACGAGGGCGCGCAGATTACCATGACGACCGATCGGATCCGCAATCTGCTGGGCCTTTCCTCTGGCGCTGAAGTCAACCTCAAACTGAACGTCATCCGCACGGTGATCACCGCCATCACGGAGCGCTTGGCCGTCAAGAAGATCCAAGCCATTGCCACGACTGAGCAACCTGGTGACGTCGAGGTAGGAAGCGACGCATCACAGGCACTCACGGCTTGGGCAGAACGCGTGTGGCGCGCCAACCGGCTGGACGTTAAGCAAGACGATGTCTACACCGACGCCACCAGCGACGGCGAGTCGTTTGTGATCGTCGATTGGGACACCACTGGCAAATACCCGCGCATGCTGCCGCATCCACGCTACACAGACACAGCCGCCGGCTCATCGTTGTCAGTGGACTCGGACAACATTCGCGCGTCCGGCGTTGGTGACGGCTTCGGTTGCAAGCTGTTCTACGTCAACGACGACCCCAATCAGCCAGTGCTTCGGGCGTCCAAGCGCTGGCGCGAGGAACTGGGCAACGGCAAAGCCCGGATGCGCCTCACCGAGTATTACCCCGACCGCATCGAAAAGTGGGACGTGTCGAGCGGGACACCAGTGGCAATGCAAGACAAAGGCGACACGGCGTGGCCCATTCCGTGGGTGGATGCGAATGGCCGGCCGCTCGGCGTGCCGGTGTTTGTGGCCAGCGAGCCGGACAACCGGCCGCACGCCATCGATGCTTGGCCGGTGCAGGATGCGATCAACAACGCGTTTCTGGACTTGATGGCCGGCAATCGCCAAAGCTCGTTTCGCATCTTCAAGGCCTTCGGCTGGTGGCCAACAACCGACGGCAAGGCGCCGGCCGCTGATCGTTCCAACTGGGCGGCCATTGAGCCGGGTCTGATCATTGGTGACCCAAAGAAGGGGCCAAACGATGCTTCGCTGGAACCCATCGACGGCATGTCGCCCGAAGCGTTCATCAAGACGCTCAACGAACTGGTGCAAAAGGCGGCGAGCGTGACCGACACGCCCATGAGTCGCTTCCAGATCACGGGACAAGTTGCCGGCGCCGACACCCAGCAGGAATACAAGGAGCCACTGTATGCCAAGGTCGAGAAGCGACAGCTTCGCTATGCCCAGATGTGGGTCGATGCGTTCGGCATGGCTCTGAAGCTCGAACGGCTATATGGACAAAAGGATTTGGCGGAAGCGGCTGAGTTCGAGATCGTGTGGAAGCCGGCCAAGCCCCGGCAGTTGGGCGAGCTGGTGCAGGAAGCGTCTGCCAAGAAGTCCAGCGGCGTACCAGAGGAAACCATCTGGGCGGAGGTGTGGGGCTATACCCAGCAGCAGATCGACGCGATGAAACAGACCGATAGTTACAAGAATCGGCAGGCGATGACACAGGCGTCGCTGGCGGGGTTGAATGCGGCGTAATGCAGCGTAAGCCGGATGCGCTTGTGAGGTGGCCATGCGACCATCAAGACATGAGAACACCCTACACATTCCTGTTTGTAGCTGCGCTGGCCGCAGTGGCCCTGTTTCTGACGTCGTGCATGGCGTCGCCCGTTCGCACGGCCAATCCGACACCCGACGAGGTGTCAATGCCGCTGGATAAGACGGCGCAATCCGATGTGTTCAAGGTCACAGTGAACACTATGGCGATTCGCTATGAGGACGGTTTGCGTAAGGCCTGCTTGGATGTGACGTTAGAGGCGCTTGCACCTTACGAGTTGTTCATTCTTCCCAGTTGGTTCACGGGAGTTGATAAAGACGGCTTCGAGTATCTGCCTCAGCTTTTGGACACAAAAGAGCCGAATTTCCAGGGGCGACACGGAATGAAGACAGGCGACAAGATGCGTGGTTGGTTGACGTTCTATGTCAAGGACGCGCCAACAGCGCCGATTCTGACGGGTGTGAGATTCGCGCCGCAAGTGGGCGACGCGGTGACAGTGAGTTTCAAAAAGAGCGAATGACACTTCAACAGCATGAACGCGCCATAGAGCATGCGCTGAGGGCCGGAGACGACCTCGGCGCGCTGTTCGACCGCATGGGCCACAGCGATGCACCACGCGGCCGGATCGTAGCCGCATACCGAGCGGCGAGGCTGGCACTCGCAAACGCGCTGACCGATCCGCAGGCAATCGTCGACATCCTCGGCACACTACGCCGAACGGTGCGCGCCGATTTGGTCACGCTCTTGCAGGATGCGGTCTATATCGGCCAGCGGCAAGCTGAACGCGACGCCAGCGCCTACGAGTTGCCACTGGACGCCGACCCACTTGCTCCGCCCTTTGAGGACGCCAGTAGCGCCGTGCTAGCAATTCTGGACGCGCAAATTGCGGGCGTGCAGGGGCTTGCCATCAACGGGCTAGACGATGGTGAGCTAATCCTCGGCAACGACGCCCGCGCCGGTATTCTCACGCCCGGCAGCGTCATTCGTGACGCCTCGCGTTGGCTGGTGTTGTTCGCCGTGGTGAGCTATGGCCGCACCATCCTGCGCGCTGTCGTCAATGGTGCGGGTTTGTCGCCGAATGATAGGCAGCAAGCCTTGGCTGTGGTGTCGCCGCTTGACCAGTGGCGCACGTTTGACATGGTGCAGGCGGCGGCGCAACTGGCGCAAACGTTGCCCGCCGGATTCCTGAGCGACGCACAGGACATGGCCGCCTTTGGCCTATCCGCCCGTGTGCGCGAGTTGATGAATGAATATGGGCGGCAAGCTGTGGCTGTGGTTGATGAGCGCACGACGGACTGTTGCTTGCGTGTGCATGGGCAATGGCAAGTGATGGGCGAACCGTTCAAGCTAACCGGAGAGCCGCGCTACGCAGACGAGATGATGCAACCGCCGTTCCACTACGCATGTCGAACCGTCGTGGCACTGGTGCGGCGGCAGGACGCCACGGACGACCTTACAACGCGGCTGCGCAATGCGGCGCGCGACGAGCTGAACGCGCGGGCGCAAAAGAAGCGCGAGAAGGTGCGGCCATCGAACGCGCTACGCGGAGGATAAGCAAATGGAAAAAGCAACCGAATCACAAATCACCGATATTTTGAATGAGGCGTCGTCTCACGTGTCTGCGCTGAATGAGTTGGTCAAGCGTGCAGCAAAACTAAATGTGGTGCTAACCATCGAAGACCGAGACCTCAACCCGTTTTTACGCACATTGCGTCAGTGGACAGAGCACGAAGACCCAGATGCTATTGAGCCACGTCTTATTGGTGTGCGCGCCGAGTTGGTAGAGGTCAAGCGCCGCCCAATTCTTATGACGCTCAATTGATGATGGGGTGACGATGGACGACGCGCTGCGTAAGGCACTAGAGAATCACTATAGCGTCCTCATACGCGAGGCATCGCGCATCAAGGCGCTATTAGACGACGACACGCGCCGCAGGTCTACGACAATGACGCCCGCGCCGGTGGTGCAAGCGCGCACGGTTTCGGGTGTGATTGACACAGACAGGTAATGCAGAACTGATGTAGAATTGCGACCAACTAAATAACAAGCGCCTCTCGTGTGGCCCCTGCGTAACAACGCAACCTGCGCGAAAGATGCGAACGCCAGCAAGTATTGCGCCGTTCGGAGTGATTCCGAACGGCGCTTTTTGTTTTCCTCCTTGCGGGATGCGAGGCGGACGGTGGGACACCGAGGCAGTAGGACAGATGGCAGACGAACAACCGAATACGACTCAACCGACGCAACCAGTAAACGCAGGCAACACCAGCAACACAGGCGCACAAACGCAAAAGCCCACAGGCGAGACGCCCACGGCCCTCACGTTTGATGACGTTGCAAAAAGCCTGACCGATGACCAGCGCAGAGCACTTGACGCCCATTTCGAGACAAACACCAAAGGGCTAAAAGCGGCGCTGGACAAAGAGCGCGACGCGGCTAAGACGCTAGAGAAGCAACTCAAGCTAATTCAAGACAAAGCGGGCAAGGATACAGAACTTGCTGCCGAGCTTGAAAAGGTGCGAGCCGAACTCACCGCGACCACCCGCGAAAAGCAGTTCATCGTTGAAGCCCCATCCAAAGGCGTGAGCAACATCACCGCCGCTTACAAGCTGGCCGTGACCGACAACTTGATCGACGCCAAGGGCAACATCGACTGGGACGCACTACAGAAGTCGTACCCCGAGTTATTCGCCAAGCCGCAAGCGCCCACAGCGCCGAATACCAATGCGGCGGATATGGGCAAGCAAACACCGAAGCAGCAGCTGGACGACGCAACGTCGCTCGCTGCAAAGAAATTCGGTATTCGCATTCCAGCCAAGAACTAGCCAATGGTTAGCCGGGAACTAGACAAGGCTGGACAAAACTAGACAGAACTAATCAAGAACCAGGAGCGTAAACGATGGCAATTACTAAGCCCACCGATACGACCAAGATTCGCCCCAATGAGGGTGCGGTGACGCATCGCTTTGTGGTCGGCACTGGCGGCGTGGCTGCCGGTGATGTCGTGGCGAACGGAGCGGACGGCGTGACCGCGTGCGACGGCAACGGAACCGCCGCGAATCACATCGCCGTCGGCGTGGCTGTGCAAACTGGCGCGGCCGGTGCCTACATCGACGTGGTTGTGTTTGGCCCGATCTCAGGCTTCACGAGCGGCACGATTGGCAAGCTGGTTTACCCAGACGACACCACGGCCGGCACGCCAAGCGAGACGGCCTCGACCAACAAGCACAGCATCGGTTGGATGAAGACCGCCGACACGCTGTTCGTTCAACCGCGCTACGTCGCGTAATCAAGCGAACCCAAAGCGGGCTTGATAGGAGAAAACTGAAATGGCAAGCATTGGTGGACGCGACACTCGCGACTTTGTGGTGTGGACAGGTGTGGACGCCTCGCAGCTACTCAAAGAGCAGTTGCAGGATGGCACAAACCTGCTCACCGTGACAAACCTCTTGACCGGCGCACTCAACGGCGTGGCCGCTGAAATCAACAGCGATCCCGTGTTTGCGTCGGCTATGTCCGCGGCCGATAGCCCGGTGGTTTCCTACCGCATGGGCACGGGCTTCTCGTTCGGCGACTATACCGAATACAGCCGCCCGCCTCGCAGCCGCGCTGAAGTGGATGGCCACATGCTCCCGCTGAAGCCCTACGACTTGGGCCTTGGCTGGACGTGGAACTATCTGCGCAACGCCTACACCGCGCAGATCGAAGCCGACATTGCCAACACGGTGGATGCGGCTCGGCGCTTGGCGCGCACGAAGATCCTGGGTCGCCCGCTGCAGCGCACAGACGACAGTGGCGCGGCGAAGGGCCTTGGCTCTGGCGGTTACTCGCCGGGCTTTGCCACCACGGCCGCCCAGACGTCGGTCGCCTTCACGCCGCCCGAGTATGCCGGCAACACGTTTGCCAGCACTCACGAGCACTACACGGCAGCCGCCACTTCGTTCACGTCGGCGAACCTGATCACCGACATGAAGAACCTGCGCGAGCACGGCCATGTGGCGCCGTTCGATCTGTGGATCTCGTCCAGCGACGAAGCTACGGTGCGGGCCTTCTCCGACTTCGTGTCGGCGACCGACCCGATCTTGACGGTCGGCAGCTCTTCGTCGGTGGTGGCATTGCCCGCCGGCTACATCGGCTACCTGACCGGCAGCTACGCGCGCGTGCGCGTGGTCGACGGCTGGCCGCAAAGCTACTGGTGGCTGTTCAAGAGCTACGGCAACAGCTCGATGCAGAACCCACTCAAGATCCGCGTCGGCCGAGGCGAGAGTCAACTGCGCTTCGTGGCCTTCCCGGATCCGGCCCAGGGCACGTCGCCGGCCAATCCGCTCGGCACACTCATCACCTGGACGGAATTCGGCGTCGGCGTCGGCGACCGCACCAATGGTGTGGTGCGCTACAACTCGGCGTCGTGGGCGGACGGCTCGGCTAGCTAATCACAGTAGCGACAGCACAGGAGCGCGCATGGCTTTCTCTTACGACGTTTCAACCAACACAGGTTTGGTACGGCTTGAACTTGGCGACACCGCCGAGGGCGCAGGCATCAAGCCCAACGGCTCCAACTTCTCGGATGAGGAATTGGGCGTGTGGTTGACGCGGGAGGGGTCGGTCATGCGCGCTTGCGCCGCTGCATGTGAAGCACTGGCGCGGGCGTGGTCGTCGGTGGCGAATACCGCATCTGGCCCACTTCGTGAGGATGGCGCGGCGGTTGCAGGCGCGTGGCAAGCACGAGCCGACAAGCTGCGCAACCAATACGGATTTGGCGCAACGGATACGGACTTTCAAACCGGCGCGTTTGTCGGTGGCTTTGTGCGCGAGGAGGCGTCGTGAGTCTGTCTTTCGCTCGGCAAATGCTGGTTACAGCCAGCACCAAGCGCCCACCGGCCATAGCGGGCGGCAAGCGCGGCGAGCCTGAGACGTTCATCACTGACCTGCCTTGCGCACCACTCACACCGGCCAGCGCAGAGACGCGCCAACGCCTTGCGCTGAATACGCCGATTGATTTGCTGCAAACGTTTTGTGATGCGTCTTTTGATGTGAAGGCGGGTGATGTGTTGACCGTGGACGAGGTGGACTACGCCGTGCGCAACGTGGCCGAATACCCGTGGCGCATCGGCTCAAACGCCAGCCGGTTGCACGTCGTTGTCGAGCGGGTGAAGGCTTAACGCAATGCTGAAAGCGACGATTCGTGGACTGCAAGAGGCACAGGCAAAGAACGCCGAGATGATCGGCGCGCTACAGCCTAAAGGCGCGCTCGGTGAGGCGGTGAAATACGCCGTCACCGACTTGCACCGCCACGAAGTGACGCTGATGCACGTAGGCCGCTACAAGCAGAGCGCACGCGGCACTTACTACTACTCGCGCACAGGCGGGGTGGGTGGCGGTGCGATGCGCGCCGCGTTGCGGATGGACTTCACCGACGGCGGCGACACCGCCCGTGGCCGCACGTTTATCGACCCGGATGCAGTCAACCCGCTCACTAAGCGTAAGCCGGTGGAATACAGCGTTTACGAGAACCGGCGCGGCGGCGAACATGCGTTCCAAGACCGCACCGTGCGTGAACGCTGGCCGACGACTCAACGCGCCGCGCTTGCAATCATCCAGCGTGGGCTGGCGGGGAGGTCGTAGGCAATGACGACCGTCATCAACCGCAAGGACTACCGCGAGGTCGTAGCCGACGAGCTAGAGGCGCTTTTGGTCGGGAGTGGCAAACCGTTACAAGCGCTTTACGGATACGCGGCTCCAACGTTCAACCGGCAGTCGCCGGTCGCAACAGTTGAGAGCGTGTCAAGCGGACGCGACGACCGGACGGATGCGAACATCGACACCAGCGACTTGTTCATTGGGGTCATGTTGTTTGCCGAGTATGCCGACGCACAAGAGGCTTACTACTCGGCGGATTCAGAGGACGCGCTAGACGACGCAGAGCAAATCGTCGCACAGTGGGTTTTTGATAACAGGTCGCGCAACCCTGCGCCAAACGCAACGGGCGCGACGTGGATTGACCTTAGTTACGTGACGCGCACTGAAAAGGCAAACGTCCTGATCGGCGGCATCACGTATCGACATGAACAAATCATCCTGCGCTTTACGGTGTCGCCGGACGGCTAGCCAAGCGCGGTTGGAGGAATTGCAATGGGCTTGTTTTCAGGTAAAAACGCGATTTTCTACATTGCGCCCGGCGGCTCCGATCTAGTCGCTTCAACGGCGTATTGGTCGTTCGACGGCGAGGCGGTGGACGTTGCACTCGATGAGTCGAAAGAAGTGACGCAGGTTCCCCGCTATGGTGGCGCCGATGCTGCTGTGACTGGCTACCCGTCCTTCTCATTCAAGGGCAAGCTGTATCTGGCGCTGACCAGTGGCCGCTTGACCTACGTCACAATTACCAACGCCGGGAGCGGCTACACATCTGCGCCCACCGTGTCATTCTCTGGCGGTGCGGGTTCGGGCGCGGCTGCTACGGCTGTGGTCGATGTGGCGGGCACGGTTCGTTACATCGTAATGACCAACTTCGGCAGCGGCTACACCAGCGCGCCAACGGTGTCGTTCTCTGGCGGTTCTGGCACGGGTGCAGCGGCAACCGCCACCATCAACGACTACACCGACAAAATTATCAACCAGCTTTACGGCGCGGATAACGTCAACATCAAAGTGGCGCTGGTTGGCACAACGTCTTCGAGCAAGATGCCTTACTACACCGGCTCGGCCACCTTTGACAAGAAGGCGTTGGCGATTCCGGCCAAGGGTGCAATTTCGTTCGACATCAGCGGCACAGGCAATAGCTCGCTGACCCGCAACGAATACTAGTCTATAGGCGCGGCAGACGCTTACAGGCGGCGGCGCGTGCGTGGGGTGCGCGCCGCCATATCCCCACAACATGAGCAAACGACAAATCAAACTCAGGTTCCCAAAGCCGACTGACCCCGGCGTGATGCAGTTTATCCAAGACTTCCCCGTGCATGTTGCCACGCTTGAGCGGTTCTTTCGCCCCCTGAGCGCGGGCGGCATCCCGCAGAAGGCCGACACCGAAGCCGCCGTTGTGGCACTGGTGGCGTTTGCATTTGATGAGCCGGACAAGGACGAGGCGAAACAGGCCATCCTGCGCGACATGACGCTGATTGAAATCACGGGCGCGGTTGAGGGCATTCTCAAAACCTCCGGCGCTGAGATTGAATCGCTGCGCGCGCAAGCAGCAATGAACGCGATGCAGGCCGCGCCGCTGGCAGGGCCGGTAGCGGAACAGGCGTAAGGCTGTGGCGTGTAGCCACACGACCAGCACCAGCGACACAGACGGCGCAGACAGCATAGGCAGCGTATGAAGCGGGGCTAAATGGGCGCAGCAAACACAAGCAAGCTCGAAATCATCGTTGAGGGCCGCGACGTTAGCGGCAAATCGACGCTTAACGATGTTGGGCAGGCGCTTGCCAAAACCAACGAAGCCAATCAGGGCATTGCGTCAAGCGCGCCCGCCGCCGCTGCTGGCATTAGTAGCATCGCAGGCGCGGCCACGGTTGCGCTAGGCGTCGTCACGGCCCTAGCCAGCGCATTTGCGGCGCTGATTAATGCCGCCCTTGACGCCGTAAATGCCGCGTCCGACTGGGGCGAGGCGGTGGCGGGTATTCAAAACGCCACCGGCACGACCGCCGAATTTGCGTCCACACTTGGCACGATTGCCGAGGTTGCTGGTGTCGCCGTCGATTCCGTTGTGCGAATGTATGGGCAGTTTGCACGCAATTTTGAAGCGTCAGGCAACCAGCAGAAGATTATCGCCAACGAGGTTGAGCGCGCCAAACAGGAATACGCCGAACGAACTGCGCAAGTAACCGAACAGGTTGTCGAGCGCATCAGCACCATACAGGCGAATGCCGCCGAGCGCGCCAACGAACTAACACAGCGCCAGGCCGAAGTTGAGGCCGACTACCAACGCGAGCGGGCCGAGGCCGAGCGCGATTTATCAGAACGCCTCACTGAACTGCGGCGGCAAACCAACGAGCGGTCGGAGGAATTAGAGCGACGGCACAACGAAACGCTGGCCGGTCTGCTTGAAGACCAGTCACAGTCTACCGAGGACTACAACCGCCGCCGTTCAGACGCCGAGCGCGACTACAACGAACGCCGCGCAGAACTGGTGCGCGCTTCTACTGAGCGCGTCCAAGAGCTAGAGCGCAACCACACCGACCGGCTGGCCGATTTGGCCGTGCAGTTGCAGCGCGTCCGCACTGATATTCAACAGGCGGAGTTTGACCGGCAAAACGAGCTTGCGCGCAAGACGCTCGAACAGGCTGAGGCGTTGGCGGCGCGTCTCGGCGAACTTGCACAACAGCGGGCCGAGAAAATCGCCGGGCTTGAAGAATCCGAGGCCGACCTGCGCGAAACATATGCGCAGCGGCAGATTGACGCCCAAGACCGATTGCAAGCACGGCTAGAGAATCAACAGCAAAAGCTGGCCGACCAGCTGCAGCGTCTCGAAGAATCGACAGCCACCAAGCGCCAGAGTTTACAAGACCGCATCAACAACGCGCAGGATGAGTTCGACAAGCGGGCGTTTGAGTCCGAACTAGCCGCGTTCAACGAGCAAGAGGCTAAGAAGCGGGCCGAGATTCAAAAGAAGTCGGACGAAGAAAAGGCGGCAATCGAGAAGGCAGCGGCAGATGCAGCGGCAAAGGAAGAGGCTGAGTTTCAAAAGAAACTTGCCAAAATCCAAGACCGCATCGACCGCGAGAATAAGGCGTATGAGGAGCAGACCAAGAAGCTCCAAGACGAATACGCCAAACGTGCCCAGGCGCTTGCGGCGGCGTCAGAGGCCGAGCGCCAACGCATCATTCAGGACAACACCGAACGCACGGTGGCGCTGCAAAACCGCATTGATGACGAGAACGCCAAACTTGCAGAACAGACGGCCAGCATCAACGCCGAGCTAGAGCGACGCACGGCCAACCTCGCCACGCAATATCAGCGCGATGCCGATGAAGCGCGCCGCGTGAGCGAAGAACGGATTACCGATCTCGCTACCCGCATTGAGCGCGAGAACAAGCAATATGCCGAACAGTCGGCCAAACTCGCCGCCGACCTAACGCGCCGGATTGACGCTGAAAGCATTGAATACCAGCGCGGTGCAGACAGCGCCAAACGAGCCTACGACCGGCAGGTGGCCGACAACGCCGATGCGCAGGCAAAACTGTTGGCCGACACGAATAAGCGGGTGGCCGCTGAACAAGACGCATACGTGAAGGCGGTTGCGGCGGCAGCAGACGTGTTCAACGACCAACTGAGCCGCGCCAACGACCGCCTGCCACCCGTCATCCGGGCGCTCAAAGATATCGGCCTTGAATACGACACCATCAACAAGCTCAAGCCCGATGAGCGCATTGTGGCGATTAACGAGGCCATTGCTAAGACGCCCGACGGCACAAAGAAGGCCAATGCCGAGCTAGTGCTCTTTGGTGAGGCGGGCCGCGACATTGACAAAATCGCCGACACGATGGCGACCAAGACCTTCCCCGACTGGATTGCCAAGACGAAGGAAGTCAACCGGCTCCTGAACGAAGATGGGGTGCAGGCCGCCATTGCGTTCGGTCGTGAGCAGCGCAATGTAACGCTAGACCTTGAGGGGCTGCGGTTAAAAGTCGGTCAGGACTTAATGCCGACCGTGAAAGATTTGCTTGTCGAGTTTGACAAGTTTTGGCAAACCTCTGGGCCAGCCCTCCGCGATTTTGTGAATGGCTCACTCGTCCCCGCGTTCAAACTCCTTGCGCAGGTGTTGACCGATGTTGTGAAACTCTTGAGCGCGTTGCCAAACCTGAGCCGCGACGCGGGCAGTTTCTTTGACCAGGCCAGCACAGGCGCGGGAAGTTTCTTTGATGATCTGGCGCGGCGCGTCTTTGGGCCGAATAGCCCGCTGTCGCAGCCGGTGCAGGGCGGCGCGGTCATCAACCAATACAACACCTACATCCAAGACCCGACGCGCACGCCAGCCGACGACCTGCGCATGGCGCAACTTGTAACAGGAGGGACGCGCTAGGCACGTGAATGGCGCACTAAACGCACATGGCACAACCAAACGGCGAAACCTTTACCCTTCTGCGCGGCGTAAGCACGCTGGATATTAGCGATCTGGTGAAATATCACATTGTTTCATTTGACGGACTTGGTATGCCGCCCGTTCGACGATTGACGCAACGCGGGCCAATGCAAAACGGCGACACCGATGTGGGTTACAGGCTAGACCCGCGCTACATTCGCATCAGCATCTTGGCGCTGGCAGGCGCGAACACCGCCATGCACGACCGGCGCGAGGAACTTCTCGGTTTCTTGCGACCCGGCGACGATGTGATTAGCCTGCGCTGGACATATGCCGACACCAGCGGCACGCAGACGATGCAGATAGATACGCACTACAACGGCGGGCTGTCTATGTCGTCTGATTCGCTCATCCGCTACGCGGGGCGGTATACGCTTGAACTGCGCGCCGCCGACCCGACGTTCTACGACCCGAACGGCGTGACGGTGCAATTTCCGGTCAGCTATAGCGGCACGGGTGGAACTGTGCCGATTGCTATTCCGTTCTTTGTCGGCTCCACGTCGCTTAACGTTGCCACGACCGCTACTCTAACCGGCGACAACGCCTGGATTGTTTACCCGACATTTACCATCGTCGGGCCGGTGACGGATTTCAAAGTGGTTAACAACACGACCGGCGAAAAGCTCGACTTTACCGGCAACAGCATCGGCGGTGGCAACACATGGACGATTGATACGCGCTTTGGCTACAAGACCGTCACCGACCAAAGCGCCGTAAACCAAATCAGTAAGTTAACGACCGACTCGAACTTGGCAACGTTTCACCTTGAGCCGGGCGTCAATTCGTTGTCAGTAACAGGCACAGGGCCAAGTTCGGCAACATCAGTCACGATGCAGTATTACCCGCGCTTCTTGGGCGCGTAGAGCACACAGGCGCGCGATGCGTGCGATGCGCGCGACAGGAGTAATGTAAATGGCAGAAAGTTCACGATTCTGGACAACCAGCGGCACAGGCGACGGCACAGGGAGCGGCTACACGACCGCAAACTGGGCCGAGTTTGTGCGAAACACAATGACCACCTCGCCCGCGTCCGAGGGTGTTCTCTATGGCATCCTCAACAGCCTGGCCGTGTCGGGCACGTCCTCGCCGGTGAGCATTGCATCAGGTTCGGCCATCGGTTACGGCTACTTCTACACCAACGACTCAGCCGCAACACAAGCGATTGCCACGCCCACGACCGCGACGCGCATCGACCGGATTGTGCTGCGCGCATCGTGGTCGGCACAGACGGTGCGGATTACTCGCATCGCGGGCACAGAAGGCAGCGGCTCGGCTCCGGCTATGACTCAGACGGCGGGCACAACCTGGGATATTCCGCTAGCCACGGTGAGCATTACGACCGGCGGCGTTATCACGGTCACGGATGCGCGCACGTTCTGTAAATCGCCACTCGTCTACGGCTGGTTTAGTCAGGCGCTTAGTATTGCAGGCAACATCGCTGCCACTAAGTCCGCATCAGGCACGAATGTTGATCTTAAGGCGGAGAACACCAGCAACACAGCAAACAGCAACGCCCGATTAATCGCGTCTGTGGCAGGCACGAGCGCAGCCGACCCGGTGACAATCTATGACATTGCGGGTATTGGTGACTGGATTACGGGCATAGACAACTCCGACGGCGACAAATTTAAACTTAGCTTCGGGGCCGCACTTGGCACAAACGATGCGCTCACCGTTGATTCTTCACTCAACGCCACGTTCGGCGGCAGCGTGACCGCAGCGACAACGATTGACGCAGGCGGCAACGTCACCGCCACCAAGTCAGCGTCGGGCGCAAATGTTGATCTTAAGGCATCGAATAGCAGTAATACAGCCAGTAGCAGCGCCCGATTAATCGCGTCTGTGGCGGGTGGGAGTGCAGCCGACCCGGTGACGCTTTACGATGTTGCGGGCGCAACCAATTGGGTTACAGGCATAGACAACTCCGACAGCGACAAATTCAAGATTAGCGCGAGCGCTGCGCTTGGCACAAACGACCGCCTGACCATTGACGCATCGGGGGATGTCACCATGGGCGGAACCGTCACCGTTGGCGGGCTTGGTGGAACGGGTGTGGTCGGCGCAACGCAACTCGCTGCTGATTCCGTAGACGACACCAAGGTAGGCAACCGTGTGCCGCGCATCTATCGGCGGCAAGGTGGCAGCGCAACCGACTGGTCATCGGCAGGCACGACGACCCAGACACCTAGCATGGTGCTGGAACAAATGGGCGTCATCAACAAGTCATTCACCAGCGCGACGGTTGTTTCTCAAGCAGTAACCTTCCCGGTAGCGTTCTCGCAAACGCCTATTGTGACGTTCTCGCTTGGCCCAACACAGAGTTTTAGTGGCGGCGGCAACATCTCCTATGTGAGTTATTCGTCTGTGTCTACCACAGGCTTCACCCTCAACGTGACTTTCACCGCCGCCAATACGGGCAATCTAGACTTCACCTGGCGCGCAACCGGCACTGAATAAAACAGCATGGGCGCAGAATACCGGCTCGACTTCTACAACACCAGCGGCACGCTAACCGCTGTGGTGCTGGACTATCTTTCGCTCAACTATCGAAAGGTGGTCAACGCGCCCGGCCTTTTGCGCTTTGTGCTCCCCGGCACATCCAACAACATCAGCAACTTGTCCACGAATGGCATCGTGGAAGTGTGGCGGCGTAATGCTGCCATTGGCCTCGACTGGACGCGCGACTTTGTGTCGATATATCGGGCGCAGTCTGACGAGCAATCAAGTGCCCGCGTGCTCACCGCCAATTGTCCCGGCATCATGACGCTGCTCGGCTGGCGTGTCGTGGCCTGGTATGCGAACACGGCCAACCGCTCGCTATTCACCACAGCAAAGGCTGAAACGATTCTCAAGACGTTGGTGAGTTACAACGCGGGCGCAAACGCCACAACCGCCAATGGGCGCTATCGCGCCGGTGTGGACGGCTCTAGCAAGCTGTCCGGCCTCTACACAATCACCGTTCAAGCTGATTCGGCGGCGGGCAATACGCTGTCGATTGGATGCGCGCAAGACAACCTGCTAGACGCATTGCAGCGGGTGGTGGCGAAAGGGTCGGGAGGCGACTTTGACCTGGTGAAGGCGTCTGGGACGACGCTCGATTTCCGTTGGTATACAGGGCAGCTTGGCACAGATAAAAGCGCCAGCGTCATCTTCTCGTTAGACCGGGGCAACATGGCCGAGGTCAAATACAACTTTGACCGCACCGACGAGGCAACTGTAGCGATTGTTGGCGGCCAAGGGCTTGACGC
>CAZMXB010000079.1:0-11625 GCA_964569855.1 uncultured Rhodoferax sp.
CCATGGTGAAGTATTCGCGGCTCCAGTCCACGCTGTCGCCCATGCGGCGCATCTGGGTGGTGATGGTGTTACCCGACTTTTCTTTCCACTCCCAGACTTTTTCCACAAAGGCCTTGCGGCCCAGGTCGTGGCGGCTGACCTTTTGGTCTTGCAACTGGCGCTCCACGACGATCTGGGTGGCAATGCCGGCATGGTCGGTGCCCGGAATCCAGGCCGTGTTGGCACCCAGCATGCGGTGGTAGCGCGTCAGGCTGTCCATGATGGTCTGGTTGAACGCGTGGCCCATGTGCAGCGTGCCGGTCACATTGGGCGGTGGCAATTGAATGCAGAACGCGGCCTGACCGGCCTGGGGTGCCTGCGTTCCACGGTAGCCGGCCACGCCATAACCACGCTTTTCCCATTCAGGTCCCCAATGGGCTTCCAGCGCGGCGGGCTCGAAAGATTTGGCGAGAGATTGCAGGCCGGGTTGGATCGGTGTGGCGGGCGTGGTGGAAGCGGTGTCGGTCATGGTGGGCGTCAGTTCGGTCATAGCAGACGATTTTACCGGCCACAGGACTGCAGCCGGCGGGCTTGCAGGTACCATGGCGCCCAATGAATGAACTGCCAGGAGGCCAAGCTGTGCTGATTTGCGAAACCGAGCGTTTGCGGGTGAGTGAATTCACGCTCGGCGATGCCGATGCGGGCTTCATCCTGCGCCTGCTCAATGAACCCTCGTTCATCCGCAACATTGCCGACAAGCAGGTGCGATCGCTGGACGGTGCGCGCACCTACCTGCGCAACGGCCCGCTGGCCAGCTACGAACGCAATGGCTTTGGCCTGTGGCGCGTGGCGCTGAAACACTCGGATGAAACCATTGGCATGTGTGGCCTGATCCGCCGAAAGGGTCTGCCGGACGTGGACATCGGCTACGCGCTGTTGCCCACCGCCTGTGGCCAAGGCTTTGCCACTGAGGCGGTACGCGGTGTGCTGGACCATGGCGCACGTCAGGTGGGGCTGCGCCGCATCGTTGCCGTCGTCAACCCGGGCAATGCCGTGTCCATCGGTGTGCTGGACAATGCCGGTTTCCGCTTTGAAACCATGGTGGTCCTCCCTGGTGAGACCACACCCATCCGCCAATACGGCAGGGCGCTCACCCCGTGTGTGCGCCTTACGCCGCCCGATGCCGAGGCCTACCGCAGCTTGATGCTGGAGGCCTATGCCACCCACCCGGAGGCCTTTACGTCGAGCGTGGCCGAGCGTGAAGCCTTGCCACTGTCCTGGTGGCAGCAGCGACTGACCAACGACCCAGCGGCCCAGGAGGTCATTTTTGGCGCCTTTGCGCGCGGCGAACTGGTCGGAGCGGTCGGGCTGGGGCAGGAAACGCGCGAAAAAGCCCGCCACAAGGCCACGCTGTTCGGCATGTTTGTGCACGCCGGTCACCAGCATGCGGGCCTGGGTCAATGCCTGGTGGAGGCGGTGCTGGACCATGCACGCACCCGACCTGGGCTGCGCCAGGTGCTGCTCACGGTGACCGAGGGCAATACCCGGGCGCAAGCGCTGTATGCACGCTGCGGCTTTGAGACCTTTGGTGTCGAGCCGGACGCCGTGGCGGTGGGTACATCCTTTGTGGCCAAGGTCCATATGTGGCAACGGCTGGGCTCTGGTATCAGTCAGGTCGGCGCATGATCCAGACCCGCCAGCTTGCCTACCGGTACCCGCAGGGACCCCTGTTGCGTTTTCCGGACGTAGACGTGCCCGAGGGAGCTGTCCTGCTGCTCAGCGGGCCTTCGGGCTGCGGAAAATCCACCTGGCTGGCCCTGGTGGCGGCCCTGGTGGCGCCCACCTCGGGGCAACTCACGGTCGCCGACCAGCCACTGGACGCTCTCAAATCTGTAGCGGCTGATGCATGGCGGGCGAGGGCTATCGGCTTTTTGCCCCAGAAGCTGCACCTGAGCGCGGCGCTCAGCGTGTACCAGAACCTGGCGATGGCGCAGTGGGCGGCGGGTGGTTCGGAAGACGCCGCATCTATCCACACTGCATTGCAGGCGCTGGGTGTGGCTGACCTGGCACATCGCAAGCCGGGCCAGCTTTCGGGCGGCCAGGCGCAGCGCGTGGCACTGGCGCGGGCCGTTTTGCTGCAACCCCGGGTGATATTGGCGGATGAACCCACGGCCAGCCTGGACGACGGGGCCGCTGCACAGGCCGTAGGTCTGCTGCTGGCCACCGCCCGGCAACAAGGCGCGACACTGGTCATTGCCACCCACGACGCCCGGGTGGCAGGGCTGATTCCACCGGGTTCTGATGGTCAAATCGGCTTCCAGCCCTTGAATTTAATGCGCAGCCAGCTATGAAAGCAGTAGCATGAAGACCCTGGCCTTTGCCTGGCGCTACCTGTGGTCCCGGCCCCTGGGCGCCGCGCTCAACGTGTTGCTGCTGAGCCTGGGCCTGGCGTCCATCACGTTTTTGCTGCTGGTGGGGCACCAGCTCAGCCGCGCGTTCGAGCGGGATCTGGCGGGCATTGACGTCGTGGTGGGGGCCAAGGGCAGCCCCATGCAGCTCATCCTCAGCGGCGTGTTGCACATCGACGTGCCGCCAGGCAATGTGCCGCTGCAGGCGGTGCGCGCGCTGGAGCAACATCCGTTGGTGGCCAGCGTCATCCCGATCAGCCTGGGTGACAGTTTTCAGGGCTTTCGCATCGTCGGCACCAGCCATGGCTACATCCAGCACTACGGGGCCACAGTGGACCAGGGCCGCCTGTGGGACGCGCCCATGCAGGTAGTGCTGGGCGCCAGCACGGCCGCCAAGCTCGGGGCCACCTTGGGTACACGTTTTGTCGGCTCCCATGGCTTGGGCGCCGGCGGCCACGCCCACGGCGACAGCAGCTACACCGTGGTCGGCATCCTGAAAGCCAGCGGCAGTGTGCTCGACCGGCTGATCCTGACCGATTTGGCTTCCGTGTGGAAAGTGCACGAGGACCACACCGCGGTCGACGACGACGACCGCAAGGCCCTGGAAGAAGAGCGCGAGGTCACCATGGCCCTGGTCAAGTACAAAACACCGATGGCCGCACTGAGCTTCCCACGCTTTGTCAACACCAGCACCGAGATGCAGGCCGCAGCGCCCGCTTTGGAAATCACCCGCCTGCTGCATATGCTGGGGCTGGGCACCGACGTGCTGCGCGCCTTTGCCGGCGTGCTGCTGCTGACTGCTGCGTTGAGCGTGTTCATCGCCCTGTGGAGCGCCGTGCGCGAGCGCCGGGGTGACCTGGCGCTGCTGCGCATGCTGGGCGCACCGCCGTCCAAGGTGGCGGCTTTGTTGCTGTGTGAGGCGCTTTGGCTGGGCTTGCTGGCAGCCGCCCTGGGTCTGCTGCTGGGCCAGGGGTTTGCGGCGGCGCTGGGATGGTTCCTCAAGCTCGACACCACGCTGCTGGTGGGCGGCATGGTCTGGCCGCCCGAACTGGCCGTGGTCCCGGCTCTGGCGCTGGGTGTATCGCTGGGCGCGGCGCTGCTGCCCGCACTGGGTGCCTACCGCGTCAGCGTGTTGGAACTATTGCAGGGCCGATAAGTCACAATAGAGGTCCAGCCCCGCCGCCCGGCGCGGATCACGGGCATTCCCGGGAATCCATATGAAAAAAGTGCCTCTAGCCCTCGTCTTTCTTGCGCTAAGCGCTAGCATTTGTATAGCAGCCGACGGGCACAGCGACAAGGAAACCAAGGCGGACATCGCCAAGCACCGGGCCATGGCAGCCGCCCATGAAGCCGCTGCCAAATGCCTAGAAGCGGGCAAGAAAGAGGAACTCTGCTACCAGGAGCTGCTCGCCGCCTGCAAAGGCCTGGCCATTGGCAAATTTTGCGGCATGAAACACACGCATTAAGATGACCCCGTTGAAGGAACCCACCATGACCACCGCATTGACCACCACCCGCCGGCTGGCCTTGATGACCGCCCTGTGCACCGCCTTGTTGCCTCTGGGCGCGCTGGCCCAGGCCAGCGCCGTCCCCGCCGGCACGGGCGCTGGCGTGCACAGCCCCAACAGCCCGATTGCCCCCCTGCCGGAACGCACCGACGTGCTGGCGTGGTCAGTGTTGACCGACGTCAAGACCCGGGTTGAAAAGAACCGCATCCTGCCCGTGTTCCCGGCCGCGGTGATGGCTCTCAACCAGAAGAGCCAGCGGGTGCAGGGTTTCATGATGCCGCTGGACCCGGGTGAAAAACAGAAGCACTTTTTGCTGAGTTCGGTGCCGCTGACCTGTTCGTTTTGCACACCTGGCGGCCCCGAGAGCATGGTGGAAGTCAAGACCAAGACCCCTGTCAAGTATTCGCTCGAACCGGTGGTGGTGGAGGGGCAGTTCGCCGTGCTGAACGACGACCCCTACGGCCTGTACTACCGCATCAACGACGCCACGCCGGTGAAATGAGACTTACCTGAATCTGGCGCGAATATGCGGCCATAACAGGTTCAGCGCCAGACCGCCCATCACCAGTGCGGCCGCAGCCAACTTCCAGGCGGGCAGGCCTTCGTCCAGCAGCAGCGCCGAGCCCCCCATGCCAAACAGGGGTACCAGCAGCGCCATCGGCGTGATCGTGGCAGCGGGATAACGCGCCAGCAACCAGCCCCAGGCCGCGTAGCCAAACAATGAATTGCCCCAGGCCTGCCAGGCCACCGCAGCCCAGGTACCGGCATCGGCCTGCTGCAGCCCGGTGGCGACGGCATCCCAGCCCTCAACGGCCAGGGTCAGTACCAGCAGCGGAGGCACGGCAAACACGCTGGACCACACCACATAGGCCACCATGTTCACCTGGCCGGCCTTGCGTGAAACGATGTTGCCGCCCGCCCACGACATGGCAGCCAGCAGGATCAAGCCCAGGCCCAATACGGTGGTGCTGCCGTCGGTGTGCAAAACGATGGTGGCAATGCCCCCCGCAGCCAGTAGCAGCGCCAGCCATTGCATGGCTTGCAGCCGTTCGCCGGAGAGGCGCATGGCCAGGCCGATGGTGAAGAACACCTGCACCTGGATCACCAGCGAAGCCAGCCCCGGCGAGATATGGCCGTTCATGGCGACAAACAGCAGGCCGAACTGGCCCACGCCAATCAAAAGTCCATAGGCCGCCAGGTTGCGCCAGGACACCGCCGGTCGCGGCAGGAAGAGGATGGCTGGCAACACGGCCATGGTGAAGCGCAGCGTGGCGAACAACAGCGGCGGCATGTGGCCCAGGGCCAGCTTGATGACCACAAAATTGGTGCCCCAGACGGCAACAACGGCCAGAGCCAGCAGGAAATGCCGCAGCGAGAGGGTGGAGTGCATGGATCGATTGTCTCCCCTTCGCGGCACCCGTTAGACTTCGCCCATGTCCGACTCCCGCACCCATGCCCCGTTGTCGCGCTGGCGCACGGCACGCCATGCCGTGTCCTGCGTGCTGGTGCTGGCACTGGTATGGGCGCAGAGCATGGGCCTGTGGCACCGCGTGGTGCACTGGGATGCGCCGCACACTGCCAGGGCAGGTATGGCGCTGCCCTCGGCGCTGCACGTCGGTCAAACGCCCAAACTTATGCAGCGCCTCTTCGCCGGGCACCTCTTGGATACCGACTGCCAGTTCTTTGACCAGCACAGCCATGGCGACGTGCTGTCCAGCGCAACCGCCGCCACCGTGGGGTTGGCTTTGTCTGCCCCGGTGCTGGTTGCCAGCCACGCGCTGGCAGTCGCCCGATGGCATGCGCTGTTTCAGGCGCGTGGCCCCCCTTCTCTCCGCTGAATCCCCGCATTGCTGTGGTCTCCCGCTGCCGGTCTGGCAAGCGGGAGCGTTTGCATTTTTCGATTCAACGGACTTTCCATGAACTCTCATTTAGACCAACGTGCCGCGCGCGCGTCACTTCTCTTTGCCAAGCAACCGCTGGCCTTGGCCGCCCTAGCGCTGATGGCACTGGGCACAACCGGCGCCAACGCCCAAACAGCCACCCGCAGCGACGGCGCACTGCCTTCCGTCACGGTTACCGGCAACCCGCTGGGTGCTACTGATTTAATAGCGCCTGCCGATAGCTACACGGGGGCTGCCCTGCTCTTTCGCTCAAGGAGCACGCTGGGCGAAACGCTGGACGGCACACCTGGCGTGAGCAGCAGCTACTTTGGCCCCAATGCCAGCCGCCCCATCATCCGCGGGCTGGATGGCGACCGCGTGCACATCCTGCAAAACAGCGGCTCCAGCGTGGACGCCTCGGGCCTGAGCAATGACCATGCTGTGCCCTCGGACCCCATTTCCATGGAGCGTGTCGAGGTGCTGCGCGGCCCTGGCGCGCTGATGTATGGCGGTAGTGCCGTGGGCGGCGTGGTCAATGTGATTGACAACCGTATTCCACAGGAACGCGTGTTTGATGCTGGTGGTGGCATCTCGGGCAAGTTCAATCTGGAGGCCGCCAGCGGCAATGGTGAACGTGCCGCCGCCGCCCTGCTGGAAACCGGCACCGACCGCATGGCCCTGCATGTGGACGCCTTCAATCGCCGCTCTGACGACGTGAGCGTACCCATCCGCCTGGAGTGCGGCAAACCGGGCTCGCCCGCCGCCGCCAAGGCCATCTGCAACTCCAGCGCCCAGAACCAGGGTGCCGCCGTGGGCGGGACGCTGTTTTTTGACCACGCTCGACTGGGCGCATCGTTCAGCAGTTTCCGCTCCGACTACGGCACCGTGGCCGAAGACGCGGTGACCATTGGCATGCAATCCAATCGCGCTGCGCTGGAGTGGGACATCGACCAACTCCCCGGATGGTTCCACAGCGTCAAGCTGCGCGCCAGCCAGACCCACTACCAACACACGGAGCTTGAGGATGGCGAGCCCGGCACTGTGTTCAAAAACACCGGCCATGACATACGCCTGGTGGCCCATCACGCCAAACTGGGGCCATGGGAGGGCGTGCTGGGCTTGCAGAGCGAGGAAGTCCGTTTTTCAGCCGATGGCACCGAGGCGTTTGCGCCCTACAGCCACAGCACCCAAACGGCACTGTTTGCGTTTGAAGAGCTGCCATTGGCCTGGGGTCGCATCAGCCTGGGCGCACGCATGGAAGCGGTTCAGGTGACGTCCAGCGGCAACCCGCAGGTGGCGCGTTTTGTGCCCGACAGCCGCAGCTTCAACCCGCACAGCGTGGCGCTGGGGGTGCTGTGGAACGCGCGCGCCGACTGGCAACTGACCACCAACCTGGCCTACACCGAGCGCGCGCCCAAAGACTACGAGCTGTTTGCCAACGGCCCGCACCTGGCCACCAACGCTTATGAGGTCGGCAACCGCCAGTTCGGCGTCGAGCAGTCCACCAACCTGGACCTGGGCCTGAAGTGGAAGCAGGGTGCCAACAGCTTTCAGCTCAGCGCCTTTGCCAACCAGTTCAGCAACTACGTATCACAACGTGCCACCGGGGTGCTGCGTGACACGGACGGCAACGGCTCGGACGGTGTGGGTGTCACTGACGACGGCAACGGTCTGTCGGTCGAGTCGGGAGGCGGTGCCAGCGTTCTCCCGGAATACGTCTATACCCAAATCGGCGCCCGCTTCACGGGGCTGGAAGGCAGCGGCAAGCTGCGCCTGCTCGACGCGCGCCAGACGCTGGACCTGGAGGTGCGCGGCGACTGGGTGCGCGCTGTAGAAACGGCCAGCGGCGCACCGCTGCCGCGCATCGCGCCCGTACGCTTGGGCGCCTCGCTGGTGTGGACCCAGGGCGCATGGGGCGCGCGCCTGGATACCAACCACGTGGCCGCGTCCAGTGACGGCCCGGTTGGGCAATTGCCCAGCGCGGCCTATACGCTGGTCAATGCATCGCTCAACTACCGCCAGCAAATGGGTGCGACCTCGGCACTGTGGTTTGCGCGGCTGGACAACGTGGGTGACGTGCTGGCCTATTCCGCCACGTCCATCCTGACCCAGACCGCGCCCGGCAAAGCGCCGCTGCCCGGACGCAGTCTGAAGCTGGGCGTGCAAGTGGCGTTTTAAGCCACCCGAGCAACCCACGGCTTTGATCGCCGTGAGTCGGCTCTCCAGCTCCTGGCGCAGTTTCTTGCGCAGCAGGGCCTGCTCAAAGCGCCGCTTGGCGTCGGCGCCCACCGGCTGCAAGGGCGGGACCGGCGCCGGTTGGCGGTTGTCGTCCACCGCCACCATGGTGAAGAAGCAACTGTTCACATGGCGCTTTTGCTGGCTGCGGATGTTTTCGGCCACCACTTTGATGCCCACCTCCATGGACGAGGTGCCGGTGTAATTGATGCTGGCCAGAAACGTGACCAGTTCGCCCACGTGGATAGGCTGGCGAAACATGACCTGGTCCACACTGACGGTCACCACATAACGCGCCGCATACCGGCTGGCGCAGGCGTAGGCCACCTGGTCCAGAAACTTCAGGACCGTGCCGCCATGCACATTGCCGGCGAAGTTGGCCATGTCAGGCGTCATCAGCACAGTCATGCTGAGTTCATGCGTGGGGGTGTTGATCACGGAGAGTTCCAGGTTTTGAAAAAAGTCTGTTGAGCCGCTCCCATTGTCTTCGCTGTGGCTAAGTTCTTGTTAGCGTCGGAACTTTCCGGTCGGACCGATGATGGCCAGATCGGCAAAATCAAGACCGGTGTGGTTGCTGGGGCTGTAGTTGATCTCCATGCCCCCCAGATCAAACCTCTGCATGGCCTCGAGTGCCGCCTGAATGCGCTCCCGCGTAGGTTTGGGGCCTGCGCGGCGCAAGGCTTCCACCAGCACCTTGGCCGACGCAAAGCCCTCCAGCATCGCCGGGCTGAGGTCATCGATGTTGCGCGCCTTGGCCAGACGGGTGGCCTCGCGGACCAGCGGGAAGTTCAACGATTTGGGCAACACCTGGCTCACGATGACACCCGCCGCGTCCTCGCCCAGCAGCTGGATAAAGCCACCGGACGCGTTGTTGGACAGGGTGACAAACTGCGGTTTGCTGCCTGCCGCCTTGATCGCCCGAATGGCGCTTGTCACGGCCGGCCCCGATCCAATGATCATGACTGCCTGCGCTTGCGCCTTGCCGAGTGGCTGTGCGATGGCAGAAAAATCAGGCTTGCTGCGGTCAAATTTTTCGACCAGGACAGCCTGCAATTTCGCTGCATCCAGGCCTCTTTGCGCACCCTCCAGACCATCGAGCCCAAAACTGTCGTCGACATGCAGGATGGCAATACGGCGGATGCCGATGGAGGTCAGGTGGGTGACAGCCCTTTCCGCTTCCCGCTGGTAGGTCGCACGCACATTGAATACGTTTTTTCGCACCGGCGTATGGAGAACCATGGCACCGGTAGACGGGGCAATCAGGGGCACACCATACTGCTCCAGCAAGGGGATCACGGCCTCGGTATGGGGTGTGCCGCGCGTCATGAACAAGGCCACCACCTTGCGCTCCTCGATCAGTGTCCGGGCGTTTGCGGCGGCAAGCTTGGGGTCAAATTGGTCGTCCAATGTGATCAGCTCGATGGCCTCGCCGCCAATGCCCCCGCGGGCATTGATCGCGTCGAGGTGGAGCCTGGCGCCGATGCCGGTTTCCTTGACCGTGGCGGCCACCGCACCAGTGACAGCGGTGGTTTGTCCGATCAGGATTTGGCTCTGGGCGGCGAAGCCCAAGGTGGCCAGCAGCAGCAAACTGGCGATGCGTTCAGGGTTCAACATGCACTTGTCTCCTAATAGGTTTGGCGTGGGTCACGCCATGCCCTTGTGCAGGATGCATGCCATTGGCGGCGGCGCGCCAAGTGTTTGTTTTTATTAGGATATTTTTTTTGTCGGGTTTGCGCGTGTGCGAACATCCAGAATAGAGCGCGCGCTTTTCACAAAGCCCGCACATGCGATCTTGCACTCAGGATCGGCCGACCGGAATATTGTGCTTTTTGAGCTTGTCGTACAGCGTCTTCTTGGGGATGCCCAAACTGTCTGCGGCCACGGCAACGTTGAAGTCGCTGGCGCGCAGAGCCGCCAGGATGAGAGAGGCTTCATAGGCGTCCAGACGCCGTGGCAGCCCATCACCCTCGCTATTGGCGCTGACACTGGGGGCAGTTGCATGGCGGATGCTGCCCATGTCGGCCACACCCAGCACCAGCTGGTCGGCAAAATTACGCAGTTCGCGCACATTGCCGGGCCAGTCGCGCTGCTGCCATTGGGCCATGTCGGCGGCATTCCATGCCGGCGCGGTTTTTTGGTAGCGCAGGGCCGCGCGTTGCACAAAATGCGCCAGCAGCAGCGGGATGTCCTCGCGCCGGTCGTTCAACCGGGGCAGGTCCACGCTGACCACACCGAGGCGATAGTACAGGTCTTCGCGAAACTTGCCCTCGGTGCTGAGTTGGCGCAGATCAACCTTCGTGGCGGCAATGACGCGGCAGTCCAGCAGCACGGTGGCATTACCGCCCAGGCGCTCCAATTGGCGCTCTTGCAACACCCGCAGCATCTTGACCTGCAAGGCCATGGGCATGCTTTCGATTTCGTCCAGAAACACCGTGCCGCCGTGCGCGTATTCCAGCTTGCCGATGCGTCGTTTTTGAGCACCGGTAAAGGCTCCCGCTTCGTTGCCGAAAATCTCGCTTTCGAACATGGACTCCGGCAAGGCCGCGCAGTTGATGGCGACAAACTCACCCTTGCGCCGGCTTGCAAAGTGCAGCTGGCGCGCCACCACCTCCTTGCCACAACCTGTGGCGCCGTTGATCAACACGTCAGCATGTGTGGGGCCGATGTTCTGGATAAATGTGCGCAGCTTCTCGATGCGTGGGGATTGGCCAATCAACTCGGGCATGGACGGATGTGCCGCCCATGCCTTGCTCAGGCGACGGTTTTCCAGCACCAGGTTGCGCTTTTCCTGCGCGCGCAGGCAGCTCTCCAGCAGGCGGTCTGCAGCGAAGGGTTTTTCGATGAAGTCGTACGCTCCGCTGTGCATGGCCTGCACCGCCATCACCACATCACCGTGACCGGTGACCAGAATCACCGGCAGGTCAGCGTCGATGTGCATGGTGTGGGCCAGCAGGTCCAGCCCGGTCGACTTGGGCAGTCGCACATCGGTAACCACAATGCCAGGGTAGTTGGCGTCGATCAGCGTATAGGCTTGCTCAGCGCTGGCACAGGCCTGCACGCAAAAGCCACCCAGCTCCAGGGTTTGCGTGGTGGCCAGGCGCACGGCTTGTTCATCTTCGACCAGGATGGCGTGGCACTTGGAAAGGGGTGTGGATTTCATGAGGTTGGTTTTTCCTGCGCACAGCGCGGTATGCAGACCATAAACTCGGCCCCGCTCTCGGGGTTGTTCCTGGCCTCCAGATGGCCGTTCATGGCCTGCACAATGGACGACGAAATCGCCAATCCCAGACCCAGGCCATGACCGGTGGCCTTGGTGGTGAAGAAGGGTTCAAACAAGTGCTTGACAACTTCCTGTGGCAAGCCAATGCCCGAATCGACAATGTGAATCCGCACGTGCTGCGCGTCAGCCTCCAGCAGTACCCGCACAGTCTTCTCGGGCGCCTGCTCCACCGCGTCCAGCGCATTGCGCAGCAGGTTGATCAGCACCTGTTCGATCCGCACGGTGTCACCCAGCACACAGAAAGTCTCCGGCAGGTCCAGCTGCAGCTGTACGCCGTGGCGTGCGAACTCGCTGTTCAGCAGCAGCGCTGCGTCCTCGCCACGCGCGAACACGCG
>CAZMXB010000079.1:11635-13735 GCA_964569855.1 uncultured Rhodoferax sp.
CAGCGCTGCGTCCTGAATGGCTTGGTTGACCTCAACGACCGCGACGGCCTCCGGGCTCTTTCGGGCGAAACCCTTGAGTTGACCCACGATGCTGCCCATGCGGGCGCTGGCAGCGCTGATGTGGCGCAGGTTGTCGTCGGCCTGCATCGTTTGTCCGCGTGACAGATAGGTGCTGGCATTGTCCGCAAAGGCACGAATGGCGGTAAGCGGCTGGTTCAGCTCGTGGGTAATGCCAGCCGCCATCTGCCCAAGCATGGCCAGCTTGCCGGCTTGCACCATTTCGTTGCGGGTGGAGCGCAGCAGGTTTTCGGTTTGCTGCAGCTTGTCGTACTTTGCCGCCAGCTGGGTGTTTGCTGCAAGCAGCTCCTGGGTGCGCAAAGCGATGTTCAGCTCCAGGTCGTCTGCGGCTTGTTTGAGGGCCCGTTGTGCGGCGCTGCGCTCCTCCATGCGGCGGCGGCGCTGGTATTGCACAGCCGCGACGGCGGCCGCCACCAACAATACCAACACAACGATGCTGGCCCATAACACGCCGGCACGCAACACCTTGGCCTGCGCCGGAAACAGCATCAATTGCCACCCCAGTCGCCCGACCGGACGTCCCACAGAGTCACCAAACCCCTTGCGCGCAACGCCGGGCAGGCTGGCAATGGGTTTGATCTGTTTACCCATGTATTGCTGGGTCTGTTCAATGTCGCGTTGGACCTCAGGGTCCAGCGCACGCATGCTGTTGTAAACCCATTCGCTGCGGTTGCTCAGAAAAACCACACCGTGCCCGTCCACCAGCGCAATCGGGTCTTCGTTACTGCGCCAGGTCTGCTCAAACGACTCCAGCGTGATCTTGACGGCGATCACACCAATGGGTGCTACCGAGCCGCGTTTTGCGCCGGCGGGATACACCGGCTGCGAAATGAAGTACCCCGGAATACTGGTGGTGTTGCCTATGGCGTAGAAGTAACCCGCCCGTCCGCCAAGTGCATCACGGAAATAGGGTCTGAAACCAAAGTTTTGCCCTACAAAGCTCTGGGTGCTGTTCCAGTTACTGGCCGCAATGGTCTTTCCTTTTGGGTCCATCAAATAGATGGCGGCCACCTCGGCCTGTAACGCCAGGTCTTGCAAGGTGTCGTTCAGTTCCCCCTGCAACCCCGCGTTGCCGGGTGCTGCCAACAGCTGGGAAGTGAGCGGTAAAAGGGCTATGGAGTAGGGTAGCGTGTCAAAGCGGTCCAGCACCGCTTCCAAATCCAGCGCAATGATTTGCAGTTGGCGCTCGCCAGCGAGCTGGATGGTCTCGTGGGCGTTGCGGGCGCCAATCCAGAATGCCGCCGACACCAGGCCCAGCGCCAGCGCCACGGCGCCGGACCAGGAGACGAGGCGTCGTGCGCGGACCATGGACCTTAGTCTACCGCCGCCATTTTCAACTCATCGTTGTGGTGGCGCTGCTGCTCTTCCATGACCAGTTGACCCAGCTCGCGCTTGAGTGCATTGAAGGCCGCGGAGGACGGATCCCGAAGGCGCGGCAAGTCGACCAGAATGTCGCGCTTGACGGTTCCGGGGCGGTAGGTCATCACGACAATGCGGTCGGCCAGGTAGATGGCTTCTTCGATGCTGTGGGTCACGAAGATGATGGTCTTTTTCAGCTCGGCCCAGATGCGCAACAACTCGTCCTGCAGGTTGCGCCGGGTCAGGGCGTCCAGCGCGCCAAAGGGTTCGTCCATCAGCATGATGGGGGAATTGAGCGCCAACACCCGCGCGATGGCAACCCGCTGGCGCATGCCTCCCGACAGATCCTTGGGAAAACGGGCACGAAAGTCCGACAGGCCCAGCATGTTCAGCAGGCCATCTACCGTGTTGGCAATTGCCGCCTTGTCCGTGCCCTTGATCTCCAGGCCGAAGCCGATGTTTTGCTCCACCGTCATCCATGGAAACAGCGCGTATTCCTGGAACACCATGCCGCGGTCCGGACCCGGGCCGGTCACGGTAGTGCCGTTCACGGCAATGGCGCCCGAGCTGGGCAGGGAGAAGCCGGCCATCGCGTTGAGCAGTGTCGACTTGCCGCAACCCGAGGGGCCGAGCAGACAGACGAACTGGCCTTCCGGAATGTCA
>CAZMXB010000079.1:13745-19520 GCA_964569855.1 uncultured Rhodoferax sp.
AGGTTGATGTCGCGCAGGGCCAGCACTTCCTTGTCGCCGGTCTTGAAGATTTTGTTGACGGCCTTGACTTGAATTTGTGTAACGTTCATATCAGCTCTCCAGGCCACGGTGCCAGCGCAGCAAATGGTTGTTAAGTTTGTTCATGCCGATGTCCAGCGCCAGGCCGATCAGACCAATGGTGAACATGCCGGCCATGACCTTGTCGGTCCATGAATACTCGCGCGCCTCATTGATGCGAAAGCCCAGTCCGTCGGGCACCGCGATCAGTTCGGACACGATCACAATCATGAAAGCTGCGCCAATGGCAATACGCACTCCGGCCAGGATGTAGGGCGTAGCGGCTGGAAGCATCACACGCAGGAACAGTGTGCGCTGGTTGGCACCCAGGTTGCGCGCCGCACGCAGGTAGATGCTGTCGACCTGGCGCACACCCACAATGGTGTTGATCAGCACCGGGAAGAAAGCCGCGATGGAGATCATGAACACCGCAGGCGGGTTGCCCAGGCCAAACCACAACATCGCCAGCGGTGTGTAGGCGCTGGGCGGTATGGGGCGCAGCACCTGCACCAGGATGTACAGCTTGTCGTAGATGCGCTGGTTGGCGCCCATCAAGATACCAATCGGCAAGGCCAGGCCGCCGCCAATCAGAAAGCCTGTTGCCACACGGACCATGCTGCCCCAGGCATCGCGCAACAGCTCGCCCGACACCGCCCAGGCCAGCCAGCTACCGGCTTCGGGGGCGTAAGCTTCCAACGGCGCAAGGTACTGCAGCCAGCGTTGTGCCACCGCCAAAGGGGATGGCAACTTCAGCGGATTGACCCAGCCAAGCACACACACCAATTGCCACAGCGAAATCACCGCGACGGGCACGATGAGACCGGACGCTGCGGCGCGCCAATTGACTTTGCTCATGCCATTTGCTCCTTACTTGACCGCCAGGCTTTTCTTGGCCTGGTCGAGCAGATCGGTGCGTACCCAATCGGCGGCCACGGGCGGCTTGGCCATCTTGCCCACGCCATACCTGGCCATGGTGTCGGTGGTGGTCTGGATGTGCGCAGCGGTCACGTCATAAGAGTAGGGTGAGTTGGCAATCGCATCCTGAAAATCCTCGGCCGTGATCTGGCCCTTGAAGATGGTTTCGCGCACGTACTTTTCCGCCAAGCCCTTGGTCTCGATAAACCCCCTGGTGGACTCCACAAAACATCGCATGAATTTTTCCGCTACGGCGCGGCGCTCCTTGACGAAGCTCTCCGTCATGACCAATGTGCGCACCGGTTCGCCAATCGGCGTGTCGTATGGCTTCATGACCTCCACTCCAAAACCCTTGTTAATAGCTTGCGAGGACTGGGGTTCGCTTTGCATGATGGCGTCCAGATTCTTGCCCAACAATGCCTGGTTCAAATCAGCAAATGCCAGGTACACCACCTGGACATCCTTGCCGGGCTGGTCCGACATGCTCAAACCGTTTTGCGCCAACTGCGCCGCCAGCAACACCTCATGGATGCCGCCGCGGGTGACGCCCACACGTTTGCCCCTGAGGTCCTTGACCGACTTGATGTTGGCGTCGGGGCGCGCCACCAACCGGGCGCCGCCCTTCGCAAAGCCGGCCACCACATAAATGGGAGCGCCGTTGGCGCGAGCGGATATGGCGCCTTCAGAGGCCGTGGCGCCCACGTCAAGTTCGCCGGCCAGGATCGCCTGCATGACATCGGGTCCCTTGGCAAATACATGCTCTTCGACCTTGATGCCGCATTTGGGCGCAATCTCCTTGATGTAGGAAATAGCCCCGTAGTGGGCGAACTTCAGATTGCCCAACCGGACGATCTCTTGCGCCTGGGCAGTGGCGGCCAGCAGGGCTGTGAATGCCAGTGTACCTATCAACTTCTTCAACATGGGGTCTCCTCGATGGTTTGAATAACGAACGTGCAAAAGTACTTTGCAGGCTTCGTGCCAGGAGAATTCGTGTTGCAAGTCGTTGATTTATATGGATTGCATCCTTTGATGTGAGCGAGCGCTGTCCGGTTTTCCAGAAATCCTGAGCGGTGTTGCGGGCTTTCGCATAGGGTTCTGCAAACCGCTGTGACTCACGGGCTGGCGTGTGGACTCAAGGAGCGAGGCGCTCGCGGACCCACCGGCCATCACCCGCCAGGCTATAGCGCAGGCGGTCATGCAGACGGCTCTTGCGACCCTGCCAAAACTGCCAGCTATCAGGTTTGAGCCGGTAGCCTCCCCAATGCGGTGGTCTGGGCGGTTGCAGCAGAAACTGCGCGGCGTATTTGGCCACGTTAGCCACCAGCACGCCCCGCCCGGAAATCACCTCACTTTGGGGCGAGGCCCAGGCGCCCAGGCGTGAATCCAGTGGGCGCGATTGAAAGTAGGCGTCGCTCTCCTGTGTGTCCACTTTTTCCACAATGCCTTCAATACGCACCACCCGCTCCAGTTCGACCCAGTGGAATTGAAGTGCCGCAAACGGGTTGCCCGCCAGTTCCTGGCCTTTGCGGCTGTGGTAGTTGGTGTACCAGGTGATGCCCTGGCTGTCGTACCCCTTGATCAGCACTACGCGGGTCGAGGGCCGCATATTGCTGGCCACGGTGGCCAGGGTCATGGCATTGGACTCGGGTACTTCGGACGTTATGGCCTCGTTCAACCACTGATCGAACTGTTGCAGGGGGTCGGCATGGGAGGCGGACTCATCGAGTTCAGCCCGTTCGTAACTTTTGCGCAGGTCGGCGATGGCATTGCTCATGCTTGAAGTATAGGAGCGGCGCATGACAGCCGATCCGACGGATCAGCGCGCCTGATACCGGCAGGGAGCATTTCGTCGCAAGAAAGTGGTCTTTTGTCGCGTGGCGCGTTAGAGTGCGCGCTACTTAAAAATAGAGGAGATTGCATGCACACAGAACCGAAGCCACCGATTCCAAAAAGCGGCTCCCCCACCCCGCCCAGCGCGCGCATTGAGGCGCTCGATGTGGTCCGTGGATTTGCCCTTATCGGCATCTTCTTGATGAACATCGAGTTCTTCAATCGCTCCAGCAGCGGCATTGGTTTGGGCATGCCCCTTGGCCTGACCGGCCTGGACTGGTTCGCCAGTTGGTTCATTTCCTACTTTATCCAGGGCAAGTTCTGGACGATCTTCTCCCTGCTGTTTGGCATGGGGTTTGCGGTCATGCTGACGCGGGCCGAACAGGCCGGACGCCCCTTCATGGCGGCCTACTTGCGCCGCATTCTTGGCTTGGCCATTTTTGGCGCCGCCCATTTCATCTTTTTGTGGAACGGCGACATTCTTTTCAGCTATGCGGTCGGCGCAATCGCCCTGCTGATCCTGCTGTTTGGCGAATGGAAGAAGATTCTGATCGCGATGGCAGTACTGGTGGGCATCGGCTTCATTCCCGGCGCAGATTCCGCCTTTGGTCTCGCCGGAGTCCTGGCCTTCATTCTTTTACAAATGGTGTTTCTGCGCGTGGAGCGCAAGGTCGGCTTTGGTGATCGAAAAGTACCGGTCTTCTCTGCGGTGCTGCTGGTTCTGGGCACAGTGGGGTTGATCGCCGCCATCGTGCTCTGGGTCTTGCCCAATGGCCCCAAGGAGCCCCGGGTGCCGGTCACGGTTCTGAGCTTCACGATGCTGGTCTTTGGCGTTTTGTCCACCAAATTTCATGACCCCGAACACCTGCGCGAATTGCGATTGGGCGTTGGCGTTTACACGTTTTCGTTCCTGATGATGACCATCTTTGGGGCTATCCAGTACTTCACGCCGCGCGAAAGCGCAACCCCGCCCGCCATCGTGGCCACCGCAACCGCAACGCCAAACCTTGCCGCCGCCAGCGATATCACCAAACCAGCCGCTGACCGCAGCGCTCCGGTCAGCGTACCGCAGGGCATGGCGCCCGCAGCGCCCGAGTCCACCGCCGCTGCCAAAAGCGCAGACGCCAAGGCAGACAAGAAACCTGAAATGACCGATGCGGAAAAAGCGGCAAAAAGGAAGGCTGATCGGGCCAAACGCATGGCCGAACGCGAAGCCGAGATTCAGCATGAAATCCGCGTCCTTTCCAGCGGAACCTACCTGGAAGCCGTCGAGATACGGGCCCGCAAATTCCCTGGCAAAGTGCTGGAGGACGCCGGTTTTGGCACCGTGCTGGTGGCGATGTTCCTGTTGGGCAGCTGGTTTGTGCGCTCGGGCATCATGGACAACACGGCCGCCCATCTGCCGCTGTTTCGCAAACTGGCGCTTTATGGTTTGCCCATCGGCATCGGCATGGGGTTGGCCGGCAGCATGATTGCGGTGTCCCACATAGCGGGGGACGACTACGACGGCTTTCAACTGGCACGCGGACTTGCGATGTTGGGCAACCTGCCGGCCTGCCTGGGTTATGTTGGGCTGGTGGTGGTCATGCTGCACAGCAACACCGTGTTTTCCAAAATCCGTGTGCTCGCCCCGGCGGGGCGCATGGCGCTGACCACCTACCTGACACAGTCGCTCATCTGCTCCCTGGTCTTCTTCGGGTATGGGCTGGGTTATTGGGGCCTGGCACGCGCCTGGCAGGTGGTGTTTGTAGCGGTAGTCTTCACTGTGCAGGTCGCCTTTAGCCACTGGTGGCTGGCGCGTTACCGCTTTGGACCGCTGGAGTGGGTGTGGCGCGCCTTTACCTACCGGGATTCGCCCCCAATGCGTCGCTAGAAATGGCCCTCACGCTCCGCCGGTCGCTGCCGCGCCGTGGGGGCGCAATTCGCCTTGGGGCGGCCCGGCAGCGAATTCTGGTCGGGAGTTATTTAGGTTGCAGAACAATGCGGCGAACCGTCTCCGCCTCGACCCTTTGACGCGAATACAGCAAGGGAAAATATTCGCCCTTGAGCCACAGGTCGGTCAGGTCGCGGTAGTGCGGGCTGTCCGGGTCTCCGGATTGGCCCGGTGTGTTGACGGCACGTGAGTTGTCCCAGTTGCCCACGTCGACCACGATCCGAAACGACGGGCCAGCCACTTGGCGGAAATCACGCGGGTCGTAGCTCGACATATTGGGTGTGCTTCCCCCGCCCTGCTTGGGAAACGGTCCGACATTGAGCTTGGCCCGGGTCGCTCCATCCACGGCCGCAGAAAACGGATGGGTGATCAATGCGTGGTGCAATTGGCCCCACTGCCACTGCGCCGGGTTGCTGCCCAGCAGCTTCTCGGTGTAGACCCAGGCCAGGTTCAGGCTGGTCAATAACACCCAATCGCGTTTGGCCTGGGCATCGCTGCCAAACACGGTGTGGGGTTTCTCCAGGCCGCTGAACAATGCGCTCGGGTCTGGTGGGCCCATGGTGGCCGCTGCGGTTTTGCTGAGCACCACTTCCTTGTACACGTAACCCAGATAACGCGACCACCACACCTCAAACAGGGCTGCGGCCGCCGAGTCGCCGCGCTCAACAAAGTCCCAGTTGCGCAGCAAGCCCAAGGCCATCTGGGTTTTGCTGTCGGGCGAGCGCAGGTTCAGAAGCAGGGTGACAGCCCGACGCGCCGTGAAGGACAACACATCGTTCTGCAACCGCGTGGAATCCTCCAGCGAGCGCTTGAGCGCGGCCGTGGCAAAGAAGCTCATCGCCGTGGTGCCCAGGGCATGGCTGAAGGCCTTGACGCTGAGCTGGCGGGCCATCGGCTCGTCGGCGATCACCAGGTCCAGCCGCTGCACCGAGATCTGCGCCAGCAGGTCGCGGAAGGCGCCCTCGTGGCAGATCAGCCGCACCGGCTCGGCCAGGCCCAGCGCCGGCTCCAGCAGCCGGTAGGCGATGGCCTTGGGCACC
>CAZMXB010000080.1:0-19352 GCA_964569855.1 uncultured Rhodoferax sp.
CCGGAACACCGCCCCGGCACCGCGGTTGTGGTTGAAGGCGTTGACCCGAAAGCGCGCCAGGCCATCGATTTCGAACGAGAAGTCAATTTCCAGAAACTCTTCAAAGTGCTTGCGCTGTCCGTCGTTCATGATGTCGTACACCATGCCGTGCACCTGCTTGTGGTCCAGTGCCTCCACATTGATGCGGCGCACATCGCCATGGACCCGGATCATCGGCGGCAAGCCGGCTGACAGGTGCAGATCGGATGCCTTGTTTTTGACGCTGAAGGCCAGCAATTGGGTAATGTCCACGGAATCCTCTTTGGCTAGAGTCGATGTTTGTTACGCTTGGGAGATTATGACCATGATTGCCGACAATCTGCAAAGGATTCACGACCGGATAACCCAGGCTTGTGGCAAAGCGGGTCGGTCCCCCGATTCCGTCGCCCTGCTGGCAGTTTCAAAAACCTTTGGCGTTGATGCGGTCGCCCAGGCCCACGCTGCCGGGCAGACCGCCTTTGGCGAAAACTACATCCAGGAAGCAGTGGAAAAAATCACTGCGCTTGCCCACCTGCCGCTGGAGTGGCACTGCATCGGCCCGATCCAGAGCAACAAGACACGCCTCGTGGCGGAACACTTTGACTGGGTGCAGACCATTGACCGGCTCAAAATTGCCCAACGTCTGAGTGAGCAGCGCCAGCCCCATCTGACGCCGCTGCAGGTGTGTATTCAGGTCAATATGGATGGTGGGCCGACCAAGTCGGGTGTCGCGCCAGAGGATGCGCTGGGACTGGCCCGCGCCGTCTCCGAACTGCCCCGTCTGCAAGTGCGGGGCATCATGTGCATTCCCGAACCCGCTCCTGATTTTGTAGCTGCCTGCGCAATATTTACGAGGGCTAGAGCCCTATTTGATCAAATGAATGCGGCTGGAATGGGGCTGGACACCTTGTCCATGGGCATGAGCAATGACCTCGAAGCGGCCATCACCAGTGGCTCCACTTTGGTGCGGGTCGGCAGCGCGATTTTTGGAGATAGAGGTTAGCGAACCCGGTGCGCTATTTCTTTGGCATCACCAAGGGTTTGACGCTGCCGCAATCTGCGCCCAACCAACGCCCGCTGTTTTGCATGTCCATTTTCTCCGGACGGCCATTGATGGTTGTGGTGGCAGACATCTTCATGCTGTAGGCCTCAGGGCTGGTGAAGGTGACCAACCCTTCGCCGCTGCTGGGTGGTTTGGTGCACACGAAGGCAAATTTCATGGTGTTGCCCACACGCGGACTATTGGTGTGCGTGCAATCGCCCTGGTGGCTGGAGACTTCATTGCGATCCACCATCTCTTGCGTCATACACACCTTGACGGTCACACCGCCGCCAGCACCCGTGCCCATTTGAACGCCTTGTTTGGCCATCATGTCCTGGATCATCTTGCGCTGCTCCGGGGGCATGTTTTCCATCTGCTTCTGGGCTTCGGCCATGGCATCGGCCATTTGGCCGGAGCCACCCCGCATTTGTGTTGCAAATTCCCATAGCCCCGGTTTGATGGTCTGCGCATGGGCGCTTGCCATGCTCGCCGTAACCAGAAGCGCCGCCAAAGAGTTGGACAATTTCATGAAGATCCCCTTTGAAACGGCCATTGTTGCAAAAAAAGCGCATTTTGAAAATGCAAGTGCAGTGCCGGCCCGTGCATCCATCAGCCCTTGGTCAGGATGGCCATGGTAATGCGTGAAATGCAGGTCAGTTCGCCGTCTTCGTTGCGCAACTCGATTTGCCAGACCTGGGTCGTGCGGCCAATATGAAGCGGTCGCGCGATGCCGGTCACCCAGCCGGCGGTGACGCCGCGCAGGTGGTTCGCATTGATATCCAGCCCCACTGCCTTGCTTCCCGCGGGGCTGGCGCAGGCCGCACCACAGGAGCCCAGTGTCTCGGCCAGCACCACGCTGACGCCACCGTGCAGCAGGCCGTAGGGCTGGCGGGTGCGTTCGTCTACCGGAACCCGCGCGGTGATGAAGTCATCGCCAACCTCCAGGAATTCGATTCCGAGGTGGGATGTCGCCGTATTGGCGCTCATGGCGGTCAGCAATTCGACGGTGACGGGTGTCTTCCAGATGGACATTGGATGTGTTCTCACGGTGGGTGTTACCCAAATCTAGGCGGCGGTTGTCTCGATCAGGCCGCGTTTGCGCAACATCGGCTCGATACGTGGATCGCGCCCGCGGAACGCGCGATAAGCGTCCGCCGGGTTTTGGGTGTTGCCCGAACTATAAATGGTCCGCAACAGCCGCTCGGCTGTGGCTTGGTCAAAGGGGTCGCCGGTCCCGGTGAACGCTTCAAAGCCATCGGCTTCCAAAACTTCGGCCCACAAGTAGACGTAATAGCCCGCAGCGTAACTCGCTCCGGAAAACAAATGCTGAAAGTGTGAAAGGTAATGGCGCTGACCGATATCTGTGGGTATACCAAGTTTTACAGATTGTTCCGCCTCAAATGTGTCGATATCGACCGGGGTTCCGTTGGGGAGTGAATGCAATGCCATGTCCAGCAGTGCCGGCCCTGTGTATTGAACGGTGGCCCATGCCTGGTCAAACTGGCGCGATCGCTTGAGCTTCTCCAGCAATTCCGCCGGCATGGGATCGCCCGATGCATAGTGGCGCGCATGTCGTTGCAAAACCTGCGGCTCCATGGCCCAATTCTCAAACAATTGTGATGGAAGCTCGACAAAGTCTCGCAGCACCTGGGTCCCCGCCAAACGCTCATACCTGACCTGCGACAGAAGCCCGTGCAGGCCATGGCCAAATTCATGAAACAGCGTTCGGACGTCGTCGAAACTCAGCAAACAAGGCTTGGCTTTGGCGAAATTGTTGTTGTTGATGACGATTGGCAAAGTGCCACCCGCGTGGCCCGACTGACTGCGAAACACGCTCATCCAGGCGCCACTGCGTTTGGACGTGCGGGCAAAATTGTCACCGATGAAGATACCCACCAGGCTGTCGTCTGCCCTGCGCACCTCCCACAGGCGCGCGTCGGGGTGGTGCAGTGCAATGCCCTGTAGTTCCACAAAGTGAAGGCCAAACAGGCGGTGCGCGCAGTCGAACATCGCCGCCACCATGGCATCCAGAGAAAAATAGGGCTTGAGCTCTGCGTCGTCCAGATCAAACCGTTGTGCACGGACTTTCTGTGCCAGGTAACGCCAGTCCCAGGCGGCAATTGGCACCGGTTGCCCCAACGTGCGCGCCATCTCGACCAGGGCCACGCGATCCCTTTCCGCCTGCTGCTTGGCTGGAACCCAAGCTTGGTACAGCAGGTCAAACACCGCCGGTGTATTTGTGGCCATACGGTCCACCAACTCATAGTCGGCGTAACGCGTGTACCCATGAAGTGCCGCCTGCTCCTGACGCAGGGCCATGATTTTTGCGGCAACGGCCCGATTGTCGTGGGCGCCACCGTTTGCGCCCCTCGACTTTCGAGCCCGCCAGACGCTCTCCCGAAGATCACGCCGGTCCGAGAAAGTCAAAAATGGCTCTGCCAATGACGGCGACAGTGTGATCACAAAGGCGTTCGCGCCCAAGCCTCTTTGTTCAGCAGCCACGCGCGCTGCTTCACGCACGAAATCCGGAAGCCCTGCCAGGTCGCTTTCGTCGCGCAGGTGCAGGGTAAACGCAGCCTCCTCGGCCAGAACATTTTGCGAAAACTGCGTCGTCAAGGAAGCCAACTCGGACATGACTGCCCCATACCGCAGCCGTTCCTGGCCGGTCAGCCGGGCGCCGGCCCTGACGAAGTCCAGATGGATGCGTTCGAGAAGGCGGCGTTGCTCGGCGTCCAACGCCAGGTGTTCCCGCTCCCGGTACAAGGCATCTATACGCCCGAACAGTCCGGCATGCATAAAGACGGCGTTGTCATGGGCGGCCAAAAGCGGCGCCATTTCCGTTTGTACAGAACGCAGCGGTTCAGAGGTTTCACTGGCGGTCAGGTTGTGAAACAACAGGGTAATTCGTTCCAGGTCGCGACCGCTACGATCCAATTCTGCTACCGTGTTGTCAAAGTTGGGTGGTGCAGATTGCGTGGCGATCGACTGTAACTCTGCCATGTGCGATGCCATGGCCAGATCGAAAGCCGGTTTGAAATGCGCTGGTACGACCGAGCTGAAGGGTGGTAGTCCATAGGGCTCACGCCAGATTTGCAGTAGGGGGTTTGTGGACTGTTTGTCCCGGGAGGAGGGTTCCATCATCACTGTCCATGGCTTGATCTTGGGGTCTTCGATTCTATGGAAGGTCCGGGAAAGGGATTCAGGCATGGGAATTGCTGAAGGAGTTTGGTGGTAATCAGGTGGAAACCCTGATATCGAAAACGCTAGGTCGAGTTCTGCGCGATGAATACACAGGCGCATCTAGGCAAATTACAATAGTGGGTTTTAAATTTCATGGTTCACGGACGCTGCGCCAAGGATCCCGACCCGGGATTCATACGGCGGCTGTTAGTTTTTCTAAAAGGAAATAATTGTGCATACTAAGTTCAAAGTGTTGGTCCGCGCCTGGGCCCTGTCCATTGGTTTGGCGTTTGTTTCGGTTGGCGGCGTAACCACGTCTGCCATGGCCCAAACACCCGCACCGGTCGCCGCTCCGGCAGCCGCAGAAGTCAAAGCGGACCCTGCTGCTGCCAAAAAGCCTGATGCCGCGACTGACAATCCCTACGGCATCGCTGCACTGTGGAGCACGTCCGACGCGGTGGCCAAGGGTGTGTTGGCCATTCTGGCCATCATGAGTATGGGCAGCTGGTACATCCTGGCAGTCAAAATGCTGGAACAACGCAAAGCAGGTTCCTATGCGCGGGAGGCAGCCGAGAAGTTCTGGGGCGCTGGAACCGTCGCACAGGGTGCGGCTGCACTGCATAAAGACAGTCCTTATCAATTCATCGCCGCCGCCGGTCTGGAGGCGACCAAGAAACACAGTGGTCTGATGGGCCATATTCCGCTGAACGATTGGATCAGCATGAGCGTGCAGCGGTCTGTGGACCGTGTGAATCGCGAACTGCAGGGTGGCCTTTCATTCCTGGCAACGGTTGGTTCCATTTCCCCGTTCGTGGGTCTTTTTGGAACCGTTTGGGGCATTTACCATGCGTTGACGGCCATCGGAATTTCTGGCCAAGCCTCTATTGACAAAGTGGCCGGTCCCGTGGGCGAAGCTCTGATCATGACGGCGTTGGGCCTGGCCGTTGCAGTGCCTGCAGTCTTGGCCTACAACTGGCTGATTTCGCGCAACAAGTCAGTGATGGATGACGTTCGCGGTTTTGGTGGTGACTTGCACGCTGTTTTGTTGGGCTCCTCGACTGCTGCCAAGAGCTGATTGCGTTGTTTAACTCACGCAAAAGGATGGCTCTATGTCCATGAATGTTGGCAGCCCTGACGGCGAAGATGACGCCGTCATCTCGGCAATTAACACGACGCCGCTGGTGGACGTGATGCTCGTGATGCTGATCATTTTTCTGATCACCATCCCGGTCGTAACAACGTCTATCCCGGTGACTCTGCCCAAAGAACGGGTAGAGATACGCGAAACCAAGCCCGAGAACATCATCATTTCGGTTGACAGCACTGGCAACGTCTTCTGGTACGACCAGAAGGTGTCCAATGTGGAAGCGTTGGTCGACAAACTGAAGAAAGTTTCGAGCGTAAAACCGCAACCTGAAGTTCAGATTCGCGGCGATCTGGCTTCCCGATACGAAGGCGTTGGAAAGATCCTGTACGCCTGCCAGCGTGCCGGTATCGTCAAGGTGGCTTTCATCACCGAACCGCCAGCGTTGGGTGGCTGAAGCCACCCAACCAATCTAAGGAATACCAATATGTCTATGAATGTAGGAAGTTCCGGCGGATCGGGCGAGCCTGAAGTGCTGATGGACATCAACACCACTCCGCTGATTGATGTGATGTTGGTGCTTTTGGTGATGTTGATCATCACCATTCCCATCCAGTTGCACGCCGTCAGCCTCGACATGCCCGTGGGTACACCGCCTGTCAACAATATCAAGCCTGAAAAGGTTCAGGTAGACATTGATGAAAACAGTATTGTCTACTGGCAGGGGGTGGCTGTAACCTCAACCGAGTTGGAAGCCAGCATGGACGCTGTGGCAAAGCAGACACCCCAACCAGAGGTACATATCCGACCCAACAAGGGTTCGCAGTACGCTGTGTTTGCCAACGTGTTGTCCACATCCAAGCGCAAAGGCCTCACCAAGATGGCGGTCATAGGAAGCGAGCAGTTCGTACAATGAACAATACGATGAGCCTTTATCCGGTCTACCGACCGAAAGATCCGTCGCGACGCTACAAGGGCATCGCGATTGTCATTGTTCTGCATGTGCTGATTGGTTGGGGCATTGTCTCAGGCACCGCGAAGAACGCCCTTGTGATGTTGAAGAAGCCACTGGAAGCGGTGGTCATACAGGAGGTGATCATTCCACCTCCTCCGCCACCGCCACCCAAGCAGATCAAGCCGCCAGAATCGGCAGTGGTTGAGGCGCCACCACCACCGTTTGTGCCGCCTCCAGACGTGGCTCCGCCGGTTTCGAACGCACCGTCCATCGTTTCCGTGGCAGCGCCACCGCCCACGCCGGTCGTGATAGCACCACCGCCACCGCCAACTGTCGTCGCGCCGCCAAGGCCGGCTCCGAATCGGGCTGACCTGCGCATCGCCTGTCCAACACAAGTGCCACCAGAGATGCCTCGCAAGGCGATTCAGGACGGGTCTGAGGGGGTTGTCAAGGCGCAAGCACTGGTCAAAGACGGTATGGTCAAGGAAGTGACTATCCTCTCTGGTCCGCGGGTATTCCATGCCGCAGTAAAAGCGGCCATGATGCAGTACAAGTGCACCGCAGACGCGACTGAAGTGCTTGCAACGCAGGAGTTTGTGTTCAAGATTGAGTAGCAAGGCCCAGTGGCGCGGGACATGCGCCAAAGCAGACTAGAAAAGCCACCTTTGGATTACCCGGGTGGCTTTTTTTTCGTGAGCCATAGTCTCGACGCAGACCAAACTGCCGTCGGAATGTCAGACACCGCATTCCGGGTGCGGGCTGACACCCATCCAATCGGGCCTGCTGGTCTTGACGACGCCCATGAGAGTGGCGTTGACGACAAAGCGCCAAAGCAGGTGTCTGCAGATCTGTATATTGGACGCTTTGGCCCGTATAAACGGCGCCAAGGGAATCGTGGACTGCAGGCGAACTGCGCCGCGTGTTAACAGGGCTTAGCCCACTTCCCTCCAAGCGGTAGTTGCCAAGCCTTTTTCGTGAAGGACTTTTGGAGAGCATGTGTAGCGGCCAATAAAAGGGTTTCAGCTTCGCACGCAAAAAAAAACCCCCCAGACGCAAGGTCCGGGGGGCTTGTTGGTTTTACCTACGCAAGTATCAGAACTTGTAATCGTAAGACGCAGTCAGCTTGACCGAGCGCGGAGCGGTGTAGCTCTGTACCTGACCGTATGTGGTGTTCACAATGGTTGCGCCACGTGCATGCCGACGCTCTTCGATTGCTTCCACAGACTGGTTGTTGAACAGATTGAAGACATCCACCTTGAACTGGAAACCCTTGGCAAAGTTAGGTTTGTAGACCACGTTCATATCCATCTTCATGTCTGGGTCCAACTCGCCCAATGAACCGCGCGGTGAAGCGACGCCATTGCAGAAAAAGTAAGCAGAGCCATAACCGGAGTAGTTAGACACTGGCCCACCTTCAACATAAGGTGCATCGCTTCCTGTTGGGACCGGTGCATTGCCAATGCAATTGCGTGGACGACCGGATGCCCACAAGAGGTTGCCGCCAACACCCCATTCAGGAGTCAGTTGGTAGAAACCAAACAACTTCAGTTGGTGCTTGCGTTGGTTAGGCAATGGGCCCAGTGAATTCACACTGAATTCAGGGAAGTCAAACGCCTGAGAAGTGGACACGTCAGCCTGGCCGATGTCAGACAGCAGCTGGCCTTCGAAATTGCCTTCGTTCTTTGCAAACGTGTAGGTTGCCTTGCCGTACCAGGTGCCATCAAACGGATGCTCGGCAAACAGGTCCACAGCCATGTACTTGCGGTCCACAGCAGGGAAGCCCAAATCCTTGGCAGTCAGTTTGATCTCTTCGAGTTTGCCGTCGCCGTTCAGGTCCAGCGTGAAGGTGTTGTCTTCACCCGGATTGAACAGTGCGCAGTTATAAGCCCAATGGCTTGCGTCAATCTTGTTACGATCGGCCCATGCATAGAAAGGACGGTCATCGCAATGGTCGTCAATCGCGGTGCGCAGCGTACGGTAAGTGAATTTGGCGCCGATATTCAAGCTCTTGGAAATCGCCTGTTCAAAACCGAATGCCAATTCATCCTGGAAATTGCCCTTCATGTCCTTGGCAGCAACTTCACGCGGATCTTTGGCTTGTCCGAGTTCGTTGTTGTTGGAGTAGAACGGGCTGATCGCTGTCAGACCGGTGGGGGCGCCATTGGCATCAATACCGGTATAGACATAGTCCGTCTGGGCATTCAATGATGAACCAGCACCGCGCACGGCCACGTTGGTGGGCAACGGCACGTGGTAACGTCCCACGTTGGCAAACACTTTCAGAGACGCATCACCCAGGGCGTCCCAGGTTGCACCAAAACGTGGAGCCAATTGTGTTGGCAGATCGATGTAGGACTTGCCGTCGCCGTTCTTGTTGTTGAAGCCTTCGTTACGCAAACCCAGCGACAGCAAAACGCGGTCGCTAATCTGCCAGCGGTCTTCGATGTACTGAGCTTGCTGATCAACCGTTGGTGTGGATTGCGTAGCGCTCACGACACCCTGCACATAGTAGCCCTGCTGCGCAAAAGGATTGCCGGCAACACTGCTCGTGGGATTGGTCTGGAAGTTGGGTTTCAGCAGCGGATCGGTCTTCAAATAGATCCACTGAATGCCGCCGGCAGTCTTTGCTCCAGCCAGAGATTCAATGGTATTTTGCTCAATACCGGCACGCAGGGTGTGCTTGGGAGTGGCCTTCCATTCAATGTCCAAACGCGCACCCTTATTGGTGTCATAGGCACCAGGCACCAGCAAAGTGCCGGTAGTACCCTGAACAATTGGAATCACACCCAGAGAGGCGGGGGTATTCCCGGTGGGAGCAGATACTTGCGCCAACAGTGGGTTGTAGCCAACCGGGCTCAACTCGTGCGGGGTTTTGGTGCGGCCCAATACGCCGGTCACAGTGATATCGTCAGTCAGGTAACCCGTGTACTTCAGGATGTCAACTTCCGCGCCTTGCTGGGAAGCTACAGGTGTTGGGCCCCAGTTCACGTAGTCAGCACCACCGGATTGAACATCCGTGCGTTTCAAGGTGCCAAAGTTGAAGCCGTAGTACTGGCGGCTGTCCTGCACTCTATCGGAAATACGGGTGTACTCCAGATGGTGGGCATCAGACACATTCCAGTCCAACTTCAACAGGTAACGTGGTGTGTTGACGGTACGCTCTTGCCAAGAACTGGTCGATACGCTGCCAGCCGCAGACGTATTGGCTGTGCGGTTGTTGCTGTACGTGTTGCGTGCCGACTCACCAGAGAAGAAGAAGAACAGCTTGTCCTGAATCAGCGGGCCGCCAATGTAACCGGACAACAGCTGATCGGTCTGCGTGTTCTCTTCGTTATAGAAGCGCAGCTTGCCGTCGAGGGCCGTGCCATTGTTTTCGTAATAGATGTTCTTTTGCTTGGCGCGCAAACTGTCCGGAGTGATTGAGTACGAAGCACCGGCAACCCATTCATTGCCACCGCTCTTGGTCACGATATTGACCACACCGCCGGTTGAACGGCCAAACTCAGCACCGTATCCACCGGTCAACACCTGGGCTTGCGAAATTGCATTGAATGGCAATTGGGCAAAACCGACTTGGGTCAGCAAAGTCGTAACAGGGAAACCATTGATGTAGTAGGCGTTCTCAGAGGAGCTTGAACCACCAAAGCTGGGAGCGTTGCCGCCACCAAAGCGTGAATCACCGCGTGTTGTGTTCGGGGCCAGCTGAATCACAGCACCCACATTGTTGGCGACCGGCACTTTAGCCAGGTCATTGGCTGTGAAAACAGTCGTGGAGCCCATGGAGGCCATTTCGATCTTCTTGGCGCTTCCAACGACGGTCACGGTGGAGAGAGCGGTGCCCAACGTAACGTCGGTACCTTGACCCACGCGAATTTCTACGTTGTCGCTGCTCTTGATCACTTTGCCGTCTACAACGGCCTCGGCCTTGTACGTACCAGTTACCACAGAGGTGGCGCTGAACCTGCCGGCAGCATCGGGAGTCAAGACGCGGCGAGCGCCCGTATCCTTGTTGGTCAAGATCACTGAAACGCCTGGCACTGCATCAACGGTGCCAGAGACGCTACCCGTGGCATTCGACTGCGCCATCGCGCCAGTAGACACAGTTGCTGCGATTGCCAGCAATACTGCATGCGCGAACACGGTTCGCTTAAAGCTTGTCTTTCGACCCATATAAGGTATCTCCAAAAAGTTTCGGGAGTCTCATTCCTCCCTGTCAATGGTTTGACGGCTCACACACTTCCGGGCTCCACGACTCGGTAGAGCCGCTTCCCCGAAATGGTGCAGGCCAACTTACAGTTTCATCAGTCGTTTGGTCCAAAGGCAAAACTCGGCAAGAATCGCACCGATGGACAAAATAACTTCCGTGGAACGATGTTAGAAAGAGCGCCCCCCTTTTGTAAATAAGGAATTTCGGTAAAAGTAAGCTTACTGTCACATAAGTACAACGGAAAAAAATAAATAGCGCGTCAGGGCGTCAACATCGTGGGCAATGGGTCAAGTTTGAAACTGTTTACAGCGTTTTCGCAATGGCGAACACGCCGGTGAAACAAGCTGGCATCGGTGACCAATTGCGTGCATGAATCGCAGCGGGGCACATCAACCTGCACCAGCTTGCGCACCAGATGCGGATGCCTCGAACCAACCGGTGTCAGTTGAATATGCAGGCGCTTTGGGATTCAGGCGTAACCGAACGCAGTGGTGGTATGGCCTGACCGCACTGGGCAACGGCTTTGGGGCAGCGCGTACGGAATACACAGCCCGACGGCGGGTTCATGGGCGATGGCAAATCGCCCTGCAACAGCTGCAATGTCTTGCCGCGCTCCAGCCGCGGGTCGGGCACTGGAATAGCCGACAAGAGCGCCTGCGTATAGGGGTGGCGCGGCGTGTCGTACAGCGCATGTTTTCCGGCCAACTCCATGGCGCGTCCCAGGTACATCACCATGACCCGCTGGCTGATGTGTTTGACCACGGCAAGATCGTGGGCAATAAACACCAGCGCCAGGCCCATTTCGGCCTGCAACTCTTTCAACAGGTTGATGATTTGCGCCTGAATGGACACGTCCAGCGCGGAGACCGGCTCGTCGCAGATCACCACCTGCGGTTTCAGAATCAAGGCCCTGGCAATGCCAATGCGCTGACACTGACCGCCCGAGAATTCGTGCGGGTAACGGTTGATTTGTTGCGCGGTCAGGCCCACGCGCAACATCATGGCCAGCACACGTTCGTTGTACTGTGCAGCGCTCAATTCAGGGCAATGGGTGCGCAGCGGCTCGCCAATAATCTGCGCCACTGTCATGCGCGGGTCCAGCGAAGCCAGCGGATCCTGAAAAATCATTTGCACGGCTTTGCGTTTGCTCTGCCAGGCGGCAGGGCTGGCGCCACGCATCTCGTCACCATGCCACTGGATGCTTCCATCGGTGATGGGCACCAGATTGAGCAGCGCCCGGGCCAAAGTGGACTTGCCACAACCCGACTCACCGACGATGCCCAGCGTCTCGCCGGCGTGCAAGTCAAACGATACGCCGTCCACTGCCTTGAGCGTGCGGGTGGGCGTCCATGGCCATGGGCTCTCGCCCCGAATCGGGAAGTGGACCCGCAAGTCCCTCACCGACAACAAGACCGGGCCGGAACTGGCAATAGCGGCACTCGCGAGAGACCCTTCCTGCTGCGCACTTCGGTGCGAGCTTGTTTGAGGACGGCCGGGCGCGGCGCTCATGCGGTGGCTCCTTGTTCGGCCTTCAGGCGTTGCAGGTTTTGCGTCACGGCCTCGATAGTCAGGTGGCAGGCGCGAAGCACGTGTTCGTCGTGGGCCGCCGGTGCGAGTGCGGGGCGAACCGTGCCGCATTGCGGCAGCTCCATGGCACAGCGCTCGGTAAACGGGCAGCCCACCGGCAACCTGGCCATATTGGGTGGGGCGCCCGGAATGGCCAGCATCGGCGCGTCGCCGCCTTCAAGCCGTGGCACAGCGGCCAGCAAACCAGCGGTATACGGATGTGAAGGCTTGTAGAAAATGGCTTCGGCGCTGGCCTGCTCCATGACCTGGCCGCCGTACAGCACCATCACCTCATCACACAGCCCGGCGACCACACCCAGGTCATGGGTGATCATCACGATGGCGGTTCCAAAATCACGCTGCAGTTCGCGCATCAGAATCAGAATCTGCGCCTGCACTGTTACGTCCAGCGCGGTGGTGGGCTCGTCGGCTATCAGCACATCGGGCTCGCACAGCAGCGACATCGCAATCATGACCCGCTGGCGCATGCCACCAGAAAATTCGTGCGGATACATCATCAGGCGCCGTGCCGCCTCGGGCATTTTCACCGCGTCCAGCGCTTGGATCGCCTTCACGCGCGCATCCTTGCGGCTCATTCCCTTGTGGAACTCCAGCACCTCTGTCATCTGCCGCTCAACCGTCAGATAGGGGTTGAGCGACGTCATAGGGTCCTGAACAATCATGGCCCCGCGGTTGCCGCGGATGCGATTCAGGTCCGCCGTCGGCATGCTGATCAGGTCCTGCCCCTGGTACAGCACCTGGCCGGTGGCATTGCCGTTAATGGCCAGCAAGCCCATCATGGCCAGCATCGACTGGCTTTTTCCCGAACCGCTCTCACCCACAATACCCAGGGTCTCGCCCCGGTCCAGTGTGAAGTTGATACCGTTGACGGCGCTGACCACACCGTCGGGGGTCTGAAACTGCACCCCGAGTTGTTTGACTTCCAATAAATGCATGATGTGGTTACCGTTCCTTGGGGTCCAGCGCATCACGCAAACCGTCGCCAATGAAATTGAAGCAGTACAGGGTGGCGGACAGCAGGGCCGCCGGAAACAGCAGAATCCAGGGTGTGGCTTCCATAGTCTTGGCGCCATCCTGTATCAACACGCCCCAACTGGTCATGGGCTCCTGAATGCCCAAGCCCAAAAAGGACAGCACCGACTCGGTCAGGATGACGCCGGGCACTGTCACGGTGGTGTAAATCACCACCACGCCCAGCAGGTTGGGCACGATATGGCTGAAGATGATGCGCGGTGTCGACACGCCGATGGCACGGGCCGCTTCCACATATTCCCGTGAACGCAGCGACAGCGTTTGCCCACGCACCACCCGCGCCATATCCATCCAGGAAAATACCGTGATCGTGATGACTACCAGGTAAAACTCACGTCCCAAAATCGTCACCAGCAAAATGGCGATCAGCAGGTAGGGAATGGCATACATCATGTCGACGATGCGCATCATGAACGCATCAACCTTGCCACCGACAAAACCGGCCGTCGCGCCCCACACAATTCCCAATGTCACGGAAGAAAGTGTGGCCAGCAGCCCGACGGTCAGTGAAACGCGACCGCCCACCAGGCAGCGCACCAGCAGGTCACGCCCCGCATCGTCCGTCCCCCAGAAGTGGGAATTGGCGAAGCTCGGCGCGGCGCTCATGGATTCCCAATCGGCGCTGTCAAAGGCATGCGGCAAGACCCAGGGTCCGATCACACAGGCCAGACAAATCAGCGTCAGCAAAGCCAGACTGATCAGCGCCGCCTTGTTTCGCAAAAAACGGCGGCGCGCGTCGGACCAAAGGCTGCGCGGTGGGCTTACCAGCTGGGGAAGTTGATCCAGTACGCTATTCATTTTGTAGCTGCTTGCGCAGTATTGACGAGGGCTAGAGCCACTTTTTCCACTTTAGTACCGGATCTTGGGGTCCAGCCAGGCATATGCCAGGTCGACCAGCAGATTCAAGGCAACGGTCAGCACCGTAATCAGCACCACCAGTCCCAGGACCAGCGTGTAGTCGCGGTTGCCCGCCCCGTTGACGATCAGCTTGCCCAGGCCGGGCAAGGAAAACACGGTCTCCGTCACCAGTGCCGCCGTAATCGAGGAAATGGCAAGCGGGCCCAGCACCGAGACTACCGGCAACAGCGCCGGCTTGAGCGCATGGCGCATCACCACCACACGGGTTGGCAAGCCCTTGGCACGCGCGGTGCGGATGAAGTTGCTGTGCATGACCTCGATCAGGCTGCCACGCATGACCCGCCCTATCGTGGACACATTGATGATGGTCAGCAAGGCAATCGGCAGGACCATGAACCGGAGTTCAAAATCGTGCCAGCCACCGGCAGGCAGCCACTTCAGCACGATCGCAAAGATGATGATCATGACCGGGCCCAATACAAAGCTGGGAACGGCGCTACCCACATTGCCCAACAGCATGACAAAGTGGTCCACCATGCTGTTTTGTTTGAGCGCGGCGAAAATGCCCAGGCTCACGCCAATCACCACCGAGAGCAGCATGGCGATGCCACCAATGCTCAGCGACACGGGCAAAGCACTGGCAACCAGGTCGTTTACCGACCAATCCGCATAACGGAAGGACGCGCCCAAGTCACCCTGGGCCAAGCCTTTGAGGTAGTAGAGGTACTGCTGCCACAGCGGCAGGTCCAGATGGTATTTGGCCTCCAGATTGGCCAGCACAGCCGCCGACACCTTGCGCTCGCTGTCGAACGGGCCGCCCGGTGTGGCATGCAGCAACAGGTAGCAAACCGTGATGACGACCAGCACCGTCGGAATCGCCGACAGCACGCGGCGCAGGGTGTAAGACCACATCGCTGAAGCCCTTTAGTGCTTGATGATGTAGAAGTCTTTACTGCGGTAGTGGTCCTGCGGGTTCAGCTCGGAATAGCCACCCACATACGACTTGATCAGGCGCGGCAGCGAGTACTGCACCAGGGGGATGATGGGGTAGTCATCCAGGATCATCTTGGATGCCTGGGTCAACAAGGTCTTGCGCTTGGCCGCGTCCGTCAACTGGTTGCCTTTTTGAATCAGGGCTTCGGCTTCGCGGTTGCAATGGAAGTTGGTGTTCTGGTCGGAGTCACACCGCACCAGGGCCAGGAAGGTGGTGGCATCGTTGTAGTCGGCCAACCAGCCATTGCGGGCGATCTGGAACGCGCCATCGTGGCGCTTCTTGGCCAGCACCTTGAACTCCATGGTCTCGGTTTCCATGATGATGCCCAGCTTGGTCTTCCATTCCGAGGCCACAAACACGGCCATCTTCTTGTGGTAATCGCTGGTGTTGTATGCGAAGCTGTACTTGGTGCCGGGCTTCACACCGGCTTGCTCCAACAACTTCTTTGCCTCGGCCACACGTTTGTCCATGGGCCAGGTGGCCCATTCGTAGGGCGTGGGGTCCGCACCCACCACACCCGCCACGATCAGGCTGTAGGCGGGTGGCTGGCCGTCTGCGGTGACGCGCTTGGACAGGATTTCGCGGTCAATCACCATGGACAGCGCCTTGCGCACGCGCACGTCCTTGAACGCCGGGTCCTTGGTCTGGTAGTCGTAATAACGCACACCGATGATGGCCTGGTTGCGCAGTTCCTTGGGATATTGCGCCTTGTATTTGTCAAACACGCCGGGGGGCATCTGGTAGACATAATCGGTCTCGCCAGACTCCCACATCTTGATGTCGGTCGGCTGGTCTTCAATCGGCAAATACGTCACCTTGGTCAGCAGCACCTTGGCCGCGTCCCAATACTGCGGGTTCTTCTCCACCACGATGCGGTTGTTGACCTTCCACTCGGTCAGCACATAGGCACCGTTGCCCACCATGTTGCCGGGCTTGACCCAGTCCTTGCCCCACTTCTCGACCGTGGCCTTGTGCACCGGGCCCAGTTGGGTGTTGGCGACCAACTCCGCCATGAAGGGCGTCGGGTCCTGGGTCCTGATTTCCAGCGTGAACTTGTCCAGCGCCTTTACGCCCACTTCGCTGGGCGGTTTCTTGCCCTGCGCAACTTCCAGCCCGTTCAGCAAGAACACGCCAAAGGTGGCGGCATAGGGCGACGCGGTCTTGGGGTCCACAAAGCGGCGAATGCCGTAGACGAAATCTTCAGCGGTGACGGGGTCACCATTGGAGAATTTGGCATTGGTTCTCAGCTTGAAGACCCAGGTTGTAGGGTTGGTCTGCTTCCAGCTTTCAGCGACACCCGGCACGGTTTTACCGGTGGTGTCGGTCGCCGTCAGACCCTCAAACAGGTCGCGCATGATCTGGTTGGCCGGCACGGTTTCGGCAACGGCCGGGTCCATGCTTTCGGGCTCCGAGCCATTGGAGCGCACCATCGTTTGTGTAGGGTGAAGTTGGGTCCCAGCCGGTACTTCGGCTGCCCAGGTGGCGTTACCCAACGCCAGGGCCGTGGCTGCGATAGCCGTCAAGGTAATGCGCGATAGCATGGTGTTCCTAATCTTTTGGGAGCGAGCGTGGTTCGTTGTGCGAACAGCCGTAGCGCAGCCCGGGTTGCAGGTAAGCAGGCGAGGAAAGTGCGAGATTGTAGGAGGTCGCGCAAGGGCCGCGTCTCCGGCACCGGCAGAAATATGGTTCAAATACCCCGTCGGCCCTCGAAAATGCTGTCGGTAAAGCTAGCATTTGCATAGCATTTGCAGTCCTTGTAGGCGATTACGGCTTGGGCAGTTTGGCCGTGTCAATGTCTATATAACGCCAGAATGCGCGAGAGGTCGGGTGGCGGCGGTAACCCAGCAACCACGGCTGAACCACGTCGGTGCGGATGCGGTGGGTGTTGAACTTGTAGGGCATATACGCCACCAGAATCTTGACCATTTTTTTCATGATGGCCAGCCGCTCGGGACCATCGGGCATGACGACCTGCTCACGGTAAAGTCTGTCGTAGGCTTCGTTCTGGAAAGCCGCCAGATTGCCTTCGAATTTTTGCGGACCGTAGCCAAAGTCCAGAAAACTGCCGCCGTCGGGCGAGGAGGCGGAATTGCCGAGGCCCCACATCATGACTTTTCCGGCACGGGCCGCCTTCAGGTTCTCGGGCCATTTGGCGGTTTTGAACACGATCTTGATACCCGCAGCAGTCATGCTCTTTTTCCATACTTCATTCAGTTCGCGATCCGCTGCGGAGGGTGACGTTGCGTACTCAAGCACCAGCGGCTTGCCGTCGGGCATATCGCGCCAGCCGTCACCGTCCTTGTCCACGTAGCCATACATGTCCAAAAGGGCCTTGGCGCGCGAGGGGTTGTAGTCGCTCATTTCGGACTTGAACTTCGGATCGTAGCCCCAGGTATTGGGCGGAATGACACCTTGGGCAGATATGGCCTGGTTGCGCCGGGGCAGGCGAATTTCTTCTTCGGTGTTGTAGGCCAAGGCGATGGCGCGGCGCAGTGCCACCTTGTCGGCCGAGTTGCCCCCCACCGTCGGGTTCTCCATGTTGAAGTACGAGAACGTCAGTTCGGGCGCGGCATACCGTTCGATGCGTATGCCCTTCTTGGCCAGATGCGGTGCCAACTGGTTGTTGGGGATCACCTGGTTGGCAAACTGCGCGGGCAGGTACATCAGGAAGTCATGGTCGTTGCCCAGGAACGAGAGCCAGCGCGGCTGCACTTCGTCGATGATGGAAATCTCCACCTTGTCCACAATCGGAATGCGCTTGCCCTTCATCTGGCGGTAAATTTCCTGTGAGAGGGCGTCATTGGCGGGTGGCTCCGCTTCGTAATATTCTTCGCGGAAATTGGGGTTCTTCACAAACGTGATCTTGGATGAACGTGTCCATTGGTCCAGTTTGAATGGCCCTGTGCCGACCGGGTGCTCCATGATCTTGTCGCCATACTTTTCAACCACTTCGCGTGCTACGGCGCCGAGGATGCTGGACTCCGTCAGCAGGTAAATGAAGCGCGGCTTGGATTCTGCCAACCTGAACTGGATGGTGTAGCGGTCCAGGGCACGCAGACCCTCCACCTCAGTGTCGTATTTGAAGCTTGCGCCCGGCTTTTCGGCCTCACGACGCAGGGCGTCCATGCCCAGCAGCTTGACGTCTTCGAGGTCAGAATAACTCTGGCTTTTGGTCTTGGGGTCAAAAATGCGTTTGAAGGTGAAGACAAAATCTTGCGCAGTTAGCTCGCGCTTTTTGCCTTCAAAGGCTGGGTCGTCGGAAAAAAAGATGCCCGGTTTGACCTTGATCGTGAAGGTTTTGAAGTCATCCGTGATGACCGGCATTCCGTCCGCCACATTGGGCACCACCTTCGCCGGGCGCGCAAGGTAGTCGTAGCGGTACAACGCGTCGAACATGTTTTCGGTCGCGGTGCGCGAGTAGTAGTCGGAAATCTGCGCCGGGTCGAAGCCGGTTTCGGCAATTTCAAACGCGTAGCGCAACACTTTTTCAGCGGGAACGGTTTGTGCTTGAAGACTGCCCATACCCGCCAAGGCGAGACCCACGCAACACAATAAATGCGAAAACGGTTTTTTCATAGTAATAAACACCAATGCCTGTGCAAACGGGTGCAAGCATAATCGCCCCGGACAGTAAACCCAAGACCCAAGGGAATTCCCTCCCCTCTAACGAACGAAATATGCTTTCCTACATTTTGCGGCGCATCTGGCAAATGCTCCCCACCCTCTTGGGGGTGATTTTGCTGATCTTCTTCCTGTTCAAACTGTTTGGCGGTGATCCGGTCGAAATCATGGCTGGCATGAAGGCATCGCCCGAACGCCTGGCATCGCTGCGGGCACAACTGGGTCTTGACAAATCGGTGCTTGAGCAGCTCTGGGTCTTCGTGCAGCAGGTCTTTACCTTCAACTGGGGCAAGAGCTGGACGACCAACGAGGCCATCTCCGACATTTTTGCGACGCGTCTGCCTGCCACGCTGACCATCATGATTCCGATCCTGCTGCTGGAAGTGGTTTTGGCCATAGGTGCCGGCCTGGCCGTGGCCTATGTGCGCGGCAGCCTGACCGACCGGGCCATCATGATCATCAGCACCGTGGCCTTGTCCATCAGCTTTCTGGTGTACATCATCGTCGGCCAGTACCTGTTTGGTTTCATTCTGGGCTGGTTCCCGATCCAGGGATGGACCGCCAACACCTGGACCAACCTGGCCGTCTATGCGCCACTGCCGGTTTTTCTGGCGGTGCTGGTCAGCCTGGCGCCCCAGACGCGGCTGTATCGCAGCTTCTTTCTTGACGAAATCGGGCAGGACTATGTACGGACTGCGCGTGCCAAAGGGCTGGACGAGCGCAGCATCCTGTTCAAGCATGTGCTGCGCAACGCGATGATCCCGATCCTGACCA
>CAZMXB010000081.1:0-19344 GCA_964569855.1 uncultured Rhodoferax sp.
GACCTGGACAAGATGGCACTGATGCCGTGCCATGCCTTCTTCCAGTTCTATGTGGCACCCGCCACCGAGCCCGGCGGTAAAGGCAGATTAAGCTGCCAGTTGTACCAGCGCAGCGCCGACATTTTTTTGGGTGTGCCGTTCAACATCGCCAGTTACGCGCTGCTGACTCACATGGTGGCACAGCAGTGCGACCTGGGTGTGGGCGACTTCATCTGGACCGGTGGCGATTGCCACATCTACAGCAACCATCGCGAGCAGGTGGAGTTGCAGCTCAGCCGCACTCCCTTTGCCTATCCCACGCTCAACATCAAGCGAAGGCCGGACTCGATTTTTGATTACGCGTACGAAGATTTCGAAGTGCTGGAGTACCAGTGCCACGCGGCAATCAAAGCGCCGGTAGCGGTTTGATCACACGCAAACAATTGTTGGCCCTGCTGGCCATCACGCTGATGTGGGGCATCAACTGGCCCATGATGAAGTATTCGTTGCGCGAAATGTCGCCTTTGTACTTTCGGGCATTGACCATGAGCGGCGGTGCCATATGGCTGTTCTTCTTCTTTCGCGCTCGCGGGCTGCGCATGTTGCCGCAGCCTGCCGAGTGGCGCACCATCGTCACGCTGGGCCTGCCCAATATGCTGGGTTGGCACACCGCTGCCATTTTGGGTGTCAAGGAGCTGGCTTCGGGCCGCGCCGCCATTCTGGGCTTTACCATGCCCATCTGGACGGTATTGTTGGGCACGCTGTTTTTGGGTGAAAAGCTCACCGTGCGCATCTTCACAGCCGCAATGGCCGTTGCGGCGGCCATTGGTCTGCTGATTTCCAATGAGATCGGTGCTTTGGCTGGCCGGCCAGTTGGCATCGCATGGATGGAACTGGCCGCCCTCATGTGGGCTGTGGGTACGCTAATGATGCGGCGTGCCCGCATCACACTGCCGGTGGAGACCCTGACGGTCTGGATGCTGATACTGACCAGTCTGTGCCTATGGGTACTGGCCTTTGTGATGGAACCCTGGCCCTCCTGGCAGTTTTCTGCTCCCATGTGGGGCAGCCTGCTGTATGGCGCGTTTATCAACTATGGCTTCGCTCAAATCATCTGGTTCGGCATGGCGCGCAACCTGCCGCCTGCCACCAGCGCCATGAGTATCATGGCGGTGCCGCTGATAGGCACCCTGGCTGCCACCCTCATTTTGGGTGAATGGCCCCACTGGGAGGACTATGTGGCCAGGGGGTGGGTGGCGGCGGCCATCGCCGCGGTGCTGTTACCCGGCCGACAAGCGCGCGCCACTGCACCGTGAAAAAAGAGTCCGACGGTTACCACTACCCTGACATCGCCCATCCATGCAACTGCACCTCATTTTTGCCAAGGCCCGCAACGACGTCATCGGGAAAGACAACACCCTGCCGTGGCACCTGCCAGAAGACCTGGCGCATTTCAAGCGCACTACGATGGGCTGCCCCGTCATCATGGGGCGCAAAACCTGGGACTCGTTACCGGCACGTTTTCGCCCCCTGCCGGGGCGTGTCAATGTAGTCGTCTCACGCCAGAGTGCTTGGAACGAAACTGGTGCCCGGCCCTCGTATAGCGTGCGTGAGGCGCTCTCATTTTGTGAGCAATTTGAGCATGCATGGGTCATCGGCGGGGCCCAACTCTATGCCCAAACGCTTCCCTTCGCCAACACGGCGGTCGTCACCGAAATAGATGCCGATTTTGAAGGCGACGCATTTGCTCCACAATTCGGGACACAGTGGGTAGAAACCGCCCGGGAATCCCACACATCGGTCAACGGACTGAACTTCAGCTTTGTGACCTACCGCAACCTTCAACCGCAACCCACAACCCAAGGAAAATAAGATGTCAGGACACGGATTTCACGTACACGGCCCCCACGACCATGAACTCGAGCACGCCCAGCAAGGTGGTGGTGGGCATGGCGGCCACGACAGCAGCGGCATGATCAATCAGATCGCCATGTTCACCGCCATCATCGCCACCATCGGCGCCATTTTTGGCTACATGGGCGGTGCCACCCAGGCCAATGCCGGCCTGTACAAAAACAATGCCGCCATCAAGAAAACCGAAGCCGCTAACCAGTGGAATTACTTTCAGGCCAAGAGTACCAAACAGTCTTTGGCCGAAATGTCGCGCGACCTGGCGACCCGTGAAGACGACAAAGCCAAGTACCAGACCAAGGTCGACCGCTACGAAAAGGAAAAGAACGATATCAAGGTCGCCGCAGACAAACTGGAAGCCGAGGCGACGGATTGGGATCACAAGAGCGACGAGCAAATGCACCAGCACCACCGCTGGGCCCAATCGACTACCGTTTTGCAGGTGTGCATTGCACTGGCCGCCATTGCCTTGCTGACCAAAAAGAAATGGCTGGAATACGCCATGTTCCTGGCCGGAGCTGGCGGGTTGCTCGTCGGCGCACTGGCGGGCCTGCACATCTGATGAATTGGATGAAGGCACGCGTCTACAACCTGTCTTCTGAACACGATGGCAAATGCAACACCCGTGACTGGATCGCTATCGATGCCGCCCCCAAACACGCAATCAACGGATTTGCATGCATTGCACCAGAGCATTGAGCGACTACAGGCACGCGAAAGCCATTTGCTCAGCCTGCTGAACCTGGCCCGCGACGCCGTCGTCGCCATGGATCCGCAAGGCCGTGTCACTGATTGGAACCCGGCGGCGGAGAAAATGCTGGGCCACAGCCGTGCCGAGGCCATAGGTGCCAAGCTGTCAGACCTGATCATTCCTGCGGCACGCCGAACCGCACATGAGGCGGGCCTTGCACGGTTCATGGCAACGCGCAAGCCCACCATCCTGAATCAGCTCATCGAAGTGGAAGCCTTGCACCGCGATGGCCACCATGTCGCGGTCGAACTGGCGGTATGGTCGTTCCCGTCGGGCGAAAGTCTGGGTTTTGGTGCTTTCATTCGCGACATTTCTGACCGTCGCGCAGCACAAGAGGCCATCCGATCTTCAGAAGATTTCAACCGGACCGTCGTTGAGCACCTGGGTGAGGGCATGGGCATCAACCAGAACGGCGTGGTGGTCTACGTCAACCGCATGGCGCTGGAAATCTTGCGGCGCCCGCTCGACATGATTTTGGGCCACAGTGTCCTGACGTGGATTCACCCAGACGACCACGCTCACGTGGCCGAGCTGCGGCGACGCCGCGCAGCGGGTGAACCTGTACCTGAGCGCTACGAAATGCGCTGTATTCACCTCGATGGCAGTGTTAGCTGGCTTGAAGCACATGCCTCGGTGATTCCCTGGAAAGGCCACGCCGCCACCATGACCTTTTTCTCCGACATTACGGAGCGAAAGACCATGATTGATACGCTGCATCGATCGGAGGAGCGTTACCGGTTGGTGATTGAAAATGTCGGTGAAGGCATGATTGTCCTGCAAGGCGAGCACATTGTTTTCGCCAACGCACGCGCCTCGGAAATAGCCCGCATTTCCCACGAAGAATTTCTGACGGTCGGGTTCCTGCACCGGGTCCACCCCGACGACCACGCCATCATCCAGGAACGCCGACGCCGTCGGCTGGCGGGTGAGGACGTGATCAACCACTACCAGATCCGGCTGCTTCAGCCCGACGGAGAAATCCAATGGCTGGAAATCGGCGTCACCGTTGTTCCTTGGGAAGGCAAGCCCGCGACCCTGACTTTCTACAAGGAAATCACGGATCGCAAGCTGCTGGAAGAGGAGTTGTACCGCACCTCGTCGGAACGCGAAGCCATCCTCAACAGCGCCTTGGTTGGCATTGTGTTTTCGCGCAGCCGCGACCATGAATGGGTCAATGACAAATTCACCGAAATGGTCGGGTACAGCCGCGAGGAGCTGGTGGGAAAATCATCCGGTCTGGTGCACGCCAACGAGACCGAGTGGCTTCGGGTCGGAAGCGAAACACAGGCCGCACTGACCAGCGTAGGAACTTACACTGCCGAACGGCAACTCCGGCGCAAGAATGGTGAGTTGTTCTGGGTGCACCTTGCTGGACGCTGTGTGCGTGCATTGGACCCGGACTCGGGAGTGATCTGGACGGTTCTGGACATCACAGAACGCAAACAGGCGGAACAGGAAATCCGCGATGCCCTGGAACGCCAAAAGGAGCTCAACGAATTGCGTTCACGCTTTGTGGCCATGACCAGCCATGAATTCCGCACGCCTTTGGCAACCATTCTGTCTTCCGCCGAACTATTGAAGTATTACGGTGACCGACTGCAGGAGCACGAAAAAATGGAGGTAATCCAAAGCATCGAAAGCAGCGTGCAGCGGATGACCCGCATGCTGGATCGTGTGTTGCTGATCGGCAAGATAGAGGCCCAGATGCTGGATTTCAGGCCTGAGCTGGTTGATCTGATGGCGATTTGTCGCACGGTTGTTGACGACGCACGCACGCAACACCCTGCGTCACGCTGCACTTTGGTGACCGAATTTGCCGACACTGTCGGTTTTGGGTCCTATGACGAAAAACTGCTGGTTCACATCTTTGGTAACCTGTTGTCCAATGCCATCAAGTATTCACCTGATGGGGGTCAGGTGGTTTTCAGGATTTATCAGCAGGCGGGAGACACGGTGTTCGAGGTTTCTGACCAGGGCATTGGTATTCCCGGCGATGAGATTGGGCATCTTTTTGAGTCTTTTCACCGGTCCAGTAATGTGGGCAATATCCAGGGAACCGGGCTGGGTCTGGCTATAGTCAAAAACGCGGTTGACCTCCACGGTGGGCACATTGAGGTTCAAAGCGAGCAAGGAAAGGGCACTCGCTTTACGGTACGACTGGCTGCAACCGCGGCTTGAACATGATGACCGGGCTTACCTCCACACCCGAGTTGATGCGTCACGTGGGAGCGGGTGTCATTGACACCCAGCGCAAGCCGGTAACCTATGCGCTATTGGGCGCCGCATTTTTCTTTCTGGTCCTCGGTGCCAAGAATCTGTCAGATCGCGATGACGTGACGGCTGGTTTATGTGCAATCGCAATGGTGGTTGCACTTGCCTACGCCCATGCCATTCACCGCGTGCGGCAACAACCCATGTCAGACGGGATATTGACAGCGATTGCACTGTGCGTGGTTGCCGTCACGATAGATCGGCGGGGTTTGGTGGGCGTGTTGTGGTGCCCGCCGGTCATGCTGATGCTGCACCTGGTGACGAACCCGCGCGCATCGGCTGCCTTTGATATCGGTGCCGTGCTGATCGCAGTGCCGTTGACCTATGCGCAAACCAATGGTGTCACAGCGTTCCGCGTCGGTGCGATTCTGGTGATCAGCAGTGCTTTTGCCCACATTTACGCAAGGATCATGGCATCCCACCAGGCCCGCCAGGAAGAACAGCGCCAACACCTGGACCTCATGGTGAGCTGCGCCAAAGTAGGCGGCCTCGAATGGGATGACAAAACACGGCGAATGCGTTGCTCTCCGCGACTGCTGGCGATGCTCGGCAACCCGCCCGATGTCGACCGGCCGGATTGGAATGTGTTGGACTTTGTGCACCCAGACGACAGAGAGCGCATGGTCGATGACTTTTTCAATGTGTTGCAAAGCAACAAACAGCCCGGTGAAGTGCGAAAACCGCTGGCGCATGGATTTCGCTTTGTTACTGTGCAGGGCGAAACGGTCTGGGTTCATGCCGAAGCGATTGCCGTTGGGGGAGACAGTGGCGCTACGCAAAAATTTATTGCCACATTTCTGGACATCACGCAGTTGCGGGCCGCTGAGGCCGATAGCTTGGCGGCGCTGAAACGACAGACCGAACTGAATGAATTGCGAGCTCGGTTCCTGTCCATGGCCAGCCATGAGTTTCGCACGCCATTGGCGACCATCCTGTCTTCGGCCGAGTTACTTAAACAATACAACGAACGCCTGGGCGCACAGGACCGCGCCGATCTGCTGGCCAGTGTCGAAGGCGGCGTCCATCGCATGGCTGCCATGCTGGATCGCATTTTGTTGGTCAACAAAGCCGACGCGCAAATGCTGGAGTTCAAGCCGCAGTACCTCAATGTCCAGACGCTGTGTACGTCCATTGTGGAAGAACTGCGTCCTCAGTTTCAAGCCAAACCATGCATGGTTGACATGGAGTTCACGGGTAGTGACCCCATGGGCTACCTTGACCCCAAACTGACGCAGCATATCTTCGGAAACCTGCTGTCCAACGCGATCAAATACTCCCCGCAGAACAGCCTGGTCGTATTTAAAATCAGGCGCGATGAAAGTCATTTTGCATTCGATGTGTGTGATCACGGCATCGGCATTCCTGCAAGTGACCTTCCTGAGCTGTTTGAGCCCTTTCACCGAGGCAGCAATGTTGCTGACATCAAGGGAACCGGATTGGGTCTGACCATCGTGAAAAAATCGGTCGAACTGCATCGCGGACAGATTGTGGTTGAAAGCGATGCCGGGCGTGGTACCTGCTTTCATGTCACATTGTTGTCCGGAAATCCAGCGCCGGGATGAGGTAAAAGATGGCACGCATATTGGTCATAGATGATGAAACTCCGATTCGGGAGAACCTGGTGCGCTTTCTGGTTTTGGAGGGGCACCTGGTCCTGCAGGCGGTCGATGGGCGCGCGGGTTTGGAAGCCATCCGCGTCCACCGGCCAGACTTCATACTCTGTGATGTGATGATGCCCCAACTGGACGGATTTCAGGTTCTCGAGGCCACGCAGTCTGACCCTGAACTCAAAGGTATTCCCTTTGTCTTTTTGTCGGCCAGTGCCGAACCCGAAAAGCTGGAGGCCGCGCTTCAGCGAGGCGCCAGTGGCTACGTCACCAAACCCTTCAACCTGGCCAGTCTGCGACAGCTCTTGGCGGCCCAATTGACAAAGCCAACGGCACCATGAGTCACCGTATTGTCATTGCGGAGGATGAAACGGATATCCGTGTCAATTTGACTCGCCTGCTGAGCCTGGAGGGTTACGAGGTCTGGGCCGCTCCCAATGGTCGCGCCGCCTTCGAATTGGTAAGGCAATATCTTCCAGATCTGGTACTCAGCGACGTCATGATGCCGGAAATGACCGGCCTGGACCTGTTGCAGACTATGCGCACTGATCCGCTCACTGCCCATATTCCCACCGTTCTGCTCACCGCAAAAGCCGATCGGAGCGACCTGCGCGAAGGCATGAACCTTGGAGCGGACGATTACCTCACCAAACCATTCCAGCGCGATGAGCTTCTGGACTGCATTCGGGCGCAATTGGTAAAGGCCGACGCCAAACAGCTTGCGGCCCGACAGTTGGCGAGCCAGGCACACCAAATGGCCTACTTCGATGCAGTCACCAACCTGCCCAACCGAACCCACTTGTTGTTGTTGCTGAGTCAAGCACTGCGGGACGGAGAAAACGCGGGACCCGCACTGTGGGTGATCGGTCTGGACGGTTTGCCGCACATGGCGCAGTTCATGGGAGTTGGCATGCTGGACGACGCGCTAAGGCAATTGGCCCGGCGTCTGAACCAAGTCGCAAGCGATTCCACGAACCTGGCTGGTTGTCGCTATACCGTGGGTCGTCTGGGTGATGACCGCCTTGTGCTGTTGGTTCACAACTGGCCGCAAGACCGACCCATGGAAGACCTGGCATTGGGCCTGCTGCGAGCTATGTCCCACTCCATCACCGTGGATGGCCAGGAGCAGTTTCCGGTGATCTCAGTGGGCGCTTGCGCGCAAGCCTCGGCGCATGAGCGGCCAGACGCCATGATGGCGCGTCTGGAACTTGCTCTGGCCGCAGCACGCGCCCGATCCACCCATCGCATGGTGGTCCATGAGCCAAGCTCTGCATCGGACCTGTCTGCCGCTTTCAGATTGCACAATGACCTGCACCGGTCGGTGGAGCGCAACGAACTGCGGGCCTATTTTCAACCACAGGTGATGGCGGCCGATAACCGGCTCCTGGGTTTTGAGGCCTTGATGCGGTGGAGCCACCCCGAGTTGGGACTGATCTCCCCCGTCCGTTTTATCCCTATCGCTGAAGACAACGGGCAGATTGTTCCAATGGGCGCATGGGTGATGCAAGAGGCGTGTAAACAAGCCGTCCAATGGCAGCACTCCCTGCCCCACGGGAGTGCCCCACTGCGGGTCGCTGTGAACCTGTCGTTGCGACAATTCAGCGATCCCGATCTGTTCAATCATGTTCAGCATGCGCTGGAAGTGTCAGGATTGAGCGCAACACAGTTGGAACTGGAAGTGACCGAAAGCACGGCGATGCTGGATCTACAGCACACGCTGGATGTTCTCAAACAGCTCAAGAATCTGGGCCTGAAACTGGCGATCGATGACTTCGGAACCGGATACTCCAGTCTGGCATATCTCAAACGTTTCCCCCTCGATGTACTCAAGGTGGACCAATCGTTTGTGCGTCACTTGTGCACCGACCGGGAAGACCGGGCCATCGCTGGCGCTGTCATCAATCTGGCGCACAGTCTGGGACTGGATGTTATTGCCGAAGGTGTCGAAACGCAGGAGCAGCACGACCTTTTGCGCGACATGGGTTGCGACCAGATCCAGGGCTTCCTGCACGGCAAAGCCCAGCCGCCCGAGGAAGTTGTTGACTGGTTGTCCAGAAGGGTTAATCGCGCTTCGGGGTGCGAGGCAAGCAAACCGTAAACTCAGTGCCACGACCCAGCTCGCTGTGCACCGATATGGTACCGCGATGCAATTCGACGGAGCGCTTGACAATCGCCAGGCCGAGTCCGGTGCCGGCGATGTTGCCAACGTTATTCCCACGATGAAAGCTTTCGAACAGACGTGGTAAATCAGCCTCGGGGATTCCGATTCCGGCGTCAACGACCTTGAAGACAAAACCCGTCTGGTCACTAGCGACTTCAAAGCGAATTTCCCCGCCGCCAGGGCTGTACTTCACCGCATTCGACAACAAATTGCCAAAAATATGTCGCATCAATTTTTCATCCAGATAACCTTCCACATCTTGACCACAGGAGCGCAATACCAGGGCATGTTGCATGGACCCAGCGTTGTCCAGTTCGGCCCGCAAATCCTGCACAATGGACCTGCACAGGGCGTCTACGGCAACAAGTACCGGTTTGCATTCAATGCGCTCTTCCTCATCCTTGCCAATCACCAAAATATCTTCCAGCATTTTGGTCATGCGCTTGACCGCAACCCTGATAGAGTCAAAAAGCTCGGTGCGTTCGTGCGCAGGCAACCGGTCGTAGTAGTGGCTGAGCAATTCAGTTGACGACAGAATGGTTGCCAATGGCGTTCTGAACTCATGGGATGCCATGGATACAAAACGTGACTTCAACTGGTTCAGCTCTTTTTGCTTCTCCAGCGAAGTCTGGATTTCTTCCTCGGCCAGTCTGCGTTGCGTGATGTCGCGGATAAATGAACAAAACTCGTACTTGGAGGGATCGTCCAGCGATACCCGAGTGATCGCCAGCTCAATCGGGAACTCACGTCCGGAGCGGTGAAGCGCCGTGATTTCAATGCGCCGGTCGATCACGCGCGACGGAGCACCGCCCATATAACGCGCCATGCCCAGCAGGTGCGCGTCACGGTGTTGGTGCGGAATGATGGTGGTGTGCAAGCTTCGCCCCACCGCTTCCTGTGAAGACCAGCCAAAAATCAGTTGTGCCTGCATGTTCCATCCCACGATGAAACCGTTGGCGTCAACCCTGACGACTGCATCCAGGGCTGTGTCCACGATGCCCTGCAGTTTTTGGCGACTCTCGCCCAACTGAGTCAGTGTGGCTTGTATTTCCTGGGTACGCGCAGCGATACGGGCTTCCAACTCGTTATTGAGTACTTTGAGCTCCTGGTCGATACGCTCGCGTTCGGCGATATCGTCGACCAGTTGAGCCTGTGTCAGCCGCAACGCATCAATTGCGAGGTCCGCGCGGCGCTGAGCTTCGGCGGCGGCTTCGTAGGCCTGTGCGTTGTCAAGTGCAATCGCTCCATAAGCACACAGGGTGTGGAAGATCGACCGCTCGCGCTCGCCATAGACATGTTGCCGTGGCGACTGTATCGTCATTACCCCCAGCAGGCGGTCACCGACCATCAGTGGCGCATACAACATGCTGTAGGTGGGCAGGGTGCCGGGAACCCAGTTGCCCGTAATGACGCCAGGCTCAATCTCAATCAGCACTTCCTTGCGCTCACGCGCACACCGCGCCGACAACGCGGTGGGGCTGTTCATGGAGACGCGCGAGGTCGGCAACGCAACACCTGCCTCGATGCCAAAGACCATCTTGAGAACCGTGTTCTCCGGTTCCGCCAGATAAACCGCGAAAGCCGTTGCATCCAGCAGATGGTGCACATGACGGTAAAGCGCCTCGCAAACCGCGTTGGCATTCAGGCTCCCGGTGATTTCCCGGCCTATGATTCCCAGCGTTTCCAGCGTGGCTGCAGTTTCGCGTAACGTAGCTGCCAACTTGCGGTGGTGTTCGGTGTCCGCGCGGGCCTGCTCAACCTGTTGGCGTACCTGCAGGGCCAGCACGCGCTTTTGTGCTTCCTGTCTGCGAGAGCGCGCCCTGGCCGCACTCGCTCCCATGCTGTGTTGGTAGGCGGCCGCAAAGTCTCCAGCGCTAGCGTGAGCCGCCGCGACCTGCTCCAGCAGTTCAGGCGATGCGTCATAACCATGGATGGTCGCCGCAATGTCCAGCGCCTCGGTGAGATAGTGCAGAGTCGCCGTGGAGGTGATCAGACCTTCGGGTGTCTCCAGTGCATGCTCAAGATGCAGCTGCGCTATAACCCGCAGTACCTGGATCTGGCCCTCGGCACTGCCTTGCTGGCGCGCCAAATGCAGTGCTGCAACGGCTTTGGCCTGCGCCTCCCGGGGCAGGCCAAGGCGAAGCAAGGCACTGGCCTGTCCGCGCCAGGCTTTGATAATCAGGTCGGGTTCCGCCAGCGATTTGACGTGGCCCTCCAGCTGCAAAAAGGAGTCAAGCCCGGCCTGATAGTCACCCACGTCGATCGCCAGCTGGCCAAGGTTCCCTAGACCCTGGACGTAATTGCGTGAACCCGCCTGGCTGGCCATCTTGACGAGGGCCTCGCGCAAGTAAGCCCTGGATTCATCGTACCGTCCCAGCAATCTCATCACGTCACCCAATTGCATCAGGCAAAAGCCGATGCTGGCCGGCCATCCGGCCGTGCGCGCCAACGCCAACGCCCGCTCACTCCATTCGAGTGCTGAATCCAGATCGCCCAAAGTGGCAAACGACTCGGCGGCGTTGGTAATGGATACCAGCGCGTGCCGGATCTGGCCGCTGTCGAGTGCGGCCTGGTAAGCCACCAAATCATGGCGGATGGATTCTCCTGGGCTATCCGTCAAACCCGACACATTGGCACGTGCTGCAGCCACCCAGGCCAATACACTCAAGGGGTACACCGACGCCAATGGAAAGTGCTGCGTCAATGCAGACGCGGTAGCGCCTGGCTCGCGAAACGATGCGTTGACCAGTTTACGGGCACGGGCACAGGCAATCCGGGTTGAATCCCCCGTTTCGGTATAGGCTGCCAACGCGAGGTCCAGGCTCTGCGCAACCTGTGCACTGTCGCCACGATCAACCCAGATTGAGGCCTGTAACCAATGGGCATCGCCAAGACCCTGCGCGTCCGAAAGCTCGCCAAACAGGATCATTGCGACCCGCGCCAGATCATGTGCCTGGACGACATCGCCGAACAACAGTGCAATCTCTGCGCGTATTAACCCCAGACGGGCCTGCAAGCACCGCTGATTGTGCAGTTCAATAGGCTGGATCAACAGTTTTTCGGCTTCACTGGCCAGGACCAAGGCACGTCCGCAGTCACTCTGGCGCAGGTACCAGGCCAGGGTCACAGTCGACGCCAGCCATGCGTCCCCCTGTTGCAGAGGCAAGCCGTTTTCCAGCGTGGCGATCGCCTCAGTAACCTGGAAAAGTTCCATCTAAGGGCGTTCTCGCACTGGCAGCCAACGGCAGGGACTTGGTTCCCATAAGCCGTATCACAGTGGGCCATTGGGTCGTTATGTAGTCAACCACGGCTTGTGCACTGGGAAACCGTCGCAAGGGATCCTTGTGCATCGTGCGGTCCAACAGATCCTGAAATTCGGAAAACTTTGGCTCAAAACGAGGCGGTGGCGAGTGCATATGTTGTTGCAGCAAGGCCTCCATGTGATCCGCGAGATAAGGACGTTTGCCAGTGATCATTTCATAAAAGATGACACCCAGGGAATAGATGTCACTGGCGGAACTGACGGCCCGAGCTCCAGCTTGTTCCGGACTCATATAGTATGGCGAACCGACAATTTCACCGTGCTGGGTGTGCTCCAAATCCTGGCTGGCGTGTTTGGCCACGCCGAAGTCGATCAGCGCCACGCCCCCATCCGACCGCAGCATAAGATTGTCTGGCTTGACATCGCGGTGCACGATCCCGAGTGCATGGATCTGCGCGAGCGCCCTGCCGACCTGCACCGCAATGGCGAGAGATTCAAACGGTGACAGCCCGGACGCCACCAGGCTTTTTATGTCACCGAGCGGAAAATATTCCATCGTGATGAAGGCGTTTTCGTCGGTCACCCCATGGTCAAAAATGCGCGCCACATTGGGATGGTCAATCTGCTCCAGCAGACCATACTCTTGGATAAAACGGTTGAGCAGGCTGGTGTCCTGGTTGAAACGGGTATCGAGCAGCTTCAAGGCAATTTCCAGACCATCGTGCTCACGCACGGCCAAGAATACTTCCGACATACCGCCACCGCCCAAACGGCGAAGCACGCGATAACCCTTGATCCGAAGTGGAGTCGATGATTCGACAACGGCTGCTGGTCCCGTTTTCTCCAGAAATTGAATCCGCTTCATGCGGGCCGATACCGCGTCGAGCACTTCATCGCGGGAAAAAGGTTTCCCCAGGTAGTCGTCAGCCCCCAGGTTCATGCCACGTCGACGGTCCATCCGGTCCGTGCGGGCGGTCAGAAAGATAAAGGGAATCGCAGCGGTCAATGGGTCGGCCCGCAATGCCTCCAGAAGGCCGTAACCGTCGAGTTCGGGCATCATGACATCTGACAAGATCAGATTTGGAATCTCCAAACGTGCAATTTCCAGCCCCGCTTTTCCGTTGCTGGCTTCCACCAACTCAAAACCTTCCAGCCGCAACATGCGCACCAGGTTGCTTCGAATGCCATCTTCATCCTCAACCACCAGGATCTTCAAATTCGTATCCGATCTTTGAAAAAATGTGACTACACCAACGGCGTTTGCCCACGCAACTATACCGCTTGCGGCCGGCAATGCGATACTCGCCTTTGCGATGAGCAGTCCCCCATCACCAACGGGACATCACTAAAATGCTATTTATTTTATAGCTAACTATTCATAATTGACGAGGGCTCACGCCCGAACTTGCTGATAATCAAGCCATGAAATTCGCCACCTGGAACATCAACTCCCTGTCGGTGCGTCTGCCTCAGGTGCTGGATTGGCTCGCGGCGCAAACTGCATCTGGCTGTCCGGTCGATGTGCTGGCCCTGCAGGAGCTGAAGATGACGGATGACACGTTTCCCGCAGCAGCCTTCGAGGCAGCGGGTTACTGCTCCCAGTGGTTCGGCCAGAAGACCTACAACGGCGTGGCCCTGCTGTCACGTACGCCAGCCACCGACGTCGTGAAAAACATCCCCGGCTTTGACGACGACATGGCCCGGGTGATTGCCGCAACCATAGAGGGAGTGCGGGTCATTGGCGCCTATTTTCCCAACGGACAGGAGCCCGGCAGCGACAAATTCGAGTACAAGATGGAGTGGCTCAAGGGCCTGCGCCAATGGGTCAGGGCCGAACTGGAGGCATACCCCAAACTGGTGCTGATGGGCGACTACAACATCACCTTCGACGATCTGGACGTATGGGACCCGGTGGGCCTGAAGGACACCATCCACTGCACCGAGGAAGAGCGCTACCACCTGCGCGCACTGGTCGCGCTGGGCCTGCACGACAGTTTCCGCCTGTTCGAGCAACCGCCCAAGAGTTTCTCGTGGTGGGACTACCGCGACTTGGGCTTTCGCCGCAACCGGGGCCTGCGCATTGACCATATCTTGATCAGCCATGCGCTCAAACCACTGGCTTTGGCGTGTGCCATCGACAAGGCACCCCGCAAAAATGATCGTCCGAGCGACCATGCACCGGTCGTCCTGACGCTGGCGTAAGCTATTCAAACAGTAGCACCCCACACAGTATCGGCGAGGGCTACCGCCTTTTTTTACTCAGGCCAGCAGGCTGTCAGCAGCCACGTAGGCGTAACCCAGGTCGCGTGCCACGGCTTCGTAGGTGACCTTGCCTTCGCAGACGTTCAAGCCATTCTTGAGGTGTGCGTTGTCGCGTAAAGCAGCCTTCCAGCCCTTGTTGGCCAGCGCCACGGCGTGGGCTATGGTGGCGTTGTTAAGAGCGAAAGTCGATGTGCGCGCCACGGCACCCGGCATATTGGCCACGCAGTAGTGCACCACACCATCCACCACGTAGGTGGGCTCGGCGTGCGTGGTGGCGTGCGAGGTCTCGAAGCAGCCGCCCTGGTCGATGGCAACGTCCACAATGACGGCGCCTTTCTTCATGCGGCTGATCATGTCGCGCGTCACCAGCTTGGGCGCAGCGGCACCTGGAATCAGTACGCCGCCAATCACCAGGTCGGCGTCCAGCACGGCTTCCTCAATGCTGGCCGAGGTGGAGTACACCGTGCTGATGCGGTTGCCAAATATCAGGTCCAAGTGGCGCAAGCGGTCCATGCTCTTGTCGATGACGGTGGTGCGTGCACCCAGACCGACGGCCATTTGCATGGCATTGGTTCCGACCACACCCGCACCAATGATGACCACATGCGCTGGCGCCACGCCAGGCACACCGCCCAGCAGCAGGCCACGGCCACCATGTTCTTTTTCCAGATGGGTTGCACCGGCCTGGATGGCCATGCGACCGGCTACTTCACTCATGGGGGCCAGCAGCGGCAGGCCGCCACCGGCGCCGGTAATCGTTTCATAGGCGATGCAGACTGCACCGGATTGGACCAGGGCTGCGGTCTGCTCAGGATCGGGGGCCAGGTGCAGATACGTGTACAGAATCTGGCCGGCGCGCAGCATGGCGCACTCCACCGGTTGGGGTTCCTTGACCTTGACGATCATCTCGGCGCGCTTGAAGATGTCGGCGGCAGCGGCCACCAGTTCGGCACCCGCAGCCTGGTACTGGGCATCGTCCAGACCGATGGCCGTTCCGGCGTTGTTCTGAACCAGGACCTGGTGGCCGTTGGTGACCAGTTCTCGCACGCTGGCCGGTGTCAGGCCGACGCGAAACTCGTTGTTCTTGATTTCCTTGGGGACTCCGATCAGCATGGCGCTGTCTCCTGTTTTTGTGAAAGAAGCGCCATTGTGCGCAAATTCCAGAAAAATAGTAGCTTTATGCGTTGAATATGCTTGTCATTACAAACGCTAATGTTTTTCCACTTCCGCGTGCGCGCGAAAAAACAAGATCCGCTATTTTTTTAATAGCGGTTTACGTAATACCCACGAGGGCCGGAGACCGATTTATTCGAGACCCAATTCCTGGATCTTGCGGGTGATGGTGTTGCGACCAATACCCAACTTTTGTGCAGCCTCGATCCGCCGCCCCTTGGTATTGGCCAAGGCTGCCAGGATCAGGCGCGACTCAAACCGGTGTGTCAGGGCATCCCACACATTGGATTGCCCCGCGCTCAGCAGTGTTGTGGCCTCTGCCTCCAGTTCGCTTTCCCATCCAGTTGCAGGTCCGATCAGCATGGGTGTCACCGACTCCATGGCGACCACCCGGTTTTCAGTGGACGTGGGACCCACGGGTGGAATACTGACATCCACGATCGCCGCAGGTGGTGGTGCAGCATGGCCTTGCGAGACGCCCACTTCAGGCGGCAGATCCTTGGGTTCTATGACTTGCGCTGGCGCCATCACCGTAAGCCAATGGCAGATGTTTTCCAACTGCCGCACATTGCCTGGAAACTGGAAATGTTCCAACCAGGACAGCGACGCATCCGAGATCCGTTTGGGATCTACACCGAGTTGCTGCGCGCTTTGCTGCAAGAAGTGACGCGTCAACATGGCAATATCTTCGAGTCTTTCCCGCAACGCGGGCAAACGCAAACGAATGACGTTGAGGCGGTGGAACAGGTCCTCGCGAAACACCCCTTCCTTGACACGCTGCTCCAAATCCTGGTGGGTCGCTGCAATCACCCGGACATTGGTCTTGACCGCACTGTGTCCGCCCACGCGGTAAAAATGCCCATCACTCAAAACACGCAGCAGGCGGGTTTGCAACTCAAACGGCATATCGCCGATTTCGTCCAGAAACAGGGTGCCGCCATCAGCCTGTTCAAAGCGGCCCCGGCGCATGGTTTGCGCGCCGGTAAAGGCGCCGCGTTCATGGCCAAAAAGTTCACTCTCCAGCAAATCTTTCGGGATGGCTGCCGTGTTGATGGCAACAAAAGGACCATTGGCACGTGGCGAATGTTTATGCAAAGCACGCGCCACCAATTCCTTGCCAGAGCCCGATTCACCGGTGATCATGACGGTAACGTTACTCTGGGAGAGGCGTCCAATTGCGCGAAACACATCCTGCATGGCCGGTGCCTGCCCGAGCATTTCAGGTGTTTCACCCAGGCGTTCCTCGGCCACTTCTTCGCGCTGACTTTCCTCGACCGCGCGACGAATCAGCTCAACGGCCTTGGGTAAATCAAATGGCTTGGGCAGGTATTCAAAAGCGCCACCCTGAAAGGCGCTGACTGCGCTGTCCAGATCGGAAAACGCCGTCATGATGATGACGGGCAAGCCGGGATGCTTGGCTTTGATCTTCTCAAGCAATTCGAGACCCGAGCCACCCGGCATACGGATGTCACTCACCAGAATCTGGGGCCCTTCATCATCTGCAGCGGTATTCAGTGCGCTCAGCACATCTCTTGAATTCGAAAAACTGCGCGTTGGCAAGTGTTCGCGGAGCAGCGCTTTCTCCAGTACGAAGCGAATGGACTGGTCATCATCTACTATCCAGATCGGCTTCATTGTTTTGCGTCCCCTATTGAAAATAACTTTGCGGGACAGTCCACAGCCACGCGCAGCGAGCCAGCTCTGTCCTCAACCATACGAACCCTTTGCGGGACAGTCCGCGGCTACGCGCAGCGAGCCAGCTCTGTCCCAACATTTCAAGGTAAAGGAATCAATATCTTGAAATCCGTACGGCCTGGCACGCTGTCGACTTCGATCAATCCATGTTGCTGGTGTACAAAGGTTTGCGCCAACGTCAGCCCCAGGCCGGAACCACCTTCCCTGCCCGAAACCAGAGGGTAGAAGATGCGGTCCTTGATCGAATCTGGCACACCAGGTCCGTTGTCAATGACATGCAATTCCAATGCCAACCGATAGCGCTGTTTGCCAAAAGTGATCTGGCGCAGCACGCGGGTGCGAAATGTCAGCACCGCGTCCCCCTCCTGAATGCGATCCACCAGTGCCTGGCAAGCATTGTGGGCGATGTTGAGAACGGTCTGGATGAGCTGCTCGTGGTCACCACGGAATTCGGGGATGGAGGTGTCATAGTCTCGCACCACCTTCAGCCCCTTGGGGAACTCGGCCAGTATCAAGGAGCGTACTCGTTCGCAGACCTCGTGGATATTGACATCACCGACCATGTGCGGTCGACGGTGCGGGGCCAGCAAGCGGTCGACCAGGCTCTGCAGACGGTCCGCTTCGTGAATGATGACTTGGGTGTATTCATTCAGGTCGGGCGACTCCATCTCCATTTCCAGCAGTTGTGCCGCGCCACGGATGCCGCCCAACGGATTCTTGATCTCGTGCGCCAGGTTGCGGATCAACTCCTTGTTGGTCTGCGCCTGCTCGGCCAAGCGTTCTTCACGGTCCTGGCGGGTTTGCTGCTCCAGCGGAATCATCTCAACAATGATGTCGGAGACCGGCTCCGTCCAGCTGATGATGACGTGCACCGGCATGGGCTCTGTCGCCACCCGCTTGAGGAAGGCGTCGTAGCGCAGCACAGCAAAAGCATTGTCACGCACGCCATGCAAGGCGGTCTGCAGCAAGGAAGGTTCTGTAAAGGTCTCGGCCAGGTAAGACCCCACAATGGTGCGGCGTGAAATGCCAAGGGCATCTTCAAGCGCTGCGTTGGAAAATAAAACCAGGCCATTGGTCCCCACCACAGCCACCAGCGTGGCAAGCAGGTCGAACGACTGGAACCGGGAGGGAGCGTCCAAGCGGCTTACTTCGCCGATGACACCGAGCCGGCTCCTGGCACTCGCGCCAACTCCCGCCGGATGCCATCAATATCCGCCTCGTTGCGGCTGATATTGGCTTTCAATTCGACCACGCGGTCGAGGTACTTTTGGTGGTTGCGCGTCTCGGCACCCAACTTTTCGGGTTCGCCGTTGTTGTATTCCTTGAGCAATTCAGCGTGGCGGGCTTCCGCTTTCTTCAGCTCGGACTCAAGAATCAAACGGGTATCAGAGTCTTTGGCGCGCTGATCCGCAGCGTCCACCCGCTGACCGACCTGAGACGCTGACGCCACACGTGTCCCCGCAGACTTCTGAGCCTGCACCACGGTGACATTGCCACCGGAGATCAGTTTGCAATTGCGAGCCTGCCCTTCGGACACCGTGTTGGTGTACTCATTGCCACATCGGTAAATGCGATCCTGGGCAAAGCAGGTTGTGGTGGCGGCTATCAATGCCACAAACGGAATCAAATTTGCTGTTTTCATGCTGTGTCCACGCAACAAAGTGCAGGGCTGGCTCGCCAGTATGCGTTAAAAATATGGCAAACGCAAAATAAGGCTGTGTTCATTTGCAGTTTGGACCCGCATCGCAACGTTTGGTTTCAAAAAAAAGGGACGGCAGGTGCCGTCCCTTTTTTTGGTGGAACGAGCAGTTCGCAGCGCGACGCTCGATTCCTGAACACTTACAACGAGAAATACATGTCGTACTCAACCGGGTGCACCGACATACGGTAGCGCGTTACTTCGGCCATCTTGAGTTCGATGTAAGCATCCAGCATGGTGTCAGTGAAAACACCACCCTTGGTCAGGAAAGCACGGTCTTTGTCCAGGTATTCCAGGGCCTGATCCAGACTGTGGCAAACCGTTGGAATCTTTGCATCTTCCTCAGGAGGCAAGTGGTACAAGTCCTTGGAGGCAGCCTCGCCGGGATGGATTTTGTTTTCCACACCATCAAGACCAGCCATCAACATCGCCGCAAAACCCAGATACGGGTTCATCAGCGGATCAGGGAAACGGGCTTCCACGCGACGCCCCTTGGGGTTCGCGACAAACGGAATGCGGATGGACGCGGAGCGGTTCTTGGCTGAGTAAGCCAGCTTGACCGGAGCCTCGAAG
>CAZMXB010000082.1:0-13628 GCA_964569855.1 uncultured Rhodoferax sp.
CACCGGTTTTGAAGTGGGCGTGCCCATCTTCGTGGCCCAGGGCGACAAGGTCGAAATCGACACCCGTACTGGCGAATACCGCAAGCGCGTGTAAAGTGATCAGGCCCCCACAGTCGCTCACTGCGTGTAGCTCCTTGCCCCCCGAGGGGGCCGCGTTTCACCTTGGGGCGGCCCGACGGTGAAACCAGTCCCTCTTTACTCACCGTCAAAGGCTCCTTCGGGAGCCTTTTTGCTGGGCTCTGTAGCCGTGCAATTTGGGTGTAGGCTCTCAACATGACCTCCGTGACTTCAGACCCCCCACCCGCCGAACCGACCCAGGCAAACGGCAGCAGCAACCCCGCCCGCCTCGTGTTGCGCCGGGTGTTGATTGACACCTACCATGAGAACGTGGCCTATATGCACCGCGAGTGCGATATCTACCGGGCCGAGGGCTTCAAGGCCCTGTCCAAAGTCGAGGTACGCGTCAATGGACGCAGCATTCTGGCCACGCTTAATGTGGTGGACGACAGTGCCATCGTGGCTTGCGGCGAGTTGGGATTGTCAAAGACGGCATTTGGTCAGATGGGTCTGGAAGACGGCCACACCGTTACTGTGGCACAGGCTGAACCCCCCGAATCAATTGGAGCATTGCACCGCAAGCTGGGGGGTGAGCGTCTGAACCTGGAAGACTTTCATTCGATCGTGCACGACATCGCCGAGCACCGCTACTCCAAGATTGAACTCACCGCCTTTGTGGTTGCCACCAACCGAGACGAACTGGACCGTGAAGAGGTCTACTTTCTGACCGAAGCCATGATTGCCGTCGGGCGCCACCTGGACTGGCATGAAGACCGGGTGGTCGACAAACACTGCATTGGGGGTATTCCCGGTAACCGCACGTCCATGCTGGTGGTGCCCATCGTGGCAGCCCACGGCATGTTGTGCCCCAAAACATCGTCACGGGCCATTACCTCACCCGCTGGCACGGCCGACACCATGGAGGTGCTGGCCAATGTGGAATTGCCCGTCGACCAGTTGCAGGCCATCGTGCAGGAACACCGCGGCTGCCTGGCCTGGGGTGGCACGGCCAACCTGTCACCAGCCGACGACGTGCTGATTTCGGTGGAGCGCCCCCTGTCGCTGGATTCACCCGGGCAGATGGTGGCCTCCATCCTGTCGAAAAAGATCTCCGCCGGCTCCAGCCACCTGGTGCTGGACATTCCCATCGGTCCCACGGCCAAGGTGCGCTCCATGCCCGAGGCGCAACGCCTGCGTCGACTGTTTGAATATGTGGCAAGGCGCATGAACCTGTCGCTGGACGTGGTCATCACCGATGGCCGCCAGCCGATTGGTTTTGGCATTGGCCCGGTGCTGGAGGCGCGCGATGTGATGCGGGTGCTGGAGAACGACCCCCGCGCCCCGATGGACCTGCGGCAAAAGTCCCTGCGCCTGGCCGGGCGCCTGCTGGAGTGTGACCCGGACGTGCGCGGTGGCGACGGCTTTGCCATTGCCCGCGACATTCTGGATTCGGGTCGCGCACTGGCCAAGATGAATGCCATCATCCGGGCCCAGGGTGCCAAACCGTTCGACCACCACCAGCCCGGGCTGGGGGTCTTGTCATTTGAAGTACGCGCGGTGCAGGCCGGCATAGTCACCAGCATTGACAACCTGCAGTTGGCGCGCATTGCCGGACGCGCCGGGGCACCCAAGGTCAAATGTGCCGGCGTGGACCTGGCGTGCAAACTCGGCGACGAGGTCCAGTCCGGTGCCCTGCTCTACCGCGTGCATGCCAGTTATGCCGCCGACCTGGAGTTTGCGCGCCAGGCCTGCAACAAGTCCAGTGGCTACACGATTGGCGAGGCTGCCAACCTGTTGCATGCGTTTGTGGAGTTCTGATGGACACGTACACGCTGTTGCTGCATTTTGCCGAGGATCAACCGCAGGCTGAGCGCCTGGCCAAAGCCACTGGTTTTACCGTGGCGCAGGTGGTTCGCCACCGGTTCCCCGATGGTGAACTCAAGCTACGCCTGCCGCCCCAATTACCTGATCGCGTGGTGCTGTTGCGCACACTGGACCACCCGAACGAAAAGCTGGTTGAGCTGCTGTTGGTCGCACACACCGCCCGCGCGCTGGGCGCCAGCCACTTGACGCTGGTCGCGCCCTACCTGGCGTATATGCGCCAGGACATCGCGTTCGAGGCGGGCGAAGTGGTCAGCCAGCGGGTGGTCGGCCGTTTTCTGGCAGACCTGTTTGACGCTGTCATCACGGTGGACCCGCACCTGCACCGCGTCGCCACGCTGCAGGAAGCGGTCCCGGTTCCTCGGGCCATTGTGCTCAGTGGTGCGCCCCTGTTGGCCGACCTGATCGCCCAGCACCATGCAAGGCCCTTGCTGGTGGGGCCGGACGAAGAATCCGCCCAGTGGGTGGCGCAGGCCGCCGCACGCCATGGCTTTGACCATGCGGTGTGCCACAAAATCCGCCACGGGGACCGCGACGTGCAGATCGCCCTGCCCGACATCGATGTGCGCGACCGCGCCGTGGTGCTGCTGGACGATGTCGCCAGCAGCGGACACACACTGGCCGCTGCGGCGCACCTGCTGCTGGGCACCGGCGCTGCCTCGGTTGACGTGGCCGTTACCCATGCCCTGTTTGCGGGCAACGGGTTTCAGGTCATCAAGGACGCTGGCGTGGACCAGGTCTGGAGCACCGACTGCATCACCCATGCCAGCAATGCCGTTAGCATGGCAGAACCCATTGCCAGCGCACTGCGCTGATTTCACCCAACCACCAGGATACTCCGTTTGGACACCTCTAAAGACCTTGACGAACACACCATGGCCGACGCCTGGGCCTACATCCAGTCCCAGGCCGACGCCGGCATTCCGCTGCGCCCCAACGCCTACCGGCTGGCCTTTGCCGACCCCGAGTTTCTGCTGCGTCGGGAAACGCGGGGCGTGCGCCTGCAACTGGAATTGCTCAAGCCCGACCTGGACCAGATCGAAATGGGCATCGAACACACCATCGTGGTGTTCGGCAGTGCCCGCTTCAGCGCCCTGGAAGACGCCCAGCGCCTGTTGGATGCGGCGCGGACCAGCGGGGATGCGAGCGCCATGGCTCTGGCCCAACGCCATATGCGCAATGCCCACTTTTACGAGCAGGCCCGGCATTTCGGCCGCATCGTGGCCACCCACAGCACCACGCTGCCCAAACACGAGCGCATGTACATCTGCACGGGCGGTGGTCCCGGCATCATGGAGGCCGCCAACCGGGGGGCATCGGAAGCGGGTGCACCAACCCTGGGCCTGAACATCGCCCTGCCCCACGAGCAGCACGCCAACCCTTATGTCACACCCGAGTTGAGCTTCAAGTTCCACTACTTTGCCGTGCGCAAAATGCACTTCATGATGCGCGCCAAGGCCATGGTCGCCTTTCCGGGCGGCTTTGGCACGCTGGACGAGCTTTTCGAAGTCATCACCCTGGTGCAGACCAGAAAAGCCCATCCCGTGCCCATCATCCTGTTTGGCACAGACTACTGGAAGCGGCTGCTCAATCTGGATGTGCTGGTGGAAGAGGGTGCCATCTCCCCCGAGGACCTGGGTCTTTTCCGTTACACCGACGACCCCCAGGAAGCATGGGACATCATCCGCTCGTTTTACAAGCTGTAGCGTTGCAACCTATTTGTAAAGTAGCTGCGGCAGCCACAAGCCAATCGCAGGAAACATGTACAGCAGAAAAATCGCAAAGACCTGAATGCCCATAAAAGGCAACATGCCGGCGAAGATCTGGTTTAGCGTGACGTGCGGTGGGCTCACGCCCTTGAGGTAAAACGCGGCCATGGCCACGGGTGGGCTCAGAAATGCGGTCTGCAGGTTCAGCGCCACCAGCAACCCAAAAAACAAGGGGTCAATGCCAAAGTGCGGCAGCAGGGGGATGAAAATCGGCATGAAAATGACGATGATCTCGGTCCATTCCAGCGGCCAGCCCAGCAGGAAAATAACCACCTGGGCCAGGATCATGAACTGTACCGGCGTCATGTTCATGGACAACACCCACGCATTGATGATCTCTTGCCCACCCAGCAACGCAAAGGCTGCCGAAAAGATGCTCGAACCCACGAACAGCCAGCACACCATGGCGCTGGTCTTGGCAGTCAGATAGACTGATTCGCGCATCACCTGCATATTGAGCCGCCGGTAGGCCGTGGCCAGCACAATGCCTCCCATGGAACCCATGGCAGCCGCTTCGGTCGGCGTGGCCAAGCCAAACACAATGGTGCCCAGTACGGCCAGAATCATGACCGCCAGTGGGAAAAATGATCCCAGCAGCATCTTGAAAATCTCAAGCCGCGCAAAGCTGAAATAAACATAGAAGAGCGTGACCGCCACTGCGCTGCTGACCAATCCTACCCAGAAGCTCAAGGGAGCCGGAACACGCTCTCCAACCGCAGCAGTGGTCTCGGCCATGACCGGTTTGGTCTCCTGCTGGATGGGCTTTGGTGCGGCTTCTTGCGCGCCCGCTTCAACCGGTGGAGGTTGCAGGCCCTCGGGCTCCTGCAGGCCCCCGCCAGACTCTTCGGGTCCGCCAGAATCGACGATGCCTCCACCCATCGCAACCACACCTTCCACCACATCGGGCGGAAGCGGTGCGGTGACCTTGAGGTAAATGGTCCCCATGATTGCCGCCACTGCCAGCGCAGGCAGTGCTGCAAGCAAAAGGTGGTTGACCAGGTCACGCATCGGCACTGCCGCATTGCGCTGCCCCTTGATGGCTCCGATCAATCCGGGGATGACCTTGGAGCTGATGCTGGCGGACACGATCTCCGCGAAGGCAGGCAATGGAACATGCCTATCCTCTTCTGACATGGGTGGTGCCAAATGGGGCTTCCATTTCGCCACGACGACCACATAGACCACGTACAAAGTCGCCAGCATGATGCCCGGAAAAAAGGCCCCCGCATACAGCTTGACCACCGATACGCCGGCCGTAGCACCGTACACAATCAGCATGACCGATGGTGGAATGAGAATACCCAGGCAACCACCCGCCGTGATGGCTCCCGCAGACAGTTGAACACTGTAGCCTGCACGCAGCATGGCTGGCAGCGCCAGCAATCCCATCAAGGTCACAACTGCGCCCACGATACCGGTGGCCGTTGCAAAAATCGCGCAGGTGATGATCGTCGCCACAGCCAACGAACCCGGCACGCGCGCGGTGGCCAGATGCATGCTTTTGAAGAGTTTCTCAATCAGGTTCGCCCGCTCGATCAGGTAACCCATGAAAACGAACAACGGAATAGAGATCAACACGTCGTTGGACATGACGGAGTAGGTGCGCTGCACCATTAAATCCAGCGTCTGTTGAACGGCGAGTTGCGGGTTCTGACTTCGGTAGGCAATCCAGGCGAACACCATGCCCATGCCCATCAGGGTAAATGCGGTTGGGAAGCCCAGCATGATCGCGACCACGACCAACGCCAGCATCAGCAGACCAATATGGCCGTTTGCCATCTGGGACGCCGGGGGCAACAGGATAAAGGCCGCCAGCACGACCATGGCCATGATGATCAGGCCAAACCATATTTCTTTCTTCATGGGTGGCTGCTCCGGGGATGGATGACATATTCGTCGAGCTTCGCGATGTCTTCGTCTTTGACGTGAACCATCTCCTTGAGTTTTTCCACGTCGACCTCTTCAACGTCCTCGCCGCGCGAAGGCCACACCCCTTGCTTCAGGCACACGATACAACGGACAATTTCAACCAGTCCCTGCGCCAGCAGGATGGCACCCGCAATGGGTATGACAGTCTTGAAGGGGTAGACCGGTGGGCCATTGGCTGTGACATTGGAGTGCTCGTTGATAGCCCATGACTCGGCAGCAAAGTTGTAGCCCGCCCAGGCCAGCGCAAAAACCCCGGGAATAAAAAACAGGATGTACAGCGCCAAATCAAGACCGGCCTGCAAGCGGGGCGGGAAAAAACCATACAGCACGTCACCGCGAACATGGCCATTCTTGGACAAGGTGTAGGCACCCGCCGTCATGAACAAAGTGCCATACATCATGCTCATGACATCAAATGCCCACGGATGCGGGTTGTCCAGCGCGTAGCGAGAAAATACTTCCCAGGAAATCATGAGGGTGAGAACCAGGATGAGCCAGGAGAATGCCTGGCCTACGAAAGTGCTCAACCTGTCCACTGCAAGAAGCAATTTCTGCATAAATAAATCCCAAGCGGCCAAAACAAAATTTGCCACCCGGAAGGCATCCGGATGGCTCATTCACAAGACAAAAACTCAGGCCTTCTTGGCGCCAAAGAAATGGTTGACCGCCATGCGGCGATTCACATAAGTGTCCTGGTCCCACTTGACGGCGCGTTCCGCGAATGCTTTTTGGGACTCGACAATTTCCTTGAACAGCGGGTTCTCTGCCGACTTCTTTTCGACAATCTCTGTCCACAACTTAAGCTGGTCTTGCAGCACCGAATCGGGCGTTTTGTAGAACTTGACCTTGTCTTTGGTCTGCAGCTCGATGTAGTCCTTGGAGTAACGGTCAATTGCCTTCCAGGACATATCCGCCGAAGCAGCCTCGGTGGCACCGGCGATGATGGCTTTCATCTTGACCGGTAGCGCGTCGTATTTGGTCTTGTTGAACATGATCTCAAAAGTCTCTGCGCTTTGGTGGTAGCTTTGCAGCATGCAAACCTTGGAGACATCAGGGAAGCCCAGCAGACGATCCGAAGAAGCGTTATTGAATTCCGCCCCGTCCAGAAGGCCACGGTCCATGGCAGGCACAATTTCCCCGCCGGGCAACGCATTCACAGCGGCGCCCATCGCGGTAAACAGATCGATAGCAAGACCGTTGGTGCGGAACTTCAAGCCCTTGAAGTCCGCCGACTTGGTGATGGGCTTCTTGAACCAACCCAGTGGCTGTGTTGCCATCGGGCCATACAGGAACGACTGAACATTTCCACCGATGGATGCGTACAGTTTGGCCAACAATTCAGCGCCACCGCCGTATTTGTGCCATGCCAGAATCATGTTGGCATCCATGCCAAATGCGGGGCCGGAATTCCACAGCGCCAAGGCATTCTGCTTTCCATAGTGGTATCCCAAGACACCATGCCCGCCGTCGAGTGTTCCTTTGGAGACCGCTTCCAGCAATCCAAATGCAGGCACTACAGAGCCCGCAGGCAGCACCTCGATCTTGAGCTCTCCACCGGTCATGTCATTGACCTTCTTGGCGTAATCCAGGGCGTATTCGTGGAAGATGTCTTTGGCGGGCCAGGTAGATTGCCAGCGCATGTTAATGGGACCAGACTGCGCCTTGGCAATCATGGGCGCGGACATGGCGCCTGCGGCAATCGCGACACCCTTGAGAAGGTTGCGGCGACGGGACGGTTTCGATTCGATCATGTTGCATCTCCTGTTGTTTGTTGGAAAGTAGCCTTCTGCATACTACGGTGTTCACCGTGAGACCCTGCGAGGGTTTTCACCAGCATTGCCTGCGCACCGCTCAAAGGTGCAGCGAACTTTGAAGAAATCCCGGAAACCTCGTCGTTTGCATGGGTACCAGACGAGGTCAGGACCCAGTTGTCGATCAGCCCTCAGGTCCGCAACGTCCAAGCCAGACGTGAACCTATTCCGACAGCGGCCCCCACGGTCCAGAACACTACGGACACACCCACGACCAGCCCTGCTGTGCCGAACAGCATGGGCATCAGAACGCTCGACAGGTTGATGGCGGCCAGGCGCAACCCCAGAGCCTGACCGTGCAGGTGGTGCGGCGTGATCTGGTGCAGGGTGCTCATGATCATGGGTTGCACCGATCCCAGCGCCAGCCCCAGCAGCACCGAACACAGGCCCATGGTCCAGGGCGACACCATGAACGGGTAGACCACAAACAGCAATGCCGTTGCCACCATGGCCCCGCTGACAACCACCCACTCCTTCAGATGGCTGGCCAGCAGGGGCATGACAAGCCGCACCGCTGCGGCGGCGATCGCAAACGCCCCCAAAATCATGCCGATGACCGAGGCACTGAAGGCCCGCTCGTGGCCCAGCACCGGCACCACAAAGGTGTGTACATCCCAGCAACTCGCCAGTAGCCAGTTCACCAGCAGCAATCGGCGCATCCGCGGTTCGCGCAGCAGGTTCCAAACCTGCGGCTGACCGGCACCAGTATTGGGCACCACCGGTGGTAGCTCTACGGTGCGGCGTACCCATAGCCAGGTGGCCCAGGGCAACAGCGCCAGCATCACAAACGCACCACGAAAGCCATTGTCGTCCCCTGCGGTTCCGCCCATCCAGACCCCCACATGGTCGATCAACAGGCCGGCCAGCACCGGGCCGACAAAATTGGACACTGCCGGGCCTATGGCCAGCCAGCTGAATACGCGCTTGAGCTCGGTGGAATCGTGCGCAGCCCGGCCCACGTGGCGCTGCAGCGCAATCGACGCCGCCCCGGTGGCACCACCCATTAGCAGCGCACCGATGCACAGCACCCAGAATTGCGGCCACAGCACCGCAAGTGCAGCGCCGGTGGACGCCGCCACCACGCCCATGCCCATGGGGCGCTTCAAGCCGTGGCGGTCGGCATAGCGCCCGGCCGGTAGCGCCAAAAACACCTGGGTCAGCGAAAACAGGGCCAGCAGTACCCCCACCGAAAAAGCGCTATGTCCCTGGCGCAGCGCCAGCAGGGGTGCAGCCATGCGCAGGCCCGCCATGCTGCCGTGCAGGCAAATGTGGCCGCAGATCAGGCGCAGCAGCGCCCAGGACCTGGCGACTTCCGGTTCAGGGACGGGCGCAGGCGGTGTTGCACTCATGCAGTGCCAGCATCCCCGTCCGGCTCACCATCCGTGCGGTCAAAGTCTTTGTCCAGAGGGATCAGGGCCTGGGCCTGCGTATCGGGCAAGGCATCGACCTTCTTCAGAACACGGCTCATCGCGCGGCTGCGCGTCTCGGCGCTGTCCAGCGTGTTGAGCACGGTCTGCGTCTGCAATTTGACCTTGGCCAGCACACCACCAAATTTCTCAAACTCGGTCTTCACCGCGCCCAGCACCTGCCAGACCTCGCTGGAGCGCTTCTCCAGCGCCAGCGTTCTGAAACCCATCTGCAGGGAGCTGAGCATGGCCAGCAAGGTGGTAGGACCGGCCAGCGTGACGCGGTGGTCGCGCTGCAGGCTCTCCATCAGCCCCGGGCGGCGCAGCACCTCGGCGTACAGGCCTTCTGTCGGCAAGAAGAGGATGGCAAAGTCGGTGGTGTGCGGCGGCTCCACGTACTTTTCGACCATCGATTTGGCTTCGAGCCGGATGCGCAATTCAAGCGCCTTGCCTGCCGCCTCGGCTCCCAACACGTCAGCGCGGCCCTGGGCATCCAACAGGCGCTCATAGTCTTCGTTGGGGAACTTGGCGTCAATGGGCAGCCACAGCGGGGCACCACTATCCGACTTGCCAGGCAGTTTGATCGCAAAGTCCACGACGTTTTTGCTGCCGGGGCGCGTGGCAATCTGCACTGCGTACTGGTCGGGAACAAACACCTGCTCGAGCAGGCTCGCCAATTGCGCCTCGCCAAAAATGCCGCGGGTCTTGACGTTGGTCAGCAGGTGCTTGAGATCGCCCACACCCTGCGCCAGCGTCTGCATCTCGCCCAGGCCCTTGTGCACCTGCTCGAGCCGGTCGGCCACCTGCTTGAAGCTCTCGCCCAGGCGGGCTTGCAAGGTGGTCTGTAATTTTTCGTCGACCGTGGCGCGCATCTCGTCGAGCTTGGCGGAGTTGGTGGTCTGCAGTTGCGCCAGTTGCTGGTTCAGCGCATCACGCACTGCCGTCATGCCGCGGGTGTTGGTGTCGCTCATCTCGGCCAGGCGCCGCGCCGTGGACTCACCCACGCTGGAGAGCTGGGTGTGCAAGGTGTCCGCCAGGGTCTTTTGCATCAAGGCGAGCTGTTGGCCAAAAGCGTCGATCTGTGTGTTCTGGGTGCGCGTCGCCTCGGCCCCCTGCTGCGTCAGCGTTTGCTGGAAGGTGGCCAGGTTCTGGCTCAGTTCCTGGCGCGCGCGCTGGCCGGAGTCGGCAATCTCCCGGCGCAGCTCACGCTCCAGCCGCTCGTGACCGGTTTGCAATTGGGCGCGCAGGTCCTGCAGGTCCTTGCGTTGTTGTTCAGGGTCCACCGCGTTGCCGCGCGCACGCGCCAGCCCCATAGCCACCCAGGCCAGCAGACCCAGGGTCAGCAGGCCCAGCGCCAGCAGCGACCAAACGATTTCCTGATTCACGGCCATGGTGTCCTTGCAGCCAAACTCATATGAAAAATCGGGCGCTAGCCCTCGTAAGATATGCGTAGAACGCTATCAAAATCGAAGCATCTAGGCAGCAGCGCGGGCCGCGAGCCCATTGGCGTTCAGCGGTGTCACTGCCCGGCCATCCACCAGATAACCAATCAGGTTGTCCACCGCCAACATGGCCATGGCGCGGCGCGTGCCTGGCGTGGCGCTGGCAATGTGCGGCGTCAGCACCACGTTGGGCACGGTCAGCAAGTCAGGGTGGACCGAGGGTTCGCCCTCAAACACATCCAGCCCCGCCGCCGCAATGCGCTTCTCGTGCAGCGCTGCGGCCAGCGCCGCGTCGTCCACGATGCCGCCGCGGGCGACGTTGATCAGCGTCGCCGTGGGTTTCATCAGCGCCAGTTCCGCCGCACCAATGGTGTGGTGCGACTCTTTGGAGTACGGCACCACCAGCATCACGTGGTCGGCGTCCGTCAACAACGCTTCTTTGCTGACGTAGTGCGCACGGCAATGGGCTTCCAGGCCCGCATCCAGGCGGCTGCGGTTGTGGTAGAGCACTTGCATGCCAAAACCGAAGGCGGCGCGGCGGGCAATGGCCTGACCGATGCGCCCCATGCCGATGATGCCCAGCGTGGTGCCATGGACCTCGGCACCCGAGAACATCTGGTACTGCCAGCGCGTCCATTTGCCAGCCCGCAGAAAATGTTCACTTTCGGTCACGCGCCGTGCAGTGGCCATCAGCAGCGCAAAACCGAAATCAGCGGTGGTCTCGGTCAGCACATCCGGGGCATTGGTGCCCAGCACGCCCGCAGCGCGCATGGCGTCCAGATCAAAATTGTTGTAGCCCACCGTCATGTTGGCGCAGATCTTGAGCTGTGGACACCGGGCCAGCAAATCTGCGTCAATGCGTTCCAGGCCGAAGGTCAGCGCACCGGTCTTGTCCTGCATGCGCCGCAACAATTCATCGCGGCTCCAGTCAACGTCCGCCGTATTGGATTCCACGTCAAAGTGTTCCGACAGGCGTTGGGCCACCTCCGGGAAGATGGCGCGCGTCACCAGGATGCGGGGGCGAGAGACGGAAGTGTTCATGTGATGGTGTCCCTGTCGACTATTCAGTCCAGCCAGGTCGTGAAATCCTGCACCGGAACCCGTGGCGTGTGAAAGCCGTTGACTGGCGCTGCCGTATCGGCATACCCCAATGCCATGCCACACACCAGCATCTCATCCGGCCCGGCGCCAATGTGCGGCATGACAATTTTGGAAAACCCGTTCCACGCCGCTTGCGGACAGGTGTGCAGGCCGTGTCCGCGGGCTGCAACCATGATGTTCTGCAGGAAAGCGCCATAGTCCACCAGGGACCCACGACCCATCACACGGTCAATTGTGAACATCAGACCGACCGGCGCATCGAAAAAACGGTAGTTGCGCTGGTGCTGGACATGCATCTTGTCCTTGTCGCCCTTGCCAATGCCGACCAGGCCATACAGACCCCAGCCGTTCTCGCGGCGGCGGTCGATGTAAGGGCTGACCCATTTTTGCGGGTAATAGTCGTACTCTTCGGTGTAGACAGCGGCCAGGGCCGGGTCAGCCCGCATGGCGTCATGGGTCGCACAGACCTTATCGACCAGGGTGTCACGGCTGCTGCCCTGCAACACATAGACCTTCCAGGGCTGACAGTTGGTGCCCGAGGGCGCACGGCTGGCCACTCGCAAAATATGTTCCATCAACTCCCGGGGTACGGGCTGAGGCGTGAACGCCCGCACCGACATGCGCGAGACAATCGCTTCATCAACAACGGACATCGTCATACCAAAGTCTCCAAAACAGTTTTGAGGGGAATGGGCAGGGGTACCGGACGGCGCGTGCGTGTGTCCACATACACATGCACAAAATGGCCTTTGGCGGCTGTCAGGTCAGACGCGCCGAAGATGCCAACTTCATAACGCACGCTCGAAGTACCGAGCTTGGCTACCCGGATTCCGACGTCCACCGGCTCGGGGAAGGCCAGCGACGCAAAATAGTTGCACTGGGTTTCGATCACCAGGCCGATCGTTTCGCCCTGGTGGATATCGAGCACGCCGCACTCAATCAGGTAGGCATTGACGGCGGTATCGAACCAGCTGTAGTAAACCACGTTGTTGACATGGCCATAGGCATCGTTGTCCATCCAGCGGGTGGCAATCGTGCGGAATACGCGGTAGGCACTGCGGGGCTCGGGTGCGGGTTTGGTGGAGATCGCTTGGGAATCCTGCATGGCTTCATTCTGCCAGCTTGGTCTTGCGCTCTGCGTCACGGGCCGGACTGCCGGAGAAAAAACGGATCAACCGCGACAGCCTGATGACAAGCAAAGGTTTTAGAAAATTTGTTCTAATTTGTTGCAACGCAGCAAAATTCGCTTGCGCTTGCAATCGACATCCCTATAATTCACTCCATGCTGCACTGCAACATGAAAAAGCCATCAGGCAATGTCACGGCGCAGATAGAAAATTTTTACCTTAACTCCTGGAGAATGAAACATGATGACTGTTGAACAAGTGATGGCTTCCCACAAAGCAAACCTCGAAACCCTGTTTGGCCTGACCAGCAAGGCTTTTGAAGGCGTAGAGAAGATTGTTGAATTGAACCTGACAGCTTCCAAAGCCGCCATGACCGAAGCCAACGCCCACGCCCAGTCCCTGTTGAGCGTGAAAGACGCCCAAGAGCTGTTGGCTCTGCAATCCGGCCTGCTGCAGCCTTTGGCTGAAAAGACCGCTGCTTACAGCCGTCATCTGTACGACATTGCCACCAGCACCAGCGCCGAGTTCAGCAAGAACATGGAAGGCCAGGCTGCTGAAGCGCAGAAGAAATTCATGGGTCTGGTTGACAGCGCCGCCAAGAACGCACCTGCCGGCTCCGAGTCGGCCGTGGCGATCATGAAAAGCTCTGTCTCTGCCGCCAACAACGCACTGGAATCCGTGCAAAAAGCAGTCAAGCAAGCAACTGAAATGGCCGAAGCCAACTTCAATGCCGTGGCTGCAACGGCAACCAACGCAACAAAACAAGCCGCCAAGAAGCGTTAATTGCGGCAGCAAGGCGCTAAGAGACTCTGTTTTGGAGCGCCTTCTCTAGCGAGCAAGGGAAAACCCTGACATAATCAAAGAACACCGAAGCTGCAAGGCTTTCACCGGTTGTCTCCTCGGGTCCTTTCGAAACCTTCAGGTTCAGGGATCCCTTCAAGGCCTCGTTGCAAAACGGGGCCTTTTTTTTGCCCGTTTCAGCGCGGGCGCAAACCTTCGGGCACCCAGCGACTGAGATACGCGTTGATCGCCGCCTCATTGCGCTGCCACTTCACGCCCAGCCACACCACGCGCGTCGCCATGTAGCGGCCATCAATTTTAAGGT
>CAZMXB010000082.1:13638-19126 GCA_964569855.1 uncultured Rhodoferax sp.
TCTGAACCGCTTGGCGGTCAGCCCCGCCAGGGAAATGCGACCCCCTTGGGGGGCAGCGAACCACACGAAGTGGGAAGCGTGGGGGCCACTCTCAGCGGGTCTTTGCAGCAATCGCAGCGCGCAATTGTGGCAACATCTGCTGCATGGCGCGACGCCCGGCTTCGATGGATCGTTTGCGCGCACCAAAGTCCGAGCTGGAAATACCGGTCAACGTCGGTTTCACGACCACATCGGCTTCCTTGAGTTCAAAATAGTTGATGCTTTTGCTCATGATGGAGAAAGTCTGCAGCAGGACCTCCAGCGTGCCGGCCGCCAGATTGCCCTCGGGCGGGCTCGAAATATCCACGGCAATGACCAGCTCCGCACCCATTTGCCGCGCAGCGCGCACCGGCACGGGTGACACCAGGCCCCCATCCACATACTCGTGCCCGGAAATGCGAACCGGTTGGAAGACGGCGGGTACGGCGCTGGAAGCCCGCACGGCCGTTCCGGTATCGCCCCGCTGGAACAACATGCTTTGGCCGCTGTTGAGGTCAGTCGCGACGATGCCCAGCGGCAGCGGCAAATCCTCAATCAAGCGCGAGCCCACCTGGCCATTGACGTAGCGGGCCAGCGCATCACCCCGCAGCATGCCGCGGTTGAACAAAGGCAGGGTCCAATCGGCGATGGTGGCCTCTTCCATGGTTTCGGCCACCTGCTGCAATTGCTTGCCGGACTTTCCGCCAGCATAAATCGCGGCGACCAGACTGCCGGCCGACGTGCCGGACACCAGAGCCGGACGGATGCCCGCCTCTTCCAGCACCTGGATCACCCCAACATGGGCAAAACCCCGCGCAGCACCCCCCCCCAAGGCCAGTCCGATGCGCGGCGGCACCTTGGGAACAACCACCACCGGTGTTGGCACTGGCTGGTCCGGCACGACGGATTCCTGTGGAGCCGTTGCACACCCGGCCAGCAGAGCGACCAGCAGTAACGTCAAAAAAGCATGCATGGAGTCAAATATCCTGGAGTTACGCCGGCTCATTCCGGATGGGGAGGATCAGGTTGGACCGGTGCAGAGACCGGCAAGATCAAGGTGAAACGGGCACCGTTGCCAGAGCTGGAGTTGGTAACGGTGATGCTTCCCCCCAGCACGTCCTGAACCAGGTTGTAAACGATGTTGAGGCCCAGGCCGCTGCCCCCGCGTCCCAATTTGGTGGTGAAGAACGGGTCAAACACCCGGGACAGGTTGTGCTCCGGAATGCCAACGCCGTTGTCCTGCACGGAAATCGCCACCCAGTGGTCGTCCTGCTGGACAGCAGAAACGGTTACCACGCCCCGCTCCATCCCCTCAAACGCATGCAACAGTGCATTGTTCACCAGATTGGTCAGCACCTGACCAAATGGCCCCGGGTAACTCACCAGGTGGATGCCGTCGGGAATCGTGCATTCGACAACATGGTTGGTCTTGCGGATGGCCGGCCCCATGGTGAGCAAAATTTCATTGACGGTCTCAAGCAAATCAAAGCGGCGCCGATTGATGCTGGTCTGGTCAACGGCGACCTGTTTGAAACTGGACACCAGATCCGCCGCATGGCGCAAGCCCCGCATCAGGATACCGGCACCCTCCTGAATGGTACCTACGTATTCCTCCAGGCGGGAACGCGTAAGGCCGCGCCGCATGTCGGTCACAAAAACCCTGGTCTGGTCTTGCAGGGTGCTCGCCACGGTGAGGCTGTTGCCAATCGGGGTATTCAATTCGTGGGCGATGCCGGCCACCAGGGAACCCAACGCTGCCATTTTTTCTGTGCGCACCAGTTCGGTCTGGGCCGTCGTGAGGTGGTCCAGCGCGCTCGACAATTCCTGCGTGCGCAGGGCAACACGCTGCTCCAGCGACGCATTGAGCGCCAGAATGTTCTCTTCGTACCGGTGCTTGGCGGTAATGTCTTCGTAGGCCAGGATCAGCAGCGGCTCGTCGCCATGGGCAATGACCCGGCCCGAAATCTCACACAGGATTTCACGCTGACCCGCCTCCCCGGCCATCCAGCAAGCCTGGCGTGAGACTTCTCCGGTGCGTGCCAGCACATCCATCACGCTCGAACGGTCGCGCGCACTTTTCCAGACCGCCAGCTCGGCGTCCGCGCTTGCAAGCATGGACTCACGGCTACGGCCAAACAAGTTGACCCAGGCTGCATTCAGATCACGCAACGCAAAGTCACCCCCCAGTGCGGACACCGTCATCGCCACCGGAGATGCATCAAAAATGGCGGAAAACTTGGCCCGGCTCAGGTCCAGCGCCTCTTCCGTGCGCAGCCGTTCGGCCAGCTCTTGCTGCAGGGCCTGGTTCTTTTGGTCACGCTCAGCCAGCAGGGCGCCCAGGTCGGAGCGCATTTTGTCAAGACCACCCGCCAGGCTGCCGATTTCGTCACGTCGGTGCCATTGCAAAGGCTGGTCCAGATTGCCACGTGCCAGACGCAGCGCGCCTTCCTTGAGTTCATGCAAGGGCCGCACGATGCGGTGGTCAAACAACAGCCAGATAAACGCGAAGGAAATGGCCACCTGTGCCACGATAGCTGCCACCAGCTTCATCAGGTTGTCGCGCAATTCCCTTTCTATCCGTGTTGTTGTCAGCTCAATGGACAACTGCCCGACCCGCGCGTTGTTGTAAGTGATCTGGCGCTCTTCACGCAGGACCTCGCTGCGTGCGGACGTCAGGTTTTGACGGCGTACAAACACCTCTTTGTACTCGTCGATCACCGTGACGCTGGCAACATCCGGGTTGCGCATCACGGCGTCGACCAGTTCAGCCGCGACCGCCCTGTCCACATTCCAGATCGCCACGGCCACTCCGCTGGCCAGGACATCCGCATACTGCTGCATGGGCACTCGCACACGCAGGTCGATTTCGGTGTCCAGCTTGGTGGTAATCTGGTAATAGGCCAGCAGCAAGGCTGGCAACAGTATCCCAACACCAGCCCCCAGAAACAATATTTGTCGCAAAGACAGCAACGACCACGTCCAGGATCGCGGCGTACTCATGGACGATATGCCCGCCACAGACTGTCCTCAGCGGGGCATGCGGCGCACTTGGTCATGCACCCGGACAGGGGACGGCTTTTGCAATGACCGGAAAACCAACGCACCAACGAACTCCTTGACCATTCAACAGGGGACGGGCCTGCGGGAAACTGTAGCGATTTGCAACAGAATACGCAACGGCCCGAAATTGCTATACGTTTTATAGCATAAAGTGTAGATTTTACGAGGGCTACATGCGAATTTGACGCAGACGAATGGCTTGGCCACCACCGGCCGTCCGTTACACGGTATTCAGACCCTCCAACAGCGTTGTTTCAGCAGCGGGCGTCATCGCAACGGTTGACGCTGCGGCAGGTCCAGCAGTCCTCGCCCATGCCAGCGTGTCGCGTACGGTGTCGATCCAGGCTCGGGTGGTCAGGCCGGCGGCCATCGCACGCTGGTTGCTGGCCAGCAGCATGCCACCGTGGTCAGCGTCTGCCTCGGGGATCCACAAGGGCATCCCGGTCCAGGGGGCCACATTGGCGCGCAGCAGGTCTGCATCGCTGCACCAGACCAGCCGCGCATCACTGCCGCAGTCGTGGATACTGGCGTCCAGCAACTCTGCCATCGTGCCGATTGGGCCAACACCGTGCACCACACCCGCAGTGCGCCGCATCGCCAGGCGCACACACCAGGCAGCCAGGTCGCGCACATCAATAAACTGCACCGGGCGGTGCGGACGGCCTGGCGCCAGCACCGCGCCGCCACGCGCCATGCGCAAGGGCCAGTAGGTAAAACGACCGGTCGGATCATGGGGACCGACGATGAGCCCAGGGCGCACGCAGGTGACGCGCCCCGGCAGTGCCGCCTCGATCACCGCTTCCGCACGGGCCTTGGCACCGCCATATCCTTCAGAAGAGGTGGTCAGCTTCGCAGTTTCGTCATAAGCCAGGCCGGGCGCAAAACGCGCATAGACCGAGATGGTGGAGACAAACACATAGTGCGCAACCTGATCGCGCAGGGCATCGGCCGAGCGCTGGAGCTGCTGCGGCGTATACCCGCTGCAATCTATTACCGCGTCGAAATGGCGCCCGCACAAGATGCTCAAGTCGCTGTCGCGATCACCCCGCAAAGCTTCGACCGGTTTGGCGAAAGCAGGCTCCCGATTACCCCGATTGAGCAGCGTGACGTCGCAGCCCGCCGCCAACGCCGCTTCAACCACATGCCGACCCAGAAAAACCGTGCCACCGAGAACCAGTAGTTTCATCACTTGCCTTTGTCAATGCCGGGCCCCGTCACGCCCAAAGCCATCAGCATATCGGCAAATTAACGCGCATCGCGCGACGGCTGCGGTGCGATGCGCAGCGGAATCGTCACTGGGCCATCGTTGACCAGGCTAACCCGCATGGACGCCCCGAAGGCGCCTGTTTCCACCACAGGGTGCTGGCGCCGGGCGGCAGCCACAAAGATGTCGTACAGGCGCTGCCCGTCCGCGGGCGCCGCAGCACCGGTGAAACTGGGGCGATTGCCGCCGCTGACATCGGCTGCCAGCGTGAACTGGCTGACGATCAACAGGCCACCCGCAGTGCCCGAGCCATCCATGTCCTGCACGCTGTGGTTCATCTTGCCTTGGGTGTCGCTAAAGATGCGCAATTTCAAAATCTTGGCCAGTAACTTGTCACCCTGGGCGATTGAATCACCCTGCTCGGCGCACACCAGCACCAGAAGGCCGGGGCCAATCGCGCCCACCGTCTGGCCGTCCACATCGACGCGCGCAGTGCTGACCCGTTGGATCAGGGCATGCATACTACGGCTTTCATCGCGCTAACCTTTCATTGAGCAGAATCATGACCGACCCCGAAGCGTCTCCTAAAGATGATGAATTCACCCCCCCGCCCAAGAACTACAAAGCCATGTTTGTGGTGGCCATGGTGGTGGTTGGCATCAATCTATTGGGGCTGTGGATACTGAGCAATAAATAATCAAGCTAATGTGACGCGCGCAAACTTGCGCTTGCCTACCTGTAGCACATAGGTTCCGGCGGCCAGCTTAAGACCTTTGTCACTGATCACGCTGGAGTCGACCCGAACGCCTCCACCGTCAATCAGGCGGTTGCCCTCGCCACTGGAAGCGGCCAAACCGGCGGACTTCAGCAATGCGGCGATGCCCACCGCCGCGCCACCTTCGCCCAGCATGAGGCTGACTTCGGCAATTTCGTCGGGTACGCCGCCGCGCGAACGGTTGATGAAATCCTGCTCAGCCGCATCGGCGGCTGCGGCACTGTGAAAGCGTGCAGTGATTTCCTTGGCCAGTGCCACCTTGGCGTCCTTGGGGTTGCGGCCGCCGTCCACCTCGGCTTTCAAGCGAGCAATCTCCGCTTCGGACTGGAAGCTCAGCAGCGTGTACCACTTCCACATCAGCACGTCCGATATGCTGAGCACCTTGGCAAACATGGTGTTGGGCTCTTCGCTGATGCCGATGTAGTTGTTCT
>CAZMXB010000083.1:0-18544 GCA_964569855.1 uncultured Rhodoferax sp.
TAATAACCAGCCAGGGCGAGGTCTTGAGCAAGTTTAGTAAGCAGTCTGAGCTTAAGCAGTTTTGCCAGAAGTTAGCGGACGGGCAAGAGAAGCGGCTCAGCAAAGAAGAGTACAAGAAGCTTTGGAGCTGGATAGGGACCAAGGAGAAAGCCGGAGACGACTATTACGAGCGCAAAGAGCGAGAAAAAGACAAAGAGAAAGAACTAGGCGAAGGCAAGCAGGGTGCTAAAAAAGCCAGTAAGACAGCCGAAAAGCGGCAAGAGTATACCGACTGGAGCAAGAGAAAGGAGAGCCGTCGGCACTACCTGGATTATAGTAAGAAGCCGCGCAGTCAGAGGATATTTGAGCAGCGGGGCAGAGAATTAGACCAGTATACGTATGCGCAATTAACGATAGAGCGCAGCAGAATAAAGGACTTAATGGCGAGGCAGCCAGAGAAGCGCGAAGTATACGAGCATCAGCTAGAGCAGCTAGAAGCCTACAAGAAGGACATAGAGAAGGACTTTGAGAAGGTCGACTTAGACAGCGTGATGGGTTGGAAGAAGCGCGGCGACAATAGAGGGCGGGAGCAAAACAAAGAGCAAGGCGGCGACAAGCCAGGCGAGGACAAAGAAGAAGAGCGCCAGGAGCAGCAGCGGCAGCGCCAAGAAGAGGCCCAGAAATCTGAGCAGGTGCAGCAGCAGCAGCGCGAGCAGTTGAGCCAGGCAGACGAAGCGACAAAGGCGGAGGCGAAAAGCCGGGAACAAGAAGGAGACAAGAGCCGAGGCATAGACGAGAGCGAAAGGGAGATGTATGGGCGCTAAAGGCAAGCTGCATGGGGACTTTGAGTTAGAAGAGAGCTACTTAGGGGAGCTTATCGCAACAAGTCTTAGGTCAAACTCCTGGCAGCAGCTCAATTACAACGACCTATCGCAGGAAATAACCGGGGAGCAGAAGCGCACAGAGAAGCGCAGCGGCATACCGTGGACCTTTGATTACAGGCTATCGGTGCTCTGGTTTGAGACCGGCGGCAAGTGGCGGATAGAGGTAGAAGTACAAGACCGAGAGGCACAGTCAGTAGAGAGGGACTGCCAAAAGCTCTGTTTTGAAGTTTTGAAAGGCATAGCGGAGAGGGTGGACCGAGTAAAGGCGACCTTAGCAAAAGCGAAGCCAAAAACCGCCTACGGGACAGCTAAATGGTCAAGCAAGGAGGACATTGAGGCAGCCGGGTACGTCAGCGACCAGGTAGAGGGCAATGGCTTTTTACTGGGTCCGTGGGAGGGTGGCAAAAAGCTAGTAGTGCCGCAGGATCAGGCAATACGCCACGCGGTCATCTGCGGGCCTACTGGTTGCGGCAAAAGCTCGTCTTTGTTCATTCCTAACTTAATTGAGCGTGTGGGCGTGTCGGCGATAGTGACCGAAGCGACTGCAGGAAGCGAGCCGCCAGATTTGTACTCAAAGACCGCAGGTTACAGGGCCAGAAACGGCCACAAAATTTACTACTTCAACCCTGATGATATGGCGTCTGTCTGCATTAATCCGTTAGACCAGATTGACACTACTAACGAGACAAAGGCAGTAGAGAAGGCGCTTGACGTAGTGGACCTGATAATCAGGAACACGACGCAAAGCAAACACGTAGGCGGAGATCCCTTTTGGGAGAACGCGGAGCGCAACGTTTTGACCAGTCTGGTGTTGCATGTGGCGAGTGTTGGCGGTGACATGGCGCAGGTCAGGGCCTTGCTTAGAGAAGGGGCTGAGGGCTTAGGAAAAATACTAGACCAATCGACAATACCGCAGGCAAGGGACGAGTACCGGGCATTTGCCGCGCTAGCTACTGAGACGTTAAAAAACAACGTGCTATCAGGAGCGATGCAGAGGCTCAGCCTGTGGCTAAATCCCAAAGTAGTAGCACTGACATCAAAGACGACTATCGACCTAAAGGCGCTACCGGGGGAGCTTTTCAGCTTCTATCTAGCCGTGCCAGCACAAAAGGAAAAACTCAAACCGGCAGCGGCGCTAGTGTTTAACTTCCTTCTGGACCTACTTTTAGAGGCGCCGGAGGCGGAATTTAAGCACCCGACGGCGTTAATACTCGATGAGTTTACGAACTTCGGGCTAATACCTGGGATAGCGAAGAAAATGACCATAGTCCGCCATCGTAAGATGCCCGTAGTGTTAGGCATACAGGACTATGTGCAGTTGAAAAGTGTATATGGGGACGATGACGCCACATTGCTCTTCACGCAGCCAGCGACGCGGGTAATATTCAGGACGCCGGACCTAGCGACAGCAAAAAAAGTGAGCGAGTCGTTAGGGCAAGAGACAGTAGTAGAGCGCAAGCTGACTACTACCTGCCAAGTTTTAGAGAGGGAGTTTGGGCGGTCACTAATGACGCCAGCGGAAGTCATGGCGCTAGATCCGGCGTTATCGGTAGTATTTACGCCATCGACCGACCCGCTGAAAATCAGCCGCTTTAGCTGGAAAGACTACATTGAGCAGACAAACTACGCGCCGCCGCCTCAGAATGAGGTCAAGGTAGATCCCAATCTAGTCCTACTCTTGGAGGACCAGGAGCGGCCACCGAAGTGGGAGCAAGAATTAGCGTCGCCGCCGGAGGAAGTTGCTAAGTCAGAGGCGGCAGTAGACAATGACAAGCCAGAGCCTAAGCCCGCGCCGGAACTAGACGAAGATGACGAGTTGCCAATATGAACTATGACGACGTAGAAGCAGCGTTTCGGGTGCTTGGTTTGGAGCCAGGCACAGCGCTTGACGAAGTTAAGACCGCGTACAAATTCAGCCTGCAAGCCTTCCACCCGGACAAGTACCCGCCGGAGTCGTCAGCGCAGAAGATGGCGACAGAGAAATTAATAGCGGCAAAAGACGCCAATGAGCTGATAACAGCCTTTTACGAGGAGCACCCGACAGGTGAGCCGCCGGAAGGTTGGAGAACGAAGCCGGGCGAGAAGCAAGCCAACCAGGGGCAAAGCAAAGCCACAGGCCAGTCTACTGGCTCGACAGATTGGCAATCTTGGGAGCAGGGCGAAGAGAAGACCGCAGACAACGACCTGGGCGCATGGGAGCAAAGGGAAGTCGAGCGGCAAAAAGAAGTAAAAGCAGGACACGGCAGAGACAAGCGCCAGAAGCTAGTCACATACGGCAAAGTAGCCCTAGTGATTATGTGCTTAGCTCTCTGGTCTGGCAAATTCAGCAACAACTCATATGAGCGCATGAAGAGGCAGCAAGAAGCCGGGTTACTGATGGAGAAGGCGCAGTACAGGCAAAGTACGCACGACGCGGCAAGCGGCTACTACAAAACAGACGCGCAAATACACGACGAAATCGAGCAAGAAGCAGAGCGCATGAAGAGCCAATGGACACAAGAAGACTTTGGGCGGTGGTTCGGTGTGCTCATGTTAATAGCCATCAGTGGTGGAACGGTCTGGGTTTTCAGGTCGAAGAAAGCCAAGGACTTTATTGACGGTTGGGTGGACGGGGCGGGCAAATGAAGCTACCGGAAATCAAAGCCACAGGGGTTATGGTAGGGTCATGCGTGGCTGCATTTTTCGTTTTTTTCAGCGGCTACAACATCTTTCACGCGCTATGCAACGACTGGACAATATCGACAGTACTAGCCGGAATAGCCGCTACATTCGCCTTTCGGCTGATACCAGTTTTGTATATTTCTAGCGATCCGGCGATATTTAGGCCGTCAGCGAGGCCGTACAAACTGACGCCGATGTACGCGCTAACAGAGGTCAAAGACGCCGTAGCTACGCAGTATTTCGGGGAGCGGCGGTGGCATTTGGAGAACGTTAACCCGGAAAATCTGAGCTTGTTTTATGTGTCGAAATTCGTGCAAGAAATGGGCAGCGGAGAGGCTACAACTAGAATAGAGACTGTGGTCACTATGAAAGTACAGGTGACAGCGATAGGCGAACTATGCTCAGTGCAGCTAGATTTTGACACGATAGCGGGCGGAGTCAGTCAGCAGATAAATGACCTATGCAGCCAGACCACGGAGTACATAGAGGGGCGGCTAGTGAGCTTACAGAACAGATTAGGCGGCACGAAAAACTAAATGGGGGCGAAATTGAAAGTAGCAAAAGCATTAATGGCTGTGGTTATCGCGGCAGCGGTGCAGGTGCCAGCCGTGGCTATACCGCAGCGCGATCAGACCGTAGTAAGCGGCATAGCTAAAGAAATGTTTGACAAAAACACCGTCAATGTACGCGGTGGCAAGTCGGTGCTTAAGCAGAAAGACAAGGCGCTGGGGCTGTATTCGGTCAACCCGGAAGTAGTCTTTAGGTCAGGATACGAGAAGGTTCCGAGCCAAACACAAGTAGAGTGGGCTTACGATTTGCATGATTTTGTAGTGGCAAAAGGCGGTGGCTTTGAGAACTACGAAAAGTATGTAGCAGAGCAAGCGGAGAGAATGAAGAGGCCGCAGCAATCAAGCTATGGGCTAAATGGGGAGCAGCCGGACCCGTATGACCCATCTGACCGCGCTTACGTGTCATATGCTGAGCGCAAGAAATTTGCTAAGGAGTGGTGGAGCGTCAGAGACGAAGGCTTTAAGACCTGCATGATGCAAGACTGGTGGCTGAATGACGCGGTACTGGACGGGACTAATCTTTGGCAGCGCTGGGAGATGACTTACAGAAGAAGCGCAGATACAGAGGCTATGAGGTCGGCTGAACTTTGCGAGCTCGTGAAAAAACAGTAAGACCGAGCAGCCAAGAACAGGCGCCGGGTTGGTCGAAGCGGGAGGGCTTGCTACGGCTTACTTGCGTGCCTGCGCCGCCCAGGGAGCGGTCAATTAGAGCTAGCCGAGGGGTCGTAATGAGCCGCTCCACCGCTTAGCGGAAGTTGTTTGTTCTAACTCGTTGCCGACTCGTCAGTGGACCCCCACCCCACCCCAGACCAGCCGAGAACAGGCGCGGAGTTGATCGAAGCGGAAGGGCTTGCTACGGCTTACTTACGTGCCTGCGCCGCCCGGGGAGCGGTCAATCAGAGCCAGCCGAGAGGTCGTAACCAGCAGCTCCACCGCTTAGCCGAGGTGTGGCTTCGTAGCTTACAAGCATCGAGCCAGCCGGGTCTTAGTTTGCTGGTCGGTGACAGCCGCGTTTACCCCTTCGGGGGTTAGCTTTGAGCCGGTTTCTTATCAGCCAGTGGTGGGCATAATGGGAACCTGTGGGCGTGTGGGGCTGGGTGATGGCAGAAACAAAACCGAGCGACCAGGCAGAGAAGCCGTTAAGAGCCCCGGAAGTTAAGCCGCTGGGGTCTTCCGACGCGCAGCAGGTAGCGACACCGACCGCCCAAGACAAACAAATCGCCGAAGCCGATCGCACGAACCAGAGCAGCGGATCGCTGACAGAGCTAGCCCTAAAGACCAGAGGGCTGACCAGAGAACAGATAGCCGCGCAAATGGATGCCCAGGGCGACAGCATTAGCATTGACTACGGAAACGGGCAAGAAGCCTCAAGAAAGACCGGACTAACAGAGAAATCATTAGTACAAGTAGGTGGCAAAACCTATGACGCAAAAACGGTAGTAGCCTATGAACCCCAGAACAGTAGCGGCATTGTCAGCGATGCCACCAACGCAGCAGTGTATGAAACTGACAAGAGCAAGATAGCGCCAAAACAAGTAGAAGTAGAACCAAAGCAGATTAACGCCGGATTGGACTACAACAAAGAAAGCCTTCCACTTAGCCAAAGGTTGGGAATGTTTGCGCAGTCAGCAGAAGCCAGGCTAATGGACCCAGCAGCCAGGAAAGCCTATTTTCAGGGGATGATAGACAAAGCTATTGGAGTCGGAGTAGGGCTGAACGAAGTAAAAGAAGAGATAAAAGACTCCGCAAAAATGGCAGCCTCAAAAGCAAGGACAGCCCTGGAGGATGGCAGTGTGGCGAGCTTCTTGGCACAGCCAAACGCGATAAACGAGCCGCTATTTAAGACAATTGGCATTTGTTTTGACGCGATGAGAAAAGATCCAAATGCCGTCGACAAGGTCTTAAGCATCATGGGAAGGGAGTTAGAAGCAGCAAACAACAAGTACACGAACATGACACCGTATGAGCGGGGCGTACAAGACGGCAAGGCCATGTTCTTCTTTATCAACCCGTCAGGTAGCACAGGAAGCGCTTTTAAGGTGGTTGATAGCGTGGCGGCGAAGGTAGATCCACTTGTAGAAAAGGCTATTCAGGATGGACTGAAGGCCGCTGAGAAATTGGCTAAAGAATCGCCAGAGTATGCCCGGAAAGCTCAGAAGATGGTTCTAGACTACGCACGTGAGCACGGTTTGACTCCCAAGCAGCTCGAAACTATTGGCGTACCAAATGAGTATCTTGAGGGTGTAGGTTCGCCTAGGCCAGCAGAGTCAATAAAGACGAGCGACACAATTAACGCAATGTCAAAGGCCGATGATTTGGGCGCCGAAGCCAAAGCCGGTGATATACAATCTGGTGGGCAAAGAAAGCCAGCAGAGGTTATGAAAGAAACGCCAGTATCAGCAAATGGAGAGCCGCTAAAGTTCGACCCTAGCGCCAATGTGGAGGTAAGGGTAGTCGAATCGAGCAATCCAAAAGCCTGGGATAACTTAGGCAGATCGCCCAGGGGCAAAGAGTTTCATGTGGAGATGGGCGAAAATCTGCCCACAAATCACATTGGCATTGACCACTGGGAGCAAGAGACTGGAATAGGGACAAGCTTCAAAACAAGAGATCTGCGCACTGATTCCTACAAGACCTATAAGGGGTTATACTCTCAACTGAAAACTGATGTATATGACCTACAGACCAAGTGGAAGGGCTACATTCAGACAGATGACTTTAATGCTTTTCCTCGGGATGTCACAGCGAGACGCTTAGATGTGGCTATTCCTGATGGGGTTATGAATTCCGAACAGAAAAGAGCGATAGAAGATATAGCAAGAGAAGCAGCCCAGGAAAACATTTTATTTAGGGTAACGGTGATTAAATGAAAAATGAGCGTGTACCTGAGCCATGCATAAGCATTTTGGCTATTTCTAAGCAGCAAGGATTAATACCAACTTCTGCCTATGCACGTCAGGCGCGATGTTATGTCAACCTTGAGCCATTGCAATGGTGCTCGTTTAGTGACCCTAAAGGGTTGGCTCAAATCCTAAGAGAGATAGCATCAAAGCCTGTTCCTGAGGTTGCTATGTCTTTTGAAGAGGTTAGAAAGACCTCAATTGTGTCATCTACACTAGGCGATGTAAAAAGGGTTTCGGTTAGCGTTGAAGTCCTTCCAGCTAGCTATCATTTGCGAATTTTGAGAAACAATGCCAAAGGTGAGTGGTTGGGAGAGCCCTGCGCTCTTGAGTTGGACTTTAAGCCAGAGGGCGGTTTTGAGCCAGTAGCCTTAGCTATCGTTGAGCATTTGCGAAGTAGAAAAGATTTGCCAGAAGAGGCAAATTTGCCATCTACATCAGTAGCGTAAGAGACAAAGAGAAAAACCCCGGAGGCGCTTTAGGTGAGGCATCCGGGGTTTTAGATCAGGTCAGTCAAACAGATTGGGCATTATCAAGAGGTGATCTTTTCTTTCTGTTCAAACCGTTTCATGATCGAACTCATATTGGAGCTGCCTCCAAAATATGTGATTACGAACAAAAGAGGTCCAACTGTTTTTTGAGCAACATTGTCCCACTTGCTAACACCACAAAAAACTTGATCATCTGTCTTAAATGCAATAGCGAACTGATAGTCGTCTACTACAACATTTCGATCTGCGTTGTCGCTCGGTGTGTATGATTCCGGGTGACCATTCATGACTATCTCTAACGTATGTGATCCATCCGGCTGCTCTACAACCTTGGCTTCAACGTCTATCTGATACAAAAATGTTTGGTTACCAGTCGACAGAATTTCAATATCCTGCTTAACATCAAAAGTTTGCAATATTCTTGTCATCGCTAGTTTCTCCGTGATTTTTATCCGTCAATAACGACTGCTGTAGATGAGCCACCATGCTTAGCCTTATCGTGGTTTGTAGCATCAGTTTGGGCATCTTTGTATTTATCCCGGTAAGGACCAGTCCAAATTACGTGTCCTGTCTCACAAGCGGCATACCATTGTTTAGTCATAATTTCATTTTCAGAACATCTGCAAGCTTGATGTTGGGTGAATGAACCCATGTAGGGATCAATTACTTTTACTTCTTTAGTAACCATATCCACAGAAGCAGCAAATGTTGGTGGAACCAAGCAAAATGCGCCTTCTGGACAGTCGAATTGAAAGACAACAGTTACGAGTTCTGGAATCGAAGGACGTTTTGAACACACAACCCCTTTGAAAACATTACCCTCTGCTAGTTTAGTAGCCAATGTAGTCTGTACAGTTGAATCTTTGACTGCTATCAACTTAGCAACAGTACAGAGATCTGTTGAATAAACTGCTGCATCAACCAGCTTCTGTACCTGAGCAGAAACAGCACTCTGCGCTGCTTTCATATCCATTTGCAAATTCCCCTTTGAAGACAAAATACCAAAGCCAAACGTTGGTTCGAACAAAGGGCAGTATATCCACCCGGAAACTTGCATGAAGTTAAGGACAGCGCTTGGTTTCTGCATTTAATCTGGTTGTTGGATGTCAGTTCACTCTCATGGGTGATCGCAAGAACTGGGGTAAGGATTAATGCCACCAAATCCAGTGACTTGATAAATGATGGGGATAATATCTCTTATGTTTTATCGCTCATTAGCGGCTGCTGTAGGGCATTTTAAGAGCCGTTTTTGTTAGTCGGTGGATGATTGGCTTGGTGGATTTGCGCTTGGCTTCTTCTGTCCTCGCTAGGCGTGGATATGGGGTTTTTACCAGTGGCTGTCAAGGTGGGTGTTTTTGACTGACACTACCCCTAGTGGTCGGCATTTGTAGTTTTTGGCTAACGAAAATTTGCGAAAAGGGCACAGAACCACCTCTAAAGGAGAACTATTGTCATGAGGGCGGTTGTAATGATTGTGAAGTCAAGCTAAGCGAGCCTCGTCAACAGGTTGGATGAGCTGCATGTCACAAAAGCCTTACTGGCCAATCATTTAGCCTTTCTTTATTAATAGTCCTTCTAAAAGACAGATCCGGGCACCCTCAATCGGTAAGGGTTAGGGGTCACTTCTTCTCCCTTTCATTAAGCAAGCTAACTCTTAAAAACGCCACCAGGCAACCATTTAAAAGCAATTACACCTAGCGACCGCGTCGCCGGAATTAATGTCGCTTGTTTAAAAGGGCTGATGAATAGACAAACAAACCATTCCAACAACCTTGAAAAAGGAAAAACCATGCAACTAAAAAAGAAACGATGGCTAGGTTTAGCCTTCGCCCCAGCGCTATTTGCGCTCATTGGCTTTGCCTCCCCGGCACAAGCGAACAACTACAACGATAATTGTGCAAACTACCCCGGGAATTTTGATGGCAATGGCACCGTAACCATTAGTAACACAGGCACTTGTACTCTCAATCAAGCTGTCACAGCTACTGGTGCCGTCTCGATTACATCCAGCGGATCCGTCTCCACTGCATCCGCCATATCAGGGTCTTCTGTAAGTATTAACGCGACTAGCGGCGCCATCAGTGCCACAGCGATAACATCAACAAGTGGGGCGCTTTCTCTGACAACCACTAACGGTGCTATTAGTGCAGACACTTTGAATGCAAGTAATGGTGCGCTGACTGTTAATTCGGGTACCAGCCTGACCTTCACAAACGTGGTTCAAAGCACAAATGGTTTAGTTGACCTTAAAGCCGTAAACAATATCCAGACGAAAAAGGTTACCGCGGGCTATGGTCTGAAGATTGAATCAACCACAGGCAAGATTATTGCCGATGGAGGTGCTGCCACAAACGACGCTCTAAAGGCAAATAATGGAAAGCTCGAAATTATTTCCAAGGATTTGCTCACAATTACTGGTATCACTACCAGTATCAATGGCGACATGGAGCTTACAGCCGACAAAGACCTAATGGCTGACGCAATCAGCTCTGGTTATGGTTTAAAGGTTACTTCCACTAACGGCAAGATCAACATCACAGCAAAAGTAGACAGCAATACCTCCAACTTTGGGGGCAATATTTTGTTGACTGCCAAGAATAATATTGCAACTGGCGATATTAATACCCATGGCAGTACCAGTTACGGTGGTGTTGAGATAAATGCCAATACTGGTGGCACTAGTGTCTTGTTCACTATCGGCGGCAGTGGTGAGCCTAATGGCGTGAATGGTTCTATCAATACCAGCAATACAACTGCCGGTGGGACAGATCCAAATTTCATTAGAGGCGGCGTGTTCATCACAAACGGTACCCCAACTTCTAATCTGGGTATTACTGTGGCCGACGTGAGTAAAATTCAGGTCAATTCGACGATGGGTCGATCTGGGCTCATTATTCTCAATGCTCAAGATGGACCTTTGACTTTTGCTGCTGGTACTTTGAGTTCCGATGGCGCAGCTGGTGGCGCTGGTCAAATCATATTGATGGCAAAAACCATCACTTTTGGCGCTAATTCAGTTGTCTCCGCTACACAGACACAGGGTCTTGCTGGTACCAGTCATGGGATTACCATAGCTACAGGAGCGATAAACTTCTCTGGCAGTACTGGCCTTTCCCTCAAGGCTGATGGAGATGGCACCGGCAATAAGTCCATCTATCTTTTCCCGCAAAAGACTGTCACAGTTTCCAGCAACAGTGATTATCATGCGCTGACTTGGAATAGCACTTTTGCTAGCTTGTCCACCATTGACCGACCATTGAGTTTTGTCGGAACTGGCACAGCGCCTCTGTTTGTAAGCGCTGACGGTAGCAATACCGGTATTCAGATAGCTGGCAATGCTACTAGCTTTAGTGGCGGTAAAGTGACCCTGGAATCAAAGGGCAACACCAACCATGGCGTGTTCTATTTTGACTCTGGACCTAGCAACGACGGCAAAGGCTTAACCTTTACCAGTAGCGCTGCGCTGCTTGTAGATGCCAGTGCAGATACCACAGCTAATGCAAAAGGGGGAGATATTTTTGTCAGCACGGATGCATTGAGCTTGAATGCAAGCGGTCATACTTTCAAGGCGGTTGGGCCAACTGCAACAGGTTCTAACGGCGACGGCGGCAGGATCTTGATCTCTTCGGTTGCTGCTACTCAATTGAAAACATCTTCTAAAGTCACCATTGTCGCCGACGCGGCGTCTGCCGGAACGGGCAACGCTGTAGCGGAGGATGTGGCTAACATAAACATCCGCAAGGCTATTGAACTATATCCCGGTCCAGTCAATCTTGATATTGGCACAGCTGCTGGACAGTATTCGATGTCAGCGAAAGGTGGCAAGAATGGCGGCAATGGCGGCACGGTGATAGTTTCGTCGTCACCGGTAAACATTTTGGTGCCAAATGCGATAAACGCATCAGCTCAGGGTGGGAATGGCAACGGAGGAGAAATTTATTTCTACTCTTACGTCAATTCAATCAGTCCGACAGCCACACTAACAGCTATCGGTAAAGGGAATGGCCAGGGCGGCAAGTTCACAGCTTACTCCTTTGTACTTGGTGCTGACGTTAACAAGTTTATCAAAGTTGACGGTGGGGCTAATGTTGCTGCTGCTTTTAATGGCTCAATTAGCCTAAACGGTATTTTGTGCCAACAGCGCAAAACTACAGAAACAGCTCGCTGGCCAAAGACTTACTGGAACTGTGTTCGCCCAGACCCTGCGGTTGAAAGTTCTTTGGATAAAGCCATTGGCAATGTGCTTATCACGAAGCTTACAGCTACAGCTAGGAATGCTGTAGGAACTCGCATCTATGTTTACGAGTTCGCGGATTTTGCATCATATCAAGGCTTCTTTTCGAAGTTCCCGCCGGATCAAGTTGCTGGTGCAACCTTTATGGCTACTGGGACAACTCCAAATATCTATAGTGCGGTGACTGCGCCACTTGCGCGAACAGAACCAACCCTAAGAGAGATAACTGTTCATGAGATTGGTCATGCTCTAGATCTTTTGAAAGGACGGACAACGCAGTCAGGCCATCCCACATATGATGCATTCGTGCAGAATGACTTCTTCACATTGGATTATCTGACTGAATTTGGAGCACCGTATGTTTCAAGAAATCCATGTGTCCAAACTGGCATCGTACCTGCACCGTTCACGTCTGTTCCTGCGGTGTGTGGTACAGATGGTCAAACTATTCAAGCCGCGTATGTCGGAAAGCTGAATTCCTTCATTCTTAGAGATCAGCCGGGGGCGGCATATTTCTTTCAAAAGAATGTAGCAGAGAGTGCTTGGACTGAGCTATATGCACAAGAGCTTAGCTACGAAGCTTACATATCCAGCACTGTGCCAACACCGGTATTCGCTTACATACTCGAAGATACAGTGTTCCAAAGTGGGTATTTTGCTTGTACAAGAACTTGGGCCGGTAGGGTTAGAGATGGATTGAGCACGCCCCCCACAGGCGGAACATGTGCTAATCCGCTTCCGTCAGGTTACGGTCCATATTGATTTAAGGAACTGATCTGAAACTGTGTCGAGGGCAAGAGCAAAATCTTGCCCTCGATTTTTTTATTGCTTTTTTGACGGTGGACCTGGAATGAATTGAGCATCGCTAATCCCTATCCCTCTGACTCGGTACTGAATTGGGCGGCCAGTGGAGGTATCAAAACAAAAATCGATATGATAAATATTTTCCTCTCCATTCCATAAACCGGGCGCAGAAAAGGTACTAATTCTTCTTACTGTCGTCGAGTTAATAGTAGGATTTCCCCAGATCTTTTTTGCCGCTGAGTCACTGATATCTTTCCAGCCTTTTGAGTCTTGTAGCTTGCCTATTGCATAGTCCCACTGACAAGGAACACCGTTTGCTTCAAGTTTAAGCGGGGTGAGGGGATCAGGGTCTGGTGGAAAATCGACCAAATAACCGGTTCCTTCTTTAGTAACCATGAGATAGAAAGGTAAGGTTTTTGGAGACTTTACCAAAGTTGAGGCATACCCATTTCTGTAGAGAAGGGCGTTTTCTAGCTCGGGGTCACCTTCAGCGTATGTTGGAGCCGCGAACATCAAAGTTAAGAGACTGAATAGGGCAATACTATTTTTCAATTTGGCTATCCCAGAAATTGCTATAAGGTCAAATATATACCAAAGTGGACAGGCCGACCAAATATGACGATAGTGTCAAAGTCCCAACTCTGTAGGCTTTTTCTCGTCCTTAGTCTGCTATATAAGCCAGTAAAAAACGCCTTGTCATGTGGTCGTCGGTAATCAAAGCTACTCATATTTCCTGCCGCTGCAACAATTCCCATATACGGGTCCCGACATCTTTTTGGTCAGAAACTACTCTAAGCCCGAAACGATTGAGAGCCAAGCGTTTTCAGGCTGACTTTAAACATACGCCGGGACCCTCTTGACTAAAGATGCTGTCAAGTGCCTTTGGTCAACTAATTCGCCCTATAAAACTATCGACCAGCCCAAAATCCTTGTCAGACGGGCATTGTGCGGTTGACATAATCCGGCTTTTACTGGGTTGTCAAATGACTCGGAAAGCTTTTATGTTTTACTTGCTATATAGAGTAGTACTATAAAAATCAAAATCGCGTATATACTTGGCATATCAAAACCGTGGACCTGTTTGCTTTTGCGGTCTATACTGCCGCTTATGAGTGATACCGCCCGTGATTATCAGACAATAGAGCCTGCTTCTACTGAGGGGCTTGATTTGCTGTTTGCTGAATCGGATTTAGATATTCCAGTGGAACAGCCAGGAATTGCCAAAGGAACAGCCTTTGGCTTCCAGGCATTGCCTGGCAATGTCCCCGGGGTATCTGTTGAGCAAGCCGCTAAGCTGTTGGGGATTTCAGGCAATGCCGTCATCAAGCGTCTCAACAAGGGTAAGCTCAAAGGCTCCAAAGTCCCCGGACAGTATGGTCAGAAGTGGACCGTAGATCCATCTTGTCTTCCTTCTGAAGCAATCCAAATTGACCTGGAAAATTGTGAGGAACAGCCTGAGCAAAGCCAGGAACAGCCTTTGGAACAGCCTTTGGAACAGCCTGGAAGTGCCTCGCAAGAAGCTTCTTTTGCTCAGGCTATGCCTGGCACATCCGACGGAATAGCCTCCGAGACCCTAAAGGTACTCGCTCAAGTTATTCAAACTCAAAATGCTCAACTACAGGCTCAAAATGACCTCATCAAGCATTTGACCGCAGAAATCAAAGAGCGAGACCAGCAGATGAAACTGCTCACTGATAGCCAGCATATAAGCGGCTGGTGGGCAAAGTTCTCTAGCTGGTTTTTTAAAGCCAGGTAGCCTTTTTTTGCCCAGGATCATATACTTGAGGCGCTGCGATTAGCACTATATATGGTGCCTAGCGCAAAAGACATACAGGTGATATCGAACTTGAAATTGAAAGCTGTTCAGTGAAGCAGCCCTAGTAAGAGACAAGCCCCGACCGAGGTCGAGGCTATTCGCAAATCATTTGAATCAGGTTTAGGCTGGCGGGCTGTTTCCTGAGAACGAGTGAATAATAGCGGATAGCTGTACGTCGGTCAAGCTTGCTTTGCGAAAAAACGCAAGGAGCACGAGACGACCGGAGAAGTATTGGTCCTTAGAAGCCAGACAGGGCTTGAGGACCGCCGACTATCTAAAATAAATAAATCTTGCCGTCATATACTAGATCCGGTGGCAGGGGCGGTCTGTGGGCTGTACCCCCGGCGTGACCCGTCAATCTGGAAGCACCCGGACCAAAGGCGCTGGATGCAGTGGAGCCGACCCCTCGATGCGTCCCAGATAATTGGGGTCATGTCCAACGAGGGGCGGGGGCTCTTTAGAGGCTGTTACTGGGGAGCAGAAACCCAGCACGGCGTCATTGATATTGATATAGACAGCAGATATCACAATGGACAAGAACTAACAAAACTCGTCTACAAATTTGCCACAGTCGGGCTCATCCTCACCCCCTACCAGTCAAGCAACTCAGGCGGCTGGCATCTTTACTACTTCCTAGATGACTGGGCACCCAGCAGGGAAATAGAACAGACAATTAAAGAGTGGCTAAAGGCACTTGGCTACATCATTGCAAGCGGCACATTAGAAGTATTCCCAAGCGGCAACGCCCTGAGACTTCCGTTACAGCAAGGCTTTGCCTGGCTAGCCCCAGACGGACAAGTAGCAACACGCAGAGAAGAAATAACACAAGAAGAAGCCCTAGCCTTATTCTTGTCAAATCTCAAAAATACAGCAAGAAATTGGCAGAACGCCAAGACCCTCATGCTAGCTGAGATAGAGCGCACCAGGACCGCCGCCGGCATACTTGCCCAGGACGAGCTAGATCAGCACAGTGACGAAGGTTTTGACGGGTTATTTAAAGGCGGCTTAAATTGGGAGAAGTACCAAAGAGGGCGCCAGTACTGGCATAGCGGGCTAACTGGTCCGAGTCAAAGACATGACGCGGTCCTGTGCATCGGTCACTACCTCTGGTACGGGGATAGTGGGAGCGGGCTTCGCCCGCTCCCCTATCCCCGTAATGCCAAAGCCAGAGAGGCGAAGATAGCGGCATGGCTGGAGAGTAACCACAACGGGCAATCAAAGGCAGTAAACCGGGGGGCGGCACGTGTCATAGCAGGGGAGATAGAGAGAGCCACAAAATGGACCAGCCAGGGGGCTCTAATAAAGGAAAAATATGAACCTTATCCACTAACCGAGCGCTTACTAAAAAGACTTGAATGGCTCTATCAAAAGACCGGGAAGCTTTGGACCGTCGAAGAGCTAGAGAAGGCAAACATAGATAGAAGCCTGGACGCAAGGCACCGGATAGCAATAGCGGTAGCTCAGCTTGAAGCCGAAGGCGCTCAAATATCAAAGGCAGCGGTAGCAAAGAAGGCCGGGGCCAGTAGAAACACAGTCAGTAAGCATAGTGACCTCTTGGCAAAATGCTCAGGCGTATATAACGGGGGGTCTGGGGGGCTGCTATCGCCTGGTGTTCTCTTGGCTACTTCTGAGGAGAATGGTTTAGATAACTCGACCCTGGCCGAAAAGGGGACAAAATCTGATCAACCGGTTTTTGTTTGGGGTCTTACTGATTTTAATTCCTTTCCTAGTGGTTCTGAGTCAGTGGTCAGTCGACCCGTTAGCTTAGAGCTTGGCGGTCCTGGTCCAAAGGACGTACTAGCAGCAAAAAAAGAATTAGTCGCTTTTGTAGCTAGGGAGAGTAGAGCCTTATCACTGGTCCCGAAGTCTTGGGGATTGGAGGGGGCTGTCTTTCGGTATGAGGTCGTCAAAGAGACCAGCGAAGTAAGCAGCAACAAGAGCTTTTCTGACAAAGAGGTCGCTATCAGGGGAGCCCTCGGAAGCGCGAGAGCGGTAATAACAATAAAGCCAGAGATAACGGTCCATGGAGCAAGCATACGCCGCCGATGTGACAAAGTCGTGTGCAGTGGTCGTGGTCCGCCAGAGTGAGATCAGGCTTGAAATGCCCGTAAAACGATAACGCCGGACCGGGTCAGCGCAATTAAAACCGCCGGGGGCAGTCGTGCGTGCGTGCGTGTGCGCGAAGTGCCAAAAATGGGCTTTGCGAAAAAAAACGCGCCCGAGTTGGTAATAATAATAGTAATAGTAGTAATAATAATAATAGTAAATTGATAAATCGTGTTAGACTTGGTGGGTAACCGAGGGCGAGAGGGCTAAAAGATGGCGCGTAGACAGGCGATAGAACCGGAAGAGTTATTTGAGACCGCCAACCGAATGAAGGCTGAGGGCAAAGAAGTAACCGCGATGGCGTTATTAGACGAGCTGGGCGGAGGGAGTCTGACGACTATCTACAAACACCTTGAGACCTGGCAGGCGGCGAGGCCAACCGAAGTAGTAATAAAAGCGGAGGAAATACCAGCATCAGTGCAGGCAAGTTTTGCGGCGGCTTGGAGGCTGGCAGCGCAAGAGGCCAAGCGAGAAGTGACGGAAGTAAAAGAGAAGGCAAAAGAAGAAGTAGCGGCAGCGCTGAGGCAGTTTCATGGGGCGCTAGAGGCGATAGCGAAGCTTGAAAAGGACAGAGAGGCGCAAGAAGAAGTAACAGAGGGCTTGCAAAAGATGGTAGCGGAGATGAAAGCGCAAGCATCGAAGGCAGAAGCGGAGTTAGCGGCACAGACAGCCAGGACCGAGGAGCTGAGGGAGCAAGTAAAAGAGCTACGAACCGGAAGGGATCAAGCGGTAAAAGAAGCAGCGGAGCAAAAGGGGCAACTGGAAGCGACGAAGGCACAAAACGCGCAGCTATTGAGCGAACTGGCAAAGCAGAAGAAGTAAAGACAGAGGCACTGCTAGCGCAGTGGACCCCCACCCCACCCCAAGGCAGCCGCCAAGGCGATTACTCGTAACTCGTAACCGCACAAGAGCAGAACCAGAACAGCAGGAGCACAAGGTCTCTTTGGTGGTGGTTTTTTGCTGGCTGGGAGTAAGTGGGAGAGCCAAGGGAGGTTAGGAACTCCTGCCCTTGCAACGGGCTACGGAGTAGCAGGATAAAGGTCACCGACCAAAATTATGATAATGAAGCAGAGTAGGCAATAACGGTCCGACCAAAATTACAAAGTGGCTAAAAACTGCCAGCCAGAGACTAGAGATATAGTATAGTGGAGAGATAGAGAGCCTGCCAATGGTTGGGACGGTACGAGAGATGGAAAACGAAGAAGGCAAAACCAAAGCGGACCAGGGCGCCAAAAAGCAAAAGCGCACAACGCCGATAGAGATAAGGCTAGTGCCGGAAGACCGCAAAAGATTTGACCAGCTATGTGCGGGCAGCGGGCGAACAAGGACGCAGATAGCCAGAGAAGCACTAATCTGGTACATGGACCAACAGGACAAAATCATCCAAGATAGCCGAGAGAGCAAGCTTGAGGCACGAATCAGGAAGATGGAAAATCGAATGGCGGCACTAATATCCCGTGGGAACATAGACACAGGGGTACTCTTAGAGATCATCTACGCGAACATGCCAGTAGAAGACAAAGAGACCGTACTGAAGAAATGCCACAAGAGAGCAGCAATGAGGCTCAAGGGCAAGATAGCGGAAGTGGAAGACATAGAAGAGCTGTTTAGGAAAGAACTGGCTAAGGCAGAAGCTTTTGAGGGTTAAGCCGTGAGTCAGTCGGTAACAAAGCACAGGTACTGGAGCGGCAAAGAGGCAGTAAAGGCGGTCTCTGAGTACAGCAATTACCTGAAATATCGAGAAGGCGAAGACAAAGAAAAGGGCGGCCGGGTCTTCTTTGACGCGGAAAAAGACAAGACAGATATAGACCTAAGAGAGACAGTAAAGAACCTCAAGACTAGAGGGGCGGCGGCTCATGAGCTAGTACTCTCGCCGGGAGTGAATACCGTTGACCCTATGGCTTACACCCGTGAGCTAATGGGAAAGCTGGAGAGGTCCAAAGGGCAAGAGCTTGAGTGGGTAGCGGTAGCGCACAGTAACACCGACCACAATCATATACACGTGCTTTTGTCAGGGGAGTCAAAGGACAAAAAGCCGGTACTACTGCGCAAAGACGACCATGCCAATATGAGGGAGAGGGGAGACAAGTACTTAGAAAG